>JAJYKK010000002.1 GCA_021788645.1 Pseudomonadota bacterium
GGTCCAATACCGCTTCAACCGCCGCTTCGACTTGTCCGCCATCCTGAAGCGCCTGCTTGTGGCCGCAGTCCGCACCTCCGCCCGCCCCGAGCGCTGGCTGCGGGCTGAGCAATATGGCTAATTAGGTACCGGGATGACTGTTCGCATTTCGTCCGCTCATCTGAGACCTTGGAAAGCCCAGATGGATACCGCATTTCGCAGATGTCAGTCGTCCCTCGTTACCGCAGGCAAACGACGCAGAGCCCCGTATTTTTAGGAGCCTCAACATGGAGGCATTGCGGCCGGCGGCCATGGCCGGCACATTCTATCCGGGAAACACCGCAACCCTGCGAGGCGCACTCGCCGCCCTGCTCGGCGAGGTGCAGCCCTGCGCGGACGCTCGCCGGCCGAAGGCCATCATCGCCCCTCACGCCGGCTACGCCTACTCCGGGTCAGTGGCCGCGCGCGCCTATGCAAGGCTCAACGCCGCGGCTCCCGCCGTCACGCGGGTCGTGCTCGTCGGGCCTGCCCATCGGACGCCGCTGCGTGGTCTGGCGCTGCCCGGGGCGCGGGCCTTCGCGACGCCGCTCGGCCTCGTGGATGTCGACGGCGAGGCCGTGGCTCACGCGATGCGCATGGGCATCCCGCACGATATCGGCGCACACGCCTTCGAGCACTCCTTGGAAGTCCAGCTGCCGTTCCTGCAGCACGCGCTCAGGGGCTTCACGCTGGTGCCGCTCCTGGTCGGGCTTGCCGGCGCAGACGAAGTCGCAGAAATCCTCGACGCGCTGTGGGGAGGACCGGAAACCCTGATCGTCGTGAGCTCCGATCTGTCGCATTTTCTGCCTCATGATTCGGCGCAGAAAACTGACCTGCAGACCGCGCAGGCCATCTTGGCCCTCGAAGGCAAGCTGACGCCCCATCAGGCCTGCGGAGCGTATGCCGTGAATGGCTTCCTCCGGATCGCCAGACGGCGCGCCCTCGCGCCCAATCTGCTGGACCTGCACAATTCCGGCGAGACGGGGGGCGATCCGGCCCGGGTGGTCGGCTATGGTTCGTTCGCCTTCTTCGAGGAACAGGGCAATGCCTGAGCGCGGCCCCATCCTGCTTGCCATGGCCCGTTCGGCCATCGCCGATGCCTTCGGTCTTGGCGCGGCCGACGCGCAGCCCGTTCCTGCGTGGGCGGCAGAAGACGGCGCCACCTTCGTCACCCTGACCCAAGGCGGGAATTTGCGAGGATGCGTCGGCTCCCTGAGCGCCTACCGGGCCATCGCCCGCGACGTACGGTCGAACGCCGTGGCGGCCGCCTTCCACGACGCGCGCTTCGCCCCGTTGGGCCGCCATGAGATCGAGTCGACTAGAATCGAAGTATCGCTCCTGTCGGCCATCACCGCACTGCCGGCCGGATCGGAGGAGGATGCCAAGCAGGCATTGCGTCCGGGGAGCGATGGCGTGGTCTTTCAGTGGCGAGCGTATCGCAGCACGTTCCTGCCCCAGGTCTGGGAGCAGTTGCCCGAGCCCGCGCCGTTTTTGCAGCAGCTGAAGCGCAAGGCAGGGTTGCCGGCCGACTTCTGGGCGCCGGATGTCGTGCTCTCCCGTTATTCCGTTGTCCAGTGGAAAGAGGCGCCATAAGGGCGTCGGCCGTAGATCGCCTGAGCGAATCCTCATGAACAGTCAATCCCCCTACCCGGCCCGCTACTGGCACCCGACGGACGACGGCCGCATCCAGTGCGACCTGTGTCCACGCGATTGCATGCTCCGCGAGGGGCAGCGCGGCGCGTGCTTCGTGCGCGAGCGGCAAGGCCATGGAATGGTGCTCACGGCGTACGGACGATCCTCTGGATTTTGCATCGATCCCATCGAGAAGAAACCCCTGAACCACTTCTACCCGGGCTCGAGCGCCCTCTCGTTTGGGACGGCCGGCTGCAATCTGGCATGCAAGTTCTGCCAGAACTGGGACATCAGCAAGTCGCGCGACCTGAATCGCCTGATGAACGAGGCAAGCCCGCAAGCGATCGCCGCGGCCGCCAAACGGCACGGCTGCCGAAGCATCGCCTTCACCTACAACGATCCGGTCATCTTTGCCGAATTTGCCATGGATGTGGCCGATTGCGCCCGTGCACTCGGCATCGCAACCGTCGCGGTAACCGCGGGCTACATGCATGATCAGCCCCGGCGCGAGTTTTACGCCAAGATGGACGCTGCGAATGTCGACCTGAAGAGCTTCAGCGAAGCGTTCTACCACAAGCTCACCGGCGCGCATTTGCAACCGGTGCTCGATACCCTCGTCTACCTCGCGAGGGAAACCCGCGTCTGGCTGGAGATCACGACGCTCCTCATCCCGGGCCAGAACGACGCCGACGAGGAACTGACGAACCTGTGCGAGTGGATCGCAGGAAACCTGGGAAACGACGTACCGCTTCATTTCACGGCCTTCCATCCCGATTACCGGATGCGGGATCTCCCGCCGACGCCTGCCGCGACGCTGAGGCGGGCAAGCAGCATCGCCAGGCGGGTGGGGCTACACTACGTATACACGGGCAATGTGCGCGATGTCGCAGCCCAGAGCACCTACTGCCCAGGGTGCGCGACCCCCGTGGTGGCACGCGATGGGCACGACATCACGGACTACCGGGTCACCTCGGAAGGCCGCTGCCCCGAGTGCGGAGCCCCGATTGCCGGACACTTCGCAGCCGCAGACTCACCCTTCGGCACACGGCGCGTTCCCATTGCCCTCCACGGCTGAGCACGACGGCCGCGCCTAACGCAAGGAGCCGCCCATGATGGCGCATAACGCCGAACACCTCGTCTCCATTCCCGCCGACGCACTCTCCCTGGAAGGGGCCCTGGCAGTGCCGGAAGCGGCCCAGGGCCTCGTCATCTTCGCGCACGGGAGCGGCAGCAGTCGCTTGAGTCCGCGCAACAACCATGTGGCGCGCGTTCTGCGCGCCGCCGGCCTGGGCACGCTCCTCCTGGATCTTCTCACGACGACCGAGGACATGCGCTACGCGACGCGCTTCGACATCCCTCTGTTGACCCAGCGCCTCGCCGCCGCCACCGAATGGGCGAGAGCCCATGCGGCGACGCGACATCTGCTGATCGGCTATTTTGGGGCGAGTACCGGTGCGGCGGCCGCCCTGGGCGCCGCCAGTCTTTTCGGGGACACCATCGCCGCGGTCGTCTCGCGGGGCGGACGGCCCGATCTTGCCGCCGAGGCCTTAAGCTCGGTGCGCGCACCGACGCTTCTCATCGTCGGCGGGCGTGACGAAGAAGTCCTTCGCCTGAATCAAGAAGCCTTTCGGCAACTGACGTGCGCCAAGGCCCTTCGGATAGTGCCCGGGGCTACGCACCTGTTCGAGGAGCCGGGCACCCTGGACGAGGCGGCACAAGCGGCGACCGAGTGGTTCGACCGCTATCTGAAGCCGCCGCAAGGCGCCTGACGGCGGTGCTCAAGCGCCCGGATGGCCCAGCGCTTTCAGGATGGCGAAAACCTGTTCGTCCTCCACCGGCTCAAAACTCGCGTAAAACTGGCCGACAGCCTGAAAATGGAGGGGCACCTCCAGACAAATCACCTCGTCGGCGGATTTTCGCACCTGCGCCAGCGCTTCCGGGGAAGACACCGGAACCGCCACGATCAGCTTCCCCGGCTTGCGGCCCCGCAGGGCATGCAGCGCAGAAATCATCGTAGCCCCGGTCGCCAGCCCATCATCCACCACGATGACGATGCGTCCCTCGGGATTGATCGGCGCTCGCAGGGGGGTGTATTGCGCGCGACGCGCGCGCATGATCCGAAGCTGTTCGGCCTTCTCGCGCTCGATATACTCCTGTGTGGCCCCGCTCGAAATTGCGTGGGGCGCGAGGTAAACCCAGCCGTCTTCATCGACGGACCCCACCGCAAGCTCCGGATTGAAGGGGGCGCGCAGCTTGCGCACCAGCACGACGTCGACCTCGCCCCCGAGCTCTGCAGCGACGATCGCCGCCATGGGGACGCCGCCGCGCGGGATAGCGAGGATCAGGGGGTGCCGACCCTTGAAGCCGGCCAGCTTCGTTGCGAGCCGGCGAGCTGCATCGTCTCGGTCTTGGAAAAGCATGGAACGCCCCCCAACGGGTCGGACAAAAACGTCTCTCTGTATTCTAGCCGCTCCTATTCGGCCAAGCGTTGACCCGCGAAACCCGCGCCTCGTGGCACCCTGAAAAAACAACAAGAAGACCTGAAATTCGTACAATAGCCCCACCGGCACCAAGATATTTTGCTAGAATCTCAGCCGATGTACACAGACGCGCGCCCTCCCGAGCCCCTGTTTCCCTTCCCTGCCGGCATCGTCCACGCGCGCGAGGCGGCGGGCGGCGGGCTGCGCTTCGGCATCACCACGTCACCCAAGCACGGTCCTCCCGTTTTCCCGCGTTAGCGCATCCCGCGTGGCTGGATGCCCAGGGCCGTCAGCGGCCGTCTTTGTCCCTCATGCAGGAAGATCCCGTGACCGTCCGCACCCTTGACGCAGCCTCTGCCGCCGCTCCCGTCTCCGACGCCGACCCCATCGTTGGGGGGCGGGTGGAGCTGCAACTGCTCACCACCCTCAAGTGCAATCTGAAATGCACCTATTGCTCGCTGGGCGTAGGCGATGTCCTGGGCTCCCAAACCGAGCTCGAGTACGACATCGATCAACTGGCCGCCTTCGTCGACAGGCATCTGAGGGACAAGGAGGTCTACCTCACCTTCTACGGCGGGGAACCGACGCTGAATAAAGGGATGATGGAGGCCGTGATGCGCCGGTTCCCCGAGTTCCGGTTCCAGCTGCAGACCAATGGCACCTTGCTCGATGGCCTCCCCGACTGGGTGTTGGCGAGGCTTTCCAATATCCTCGTCTCGATCGACGGCGGCGAGGCGACCACCGACCGCTATCGCGGGCCCGGCATTTGGCGACAGGTGATCCGGAACCTCGACAAGATCCAGGGAAAGGTCGGCGGCACGGTCACGGCCCGCATCACCTGGGGAAACCCGGACACCACGTTCGAAGAACTGGACGATCTGGCGAGTCGACAAGAGGCCATCGACTACGTGTACTGGCAGTTCGTCGCCGACGAGATGTACGCGCACGACTCGCTCGACAAGCGCAAGGCTGTGCTGGCAAAGCTCATCGACAAATTCTTCGCAGCCACCGAGCGCCTGTATCCCCTGCTCCCGATCATGGGCATGGTGCGCAACAAGGTGCTGCCCAATCGGGCAAAGGAGCTCTATGCGGGACTCACCCAGTGCCGGGTATCGTCCCACCTCATCAACGTGATGCCCAACGGCCAGATCTACCCGTGCCCGGACATGATGTACGCGCACGACATGCAAATGGGCGAGGTCCAGGGCAACTGGCTCAAGAAGAGCCCGCTGCAACCGACATCCGCCATGCCCTGCGGGACTTGCGAGGCATTCGCCTGGTGTCGGGGCAACTGCATGAAGAACCTCTGGTTGGGGTACGTGAAGAACGACCTTCGCTACCGCGCCCGCGTGGTCGAACCCATTTGTGCGCTGATCCGCTTCATGGGACGGGAAATCGACCGCCATGAGCCCCGCACCTGGTTCGCCCATCTGCCGGTAGCGATGCGCGCCGCCCTCGTGAACGCCGAAGTCTACGAATACGTGGAAATCATGCCCTAGGACCGAACGCGCTCAGGGCGCCTTCGCGTGGGACGCCCCTTGCCTGCGGTGGCCTCTGCGCACCGCTAAGAAGAGGCACTAAAGTTCCTTCTCCCCATGTCGATAGGTTCCGTTGATACGCACACAAATGTCTTCCAATGAAAATATCGACGGCCCACAGCGAGCGCGCCCATTCCCTGTTGTTCGCCTCTGCCAGCGGCTGCCGCTTCTGCATTCGCCTGGGCGACATCGAGCGCCTCCTGCCGCTCGTGCAGCTGCAAATCGTGCCGGAAGCACCGCCTTACCTCGCCGGGATCATGAATCTTGCGGGGGAGCCCGTCCCGGTGATCGACCTCGCGACGCGCCTGGGCTGCGGGCGCGATCGCCCCTATCGCCTGGATAGTCCCGTGCTTCTGATCAAAACACAGGTGCAGCGCGCAGGACTCCTCGTGGACGACGTCCTTGGCATCAGGGACGTCCCGCGCGAGGCGGTGCGCGGAGAGGCGCTGTTCCGAGAGGGACTGCCGCCGGTCCTGGGCGCGGTCGTGCAGGAGGAAGGCGCCGCCCTGCTGCTGGACACGCTGCGCATCCTGGACATCGACCTGTCCGGGCTGGCGGAACCGCTCGCCCTGGGCGAAGACCTGCTGGCGCTATGCCAGGAGCGAGCGTCTTGACCGCCACCCAGACGTCGGCCCTGGTCGCCTGTGAGGAACGCCTGTGTGCGTTCGTGCGGCGGCACACGGGGCTGCGCATCCACGATCACCAGCTGGAGAACCTGCGACGCACGATGCAAGAAGCGTTCGCGCGATTCGGCCATACCAGCTGCGACAGCTACCTGCGTGCCCTGGAGAGTGCCGGGGCCGCTTCCCCTGAGCATGAACACCTGATCGCAGGCATCACGATCGGCGAGAGCTATTTCTTCCGCGACCAATCGCAGATGGACTTTTTGCGCCAGGTGTTTCTGCCCGAGCTCATCGAGCGGCGCCGTCGGCAAGACGAACGCTATTTGCGCATCTGGAGCGCGGGATGCTCGGACGGCCAGGAGCTCTATAGCCTCGCGATCATTCTTCAGCAACTGCTTCCCGACATCGACCGCTGGAATCTGCACCTCCTTGGCACCGACATCAATGCGGCCTCCCTTTCCCGGGCGATGCGCGGCCGCTACAGCGGCTGGTCATTCCGGGCGACGCCGGAGGCCCTGCGGCAGCAGTATTTCGGCCCCGACGGCGATCAAGCCTGGCAAATCGCCCCCCAGCTGCGCCGCCGCGCCAAATTCTCCTATCTCAATCTGAACGAGGACAGCTTCCCCTCCATCCTCACCGAAACCAACTCGCTGGATCTCATCCTCTGCCGGAACGTCTTCATCTACTTCGACCCCGGGGTCGTCTTGCAGATCATGGCCAAGCTGAATGCGTGCCTGGTCCCTGGCGGCTGCCTGCTGCTCGGCACCTCCGATCTCATCGACAGCGCGGCGCAGGAAGGCTTCGAGCTCCACGCGCTGGCCAACGCCTTTTATCTGATCCGTGGGCACGACGCGCCGCCGGACGCGGGATTTGCCGCCTCACGCCGCGAAATCCCGCCGCCGGAGCCTGCTAAGAGGGCCGCGGCGGCACCGCTGTTGCCTTCGGCTGCCGGCACACCCCTCGCCGAGCCGCAGGAAATCATCGCCTTGCTGGGCGCCGAATCGTGGGCTCAAGCGCTGCAGGCGATCACACAGCGGCAACAGGCAGGCGACAGCAGCGCCATGATCTGGCAATTCCGCGCCAAGGCACTGGCCAATCTCGGCCGGCGCCGCGAGGCCCTGGCGGCCTGCGATCAGAGCCTGGCGATCGATCCCGCCGACAAACACACGCATTTCATCCGCGCCCTGGTGCTGCTGGAGCTCAACCGCCTGCCAGCCGCCGAGGACGCTCTCCGGCGCACGCTCTACCTCGACCGGAATTTTGCCGAAGCCCATTTCCAGCTGGGCCTGTTGCAGTTGCGCCGGGACCGCCGCCCCGCCGGCCTCAAGTCCTTGCGCAACGCGCTCGCGATCGCCGACACCACGGCGCCGGACCGGCGATTGCACGACGCGGCCGGGATGAACCACGGGCGAATGGCCGCGATCCTGCGCAACGAGCTTGAGATCTATCAGCAACTGCCCGGGGGCAAGAAAAAGTGACTGCCCAATTCTCGGGCACGCCGGCTACCGGGCCCATGACAACCGCTTTGTGCCGGATGGAGTAAGACCATGCCCACCATGCCCTCCCCGGCCCGCCGCTTCCCGGACTCGCCCCGGGAGCGCGAAGTGTTGCACCGGCGCGCGGTCCGGCTCGCCTGCGAGCAAGAGCGGGAACGCGAAGCGCCCGCGGGAGAACTCTTCCTGTCTGTCCGGCTGGGCACAGCGGAGCGTTATGGCATACCCTACGCCCAAGTCGACGAGATCGTCCGCCCGCGCGGCCTGACTCCCGTGCCGTGCACCCCGCCCGTGGTCGCGGGGGTGCTCTCCCGGCGCGGCCAGCTGACCACCGTGCTGTCCCTGCGTCAGATGCTGCCCATGGAAGGCCGTGATGCCGGTGCGGAAGAAGGCCGCGTCGTGGTGGTGCGGGCGGCGGGCATGACGGTCGGCCTCCTGGTCGACGATGTGGACGGTCATCAGTATTGGCAAGCCGGCCATCTCACCCCCGCGCTGCCCTCCCCCGGCATTCTCAACCCGGCGTGGATCCTCGGCATTCACGATGGCACCACCGCCCTTTTGAACCTGGATGCGCTAATAAAAAGCCTTTCGATCGAGGAGAGATCATGAGAAATCCTTCGTATTCAGCGGGATCCTCGGGCCAGACGCCGGGTCGGGTGCTGGTCGTCGACGACATGGCGACCAACCGCGCCTTGGTGCGCGCCGTGCTCAGCACCGCGGAGTTCGAGGTCATCGAAGCGCAATCCGGCACCCAGGCCCTGGAGAAGATCCATGAGGCGAACCCCGATGCCGTGCTCCTCGATGTCCTGATGCCCGGCATGGACGGCTTCGACGTCTGCCAGGCGCTGCGCGAGCAGGCGGAATACCGGCTGCTCCCGGTCATCATGCTCACCGCGCTGGGCAGCCCCGATGACGTCGCCCGCGGCATCGAGGTGGGGGCCGATGACTACGTCACCAAACCGTTCCACGCCATCGAACTGGAAGCACGGGTGCGCGGGGCCGTCGAGAAGAAAAGGCTCACCGACCGGCTGGACGACACCGAGTCGGTATTGTTCGCGCTCGCGCGGGTGGTCGAGGCCAAGGATCGGACCACCGGCGATCATTGCGATCGCCTGTCGCACTACTCCGTCGTGCTGGGAGAATCCCTCGGCCTGGGATACGATGATCTGGAGGCCCTGCGCCGCGGCGGCGTGCTTCACGACATCGGCAAGGTCGCGATTCCCGACGCCATCTTGCTCAAGCAGGGCAGTCTCAGCCCCGATGAATGGGCCGTCATGCGACAGCATCCGACCATCGGCGCCTATCTGTGCAGCGCCTTGCGGACCATGCGGCGCACCGTCGACATCATTCGCTACCACCACGAGAAGTGGAACGGCAGCGGCTACCCCGCCGGCCTGTCCGGGACCGACATCCCGTGCCTCGCGCGCGTGTTTCAGGTCGTGGACGTCTACGACGCCCTGTCGTCCGAACGCCCCTACAAGGCCGCCTTGCCCCGCGAGGAGGTGATTCGCTTGCTGCACGAGGAGACCGACAGGGGTTATTGGGATCCCGACATCATGCGCGCGTTCCTCGAGGTGCTCGAGCATCGGCCGGAGCGTCTCGAGTTGCCCCTCGGGCGGACGCGTGACGCCGAAATCGTCAGCAATATCGTAGGCAGCGTGATGGACTGGACAAACCGGCGCTGATGGGACCGGACATGCGAGGAGGTTCGGACACCCGCACGCCGAGACCGACAGGCGATTACCCAGGAACCGAGGAAACGATGAAAGAACCATTGCAGCAACACGCGACCCAGGCCATCGATGCCGGCGCCATGGGCATGGGACCCGACGAGCAAGCGGCGCGCAAGGCGTTCCTAGGGATGGAGGACGCGGACGCGGGCCTCCTGCGCGAACTGGCCCCTTATATCGAATCCCAGGCCGACGCCGTGGTCGCGGAGTTCTATGGCCACATCGAACGATCGCCCGAACTGACCACGCTGATCCGCAATGCGGGCACAACCATCGAGCGGCTCAAGCAGACTCAGCGCGCCTACCTCCTCGGCATCTTCGCCGGCGACTTCGGCCCGGCTTACTTCGCGGACCGCCTGCGGGTCGGTGCCGCACACCAGAAGGCAGGCCTCACCCCGCGTTGGTACCTGGGCAGTTACGCCGTCTACCTCTCGCTCCTCGCACCGCGCATTCTGCGCCATTGGTGGTGGCAGCCGCCGAAGGCGATGCGCGCCATCCTGGCACTCAACAAAGTACTGTCGCTGGATGCGCAACTGGCCATCGATACCTACATCGACGACTACACCCGCGACCTTCACACCATGACCATCTATCGGACCGATCTGGAGCACCGGATCGGCGCGTACCACGACCTCGTGGTGCGCGTCGCCCATGGCGACTTGACGCCGCGCATTCGCGTGGAGGGCGACGATGATCTTGCCCGCCTCGGCGAGGAGATGAACAAGATGGTGGCAAGCCTCGCCAATATGACGACCAAGGTGACCGAAACGAGCACCTCGATCCTGGTCAGCATCGAGGAAGTCCGCGCCGCCATTGGGGCCCAATCGTCGGGCGCTTCCCAGCAGGCGGCCTCGGTCAGCGAAACGACATCCACCCTGGAAGAGATCAAGACCACCTCGCAGCAAAACCTTGAAAAGGCAACGGCGCTCAAGGAGATGAGTGAGCGGGCCCGCGCCGACGGGGACACCGGGCTTGCCGCCGTTGAGACGGCGGTGGAGGCGATGCGCGACATCCGCACGCGCATGGAAGGCATCGCAGGACACATCCAGGAACTCAATGAAAGGCTCCTGCAGGTCGGCGCGATCACCGACAGCGTGAGCGAGCTCGCCCAGCAATCCAAGATGCTGGCGCTCAATGCGTCCATCGAAGCGGCCAAGGCGGGCGTGGCCGGCCGAGGATTCGCGGTGGTCGCCGATGAGGTGAAGGACATGGCGGACCAGTCGCGCCAAGCCACTGATCAGGTACAGCGCATCCTGGAGGACATCCGGCAGGCGGCCAATCGGGCCAGCCGTGCGGTCGACGAGGGCAACGAACAGGCCGAAGCGGGCGCCGGCTTGGCCGAGCAGGCGGGCGCCATGCTGCGCTCGCTCCACAAGGCGATCCACGACACCACGCTGGCCACCCAGCAAATCGTCGCCGCGGTGCGTCAGGAAGCCTCGGGCATCGAACAGATCCGCGGCGCCATGGAAGACATCCACAAGGTGACACACCAGTTTGTGTCCGCCACCCAACAGACCGACCATGCGGCGGACAATCTCACCGAGTATGCGAGCGACCTCCAGAACATGGTGCGGCGCTTCAAGGTCGAGAACCTGCACTTCGACTTCGAGCTCGCACGCTCCGTCCACCACTCCTGGATCGCCCGCCTGGACGGCTTCCTCGCCGGCCGCCACACGCTGACCGACGAGGAAGCCGTCTCCCACCACGATTGCGCCCTCGGTCGCTGGTACGACGGCGACGGGCTCAAGCAATACGGGCACATACCCGAGATGCAGCGCCTCGAAGCGCCCCATCGCGAGCTGCATGAACTCATCCGCACCTGCGTGGCCAACCGGGCGGGGGCGCATCCGATCGAGGGGCAGGCGGTGCTTCGCCGCGCGCACGAATTGTCCGGCGAGATCGTGGATCTCCTCTATGCGCTCGAGGCGAAGGCCCGTTCGAAGAGCGAGGGCAGGCCCTCATGACCGGCATCGAGAACATCCGCATGCCCGGCAAGATGGCCCTCCTGCTGGCCCTTCCGCTCGGTGCGCTGCTCCTTTTCTCGGGGTCGCTCCTGCATCAGGAATGGCGCCGCCAACACGAGATCGTCTCGCTCGACCGGGTCGGCACGCTCACCACGCGGATCATGGACGTGCTCTATGACGCGCAGACCGAACGCGAGCGCGCGGTGCAGACGCTCGCGGGCGCGCATGCCGCGACGGGCCGACTCGCCGCCGCCGGCGCCGCCACGGACCGGGCTTGGGCGCAGCTCGCGCCGAGCCTCCCCGACGCGGCGACGTTGGGCGTCGACACCGGCCTGCTTCTCCAGCGTTACGGCCATCTCGCCCCGCTGCGGGAAGCGGTGGAGCATGGCGGACTCAGCATCGCGCAGACGGTCGCCGCCTACGATGAACCCATCGGCGCGCTCCAGGATGCGCTGCAACGCTTCTCGGATTTCGCACGAGATCCCGCGCTCGCCCGCCTGCTGACCGGCCAGCGCTTCCTCGCGCTCGCCATCGGCGAGGCCCAACGCCAACGCACCGACGCGGCGTGGATCCTCGCGGCCCGCAACGGGTCTCAGCCCGACCCCGCCCGGGACACGGCATCGGCTGCGCGGCAGGCCTTCTTCTTGAACCTGGCCCTCGAGAACGCGCCGGAAGGGGTGCGGCACGATTGGCGGCGCGTGACCGCCGACACCTGCGCGAGCGGCCCCTTTCTTCGTGTCGCCGGCGCGCTCGACCCACGAACCCGGCTCGCCGCGGTCACCTGCCGGGTCCGCCGCCTGCATGACTTGTCTTCGGACTACGCGCGCATGGTGGCCGGACGTCTCGCGGTGCTCAAGGCGCGCGCCCGCGACCGGCTGCGATGGATCCTCGCCCTCACGCTGCTGCCCATTGTGCCGTCGGTCTACCTCATTCGCCTGGTCGGCCAAAACGTCACCGCGAGCTCGCGCTCCTTGCTCGGCGCCATGCAGTCCATCGCGAACGGGCGTTTCGACGCCGACCTGCCGCCGCCGACGCGCGACGAATTCGGGCGGCTCTCCGCCGGACTCGATGAACTGCGCGGACAACTCGCCCGCCATGTCCGTGCCCAGGAAGCACTGCTCGCGCGGGAACGGGCTCAGGCGGCCGAGGTTGAGACCCGCACCCGCGAAATCCAGCGCTTTGCCCAACGCATCGCCGCGGGCGACCTGCGCGGGCGCCTCGCGGAAGGCGACGACGCGCTGGGGCAGCTGGCCGCGAGCCTAAACCGCATGGCGGAAGAACTGGCGCATTCGGCCCGCCGCATACGCACCGGGAGCGAAGAGCTCGCCAGCACCGTGAACGGACTCCAGGGCTCGGTCAGCGGCCAGTCCTCGGGCGCGAGCGAGCAGGCGGCATCGGTCACCGAGACGGTCACCACCTTGGACCAGATTCGGGCCACGGCCGCACAGACCCTGGACAAGGCCCAGCGGCTGGGCGAGATGGCGGAAAAGGCACGCGCCGAAGGGGAACGCGGCCGCGCGGCCGTCGAGGAAAGCATCACCGGCATCACCGCCGTCCATGCGAAAGTCGACGTGATCGCGCACACCATCCTCGCCCTCAACGACTGGACGCAACATATCGGCGAGATCACCGGGGCGGTAGGCTCGATCGCGCGGCAGCTGCGCCTGCTCTCCCTCAATGCGGCCATCGAAGCGAGCAACGCCGGCGAGGCGGGGCTCGGCTTCGGGGTCGTGGCGGCAGAGGTCAAGCAACTGTCCGAGCAGGCGCAAGAGGCCACGAGCCAGGTTCGGCGCATCCTCCAGGAAGTTCGCCACGCGACCGACCGCGCCGTCATGGCCACCGAGGACGGCGCCAAGGGCGTCATCCTCGGCCTGTCCCTGGTCGAGCGCGCGGGGGAGGTCATTCGCAATCTCGAGGACGTGGTCCGCGACACCAGCATGGCGAGCCGCCAGATCGTGGCCGCGGTCCGCCAGGAGCGCGCAGGCATCGAGCAGATCGCCACTGCGATGACCGATATCCATTTCGTCACCAACCAGTTCGTGAAGCTGACCGACAAGACGCGCCTGGCAGCCAACGACCTCGCAAGGCTTGCCGGGCAGATGGACGCCGCTGCCGGCACCTACCGATTCTGATGGCCGGCCTCAAGGATCTCGATCCCGCCATCATCCGGCAACTGCTGGAGACCTTCCGCGTCCAGATGGAAGAACGCCTGCAGACCATCACCAGCGACCTGCTGGCACTGGAACGGCACGGCGAGCCCGCAGGGCGGGCACCGCTGCTGGAGTCCATGTTTCGCGCCGCCCACAACATCAAGGGCGCGGCCCGCGGCGTGGGCCTGGAGGCCAGCGCCGAGCTCGCGCATGCCATCGAGGACCTGTTCGCGGCCTGGAAGCGGGGTGAACGGCTGGTGGAACCCGGCGCCGTCGATGCTTGCCTGCGTGCGCTCGATGCCCTGCGTCCCATGGTCGAGGCAGAGGCGCTGGGAACCGGCCTGGACCATTCGGTCGACGCCCTGCGCGACGAACTGCGCGCGCTTGCGCAAGGGCTTCCCGTCGGACCCGCGGCGGCGCCCGGCACGCCCCCGCCCGCCGCCGCCTCGGCGATCGCCGGCGACAGCATCCGCCTTCCGGTCGAGCGTCTCGACCGCATCGCCGACCTCAGCGAGGAGATTCAGATCGCCAAGATCCGCCTCGACGATCACCATGCGGGGATCCGTCATCTGCGCGACGAGGCCTCGCAGTTGCGCAAGATGCTGGAACGCCTCCTGCTGCCCGGCGCCCTGGCGAGCCAGGCGGCAGGATTCTCTCGCGACCGGCTCTCCGACGCGCTCGACCGGGTGCTTGACCTCGAGCGTCACGCCCAGAACCAGTATGAGGGACTGGGCACCACGGTCGGCCTCCTGCGCCCCGCCGCCGGCGGCCTGCGCGACAATGCCCGCGCCCTGCGCATGGTGCCCGCCGCAACCGTGTTGACCCCGCTCACCCGCTCGGTCCGCGATTTGGCGCGCGAGCTCGGCAAGGACGCCTCGCTGGCCCTGGTGGGCGAACAGATAGAGATGGACCGCGCCATCCTCCAAGCCCTGCGCGATCCGCTCATGCACTTGCTGCGCAACGCCATCGACCATGGCATTGAGCCGCCCGACGTGCGCCGCGCCGGGGGAAAGCCGGAAAGTGGACGCATTACCGTCACCCTCGCACGGGAAGGCGGCTCCGTGCACATCACCGTCGCCGACGATGGTGCCGGGATCGATCCCGCGCGGCTGAAGGAACAGGCGCGTCGCCGCGGCATCGCGAGCGCCGAGGAGATTGACGCCATGGATCGCACAGCCGTGTTCGATCTTCTCTTCCGTCCCGGGTTCTCGACGCGCGAAGAGGTCGGCGCCGTGTCG
Organism: Pseudomonadota bacterium; assembly: GCA_021788645.1. Taxonomy (GTDB): domain Bacteria; phylum Pseudomonadota; class Gammaproteobacteria; order Burkholderiales; family JAKAFK01; genus JAKAFK01. The sequence continues at coordinate 14,867 of JAJYKK010000002.1, forward strand.
GGACGCGGCGTGGGCCTCGATGTCGTGCGCGTCAATCTTCAGGCGCTCCAGGGCCGCGCCACCGTCGACTCGGCGCCGGGCAAGGGCACGCGCTTCCACCTCGATCTTCCCCTGACCCTCGCCGGGGAGCATGGCCTGCTCGTCGCCGCCGGCGGCTGCCACTTCGCCATTCCCAGCCAATACGTGAGCCGCCTGCTGGAGCTCGTGCCGGACGAGATCAGCGACTTGGGGGCGACCCAAGTGGTCCACGTCGGCAAGGAAGCCATTGCGCTGAGGGACCTGGGCCACCTGCTGCGGCTGGGCGAAACGGCCGCGTCCGCCGAGGGCGAACCGATTCGGGTGGTCATCGTCCACCGGGGATGGAAGCGCATGGCGCTACGCGTCGAGAACGTGCTCGGGGAACGCGAGATGGTCGTCAAGCCGCTGGCGCCGCCGCTGTCTCGCACGCGATTCTTCGCGGGCGGAACGCTGGGACGCGAAGGCAACACGATCCTGGTACTCGAAGTCGCCGATCTGATCGCGGCCATGGAAGCGGGAAGCTCGGCCGCCCTCGCCATCAGGCGAGCCAGAGCGGCAGAACGCGAGCGGCACATCCTGGTCGTTGACGATTCCATCACCACGCGGACCCTGGAGGAAAGCATCCTGTCCAGCGCAGGCTTCCGGGTGACCACGGCGGCCGACGGGGAGGGCGCATGGGAGCAGCTGCGGCGGGAGACTTTCGACCTCGTCATCACCGACATCGAGATGCCGGGCATGAACGGCTTCGAATTGACCCGGCGGATCAAGGCGGACGAACGCCTGGCCCAAATTCCGGTCATCATCGTGACCTCTCTCGGCCGCGAGGAGGATCGCCGTCTCGGATTGGAGGTGCGTGCGGATGCCTACATCGTCAAGAGCAGCTTTGAAAGCCGCGAATTGCTTGAAACCATTGGACAGCTGCTCTAAGTTCGCCGGCGGCGCGAGGCACAGCCCGGGTCGCCGCCATGAAGGCAAGAGCCCATTCGCCGGAAGGCCATGATCAAGATCCTGATTACCGAAGACTCCGAAGTGGTCGCGACGTTGCTCAAGGCGATCTTTGAAAGCGAGCCGGACATGCGCGTGGTCGGCTGGGCGCGCAACGGCCGCGAAGCCGTGACGCTCGCTCACGACCTGAAGCCGGATGTCGTCACCATGGATATTCGCATGCCGGTCATGGATGGCTTCGATGCCACGCGCATGCTGATGTCGACGGCTCCGCTGCCCATCGTCGTCGTCAGTTCCAGCGTCGACGACGAGGAACTGCGCATCACCTTCAGGGCGATCGACGAAGGTGCGCTCGCGGTGATCGAAAAACCGCGGGGCATCCTGCACCCCGATTTCGACAAGGTTCGCGTGGAGCTCGTGGAGACGGTGCGCGCCATGTCGGAGGTGAAGGTGGTGCGCCGACGGCGGCCGCGCCCGAATGCGGACATTTTCAAGACGATCGTGGCGCGTCGAACAGGAGCCATCGCGGTGGTCGGCATCGCCTGCTCCACCGGCGGTCCGCAGGCGCTGGCCGCCTTGCTCGGGGGCCTGCCCGTGGGCTTCCCGCTGCCTGTTCTGGTCGTTCAGCACATCTCGGCAGGATTCGTCGGCGGACTGGTCAACTGGTTGCGCGGCCAGACACTGCTCGACGTCGCCCTGGCGCGCGACCTGCAGGCACTGCAGGCGGGCACCGTCTATTTGGCGCCTGACGGCTACCATCTCGAGGTCACCCGCGCGGCTGGCCAGTTGGCGATCCATTTGAGCGACGCGCCGCCGACAGCGGGCTTCCGCCCTTCCGGCAACGTGCTCTTCCATTCGTTGGCGAAGGTCTGTCCCAATGCCGCGGTTGGGGGCATACTAACGGGCATGGGCAACGACGGCGCCGATGGTCTCGCCGCGTTGCGCAAGGCGGGCGGGCGAACCTTCGTCCAGGATGAAGAAAGCGCGGTGGTCTATGGCATGCCAGGTGCGGCCCTTGCGCTGAATGCGGTCGACAGCGTGGTGCCCCTCCCCCGCATTCCCGCGCATTTGATTGATCTCGCGAGGAGCTGACATGGTCGAGACATCGATGGACCAAACCACCTTGCTGCAAGTGTTCTGCGCGGAAGCGCGGGATCGGCTGCAGCGGGCCCTGGCGTGCCTGGAGAAAGGCTCGGGGTGCTGTGACTACAATCTCGTCCATCAAGAATTCGACAGCCTGCACGGGGGCGCACGGGCCGTCGACATCGACTGGCTTGAGCGGGATGCCCGGGTGATCGCGGGCTACGCCCGCTTCCTGCGCAACCTGGGGCCCAACCATGTGACATCGGCCGCCCACAACTTGCTGCTGGAAACCGTGCGGATCCTGGAGGAGCAGTGCCGGTGCCGGATGGAGGCGCCGAGTTTCGCCGCCGCCCCGGGCGGACGCCTGGGGAGCCTGCTCGAGAGCCTGGAATCCGCGTTGCGCGCCCAGCCCGGGCCGGCGGTGCCGCTCACTATCCTGGTCGTGGACGACTCCGCCACCTCTCGCCTGCTGTTCCGCGCGCATATGCCCGCAGGCGAAGGGCACGCGGTATTCGAGGCCCAGGACAGGAACGAGGCCATGCGCCTGGCGGACGAAGTCAATCCCCACGTGGTCTTCATGGACTACAACATGCCGGACGAAGACGGCGTGAGGATCGCCGGCCGGATGCGGGCCATGGGCTGTCGAGCCGCCATGGTGCTGCTGACCGCCAACGTGCAGCAGGCGGTGCTCGACGACGCGCACGCGGCAGGATTTGCCGGCGTGCTCGAGAAGCCCGTCAACCGGGAGAAAATCACTTCCGTGCTGCGGTCCATCAAGCCATGAGACTGTCCGCGGAAGAGCAAGACGCAACGGTCGAGCTGGCCAACATCGGCATCAGCCGCGCGGCGCGACAGCTCTCCGTCCTGCTCGACGACGAGATCCGCATTGGCACGCCGGATGTGGTCTTGTGCGAGAGCGCCGACGAAGTCGTCGCCGCCTTGAGTCATCGCCCGGAGGAGGAGGTGGCCTGCGTTTACCAGCGACTGTCCGGCGAACTCATGGGTCAGGTGGTGCTGCTGCTGGCCCCCCGCGACACCCACGCGCTGTTCCATAATCTTCTCGGCGACGGCGTCATGCTGCACGGCGTTGACGTGCGCGCTTTCGAGCATGAAGCGATGACGGAGCTCGGCAACATCATCATCTCTTCGTGCGTCAGCGCCATGGCCGACATGCTGCGCCAGCGCATCGAGGTGTCCATCCCGCGTTATTCGGAAGCGCGCCTTGACGACTTGATCGAGGACGGCATGAGCGCCAGCCGCGCGGCGCTGCTCATTCAGGCCCGCCTGCAGGCCGCGCAGCGCGAGGTCGACGGCGTGATTGCATTGATCTTCTCGGCCAGCGTCGCCCAGCAGGTGCTGGCCGCCGTCCGCCGCATCACCGCGAGTTAAGGTCATGGACACGCGGCTCTTTGATCTTCTCCCGATCGGCGTGATGGCGCTCGACGCGCGCCGCCGGGTGCTCGCCTGGAATCAGTGGCTCACCGAGCACACCTCCATCACGCCCGGGCAAGCCAGGGGTTGCACGTTGGGCGAGCTTTTCCCGAACCTCATCAACCCGCGATTCGACATGGCCGTAGACCAGGCATTGCAAGGCGGCGGACCGCAGATCCTGTCCCAGACCCTGCACCATTACCTGGTCCCGATCGAAGTTCCCCATCTCGCACGGCATGGGCTCGGCCGGATGCGCCAACATGTTCACATCGAAGCCACCGGTCATGGCGACGACGCGCAGGTGCTGGTCAGCATCATCGACGTCACCAGCAGCATCCTGAAAATCGAGGCGTTGACCGACATCGCACAGCGGCTGGAAAACGACGTCAACCGGGATCCATTGACCCGCCTGTTCAACCGACGATTCGTGTGGGAATGGCTGGAGCATCAGCACAAGCAGGCGTTGCGATACACCTACCCGATCGCCGCGATGATGCTGGACATCGATCATTTCAAGGCGATCAACGATCGGCACGGCCACCTGATCGGCGACCGGGTGCTGCAGGATTTTGCACGCCTGCTCACGCAGAAGGTTCGCGAGGCAGACATCGTCGCGCGCTTCGGCGGCGAAGAATTCGTCATCCTGCTGCCCCGCTGCGATGGCGCCCTTGCCGCCGATGTGGCCAGACGCATCGTCCGCCGCACACGGGAGGCGAGCTTAGGCGACCTGTCGCCGGGCGCGGTGACGTGCAGCGCAGGGGTGGCCCTGTTCAATCCGTCCGATCCGCTGTCGGCCTCCGACCTGCTGCGCGAGGCCGATCGGCGGCTCTATCAGGCCAAGGCGCATGGGCGCGACCGCGTGGTCTGCCCGGAGGAGGCCTCCTAGGCGCATAGGCTCGCGCGGTCACGACCCCTCGGTAGGCTCGGGGGGCGGCGCAGGCTCCTTCGGCTTGCGCCTGCGGCGTGTGCGTCCTGCCTTGGCCGGCTCCGCCTGTGGTGCCTCGGGTGCCTCGGGTGCCTCGGGTGCCTCGGGTGCCTCGGGTGCCTCGGGTGCCTCGGGTGCCTCGGGCGCAGGAGGTATGCTTTCGCCGGGCACGGCCTCCTCGGCAGGCGGCTCCGCGCTCACCGTCTGGGCGCGCGCGCTGCTACGCTTCCTGCGGCGCGGTTGGGGCGCCGGGGCTTCGGCGGCCGCCGGGGACGCGAGTTCGGCCACGCCGGGCGCGGTCGTCGGCGCCTCCTGGACCTCGCTCGGCTTGACGCTGATGGCCGCGCGATACACGTAGGTGCCCGATTTCTCGTCACGCCCCAGCTCGAGCAGCCCGCGCGCCTGCGCCTCCTCGAGCAGATTGCCGAACGCCTTGAACCCGAAATAGGATTCGTTGAAGTCAGGCTTCCGCCGCTTGATCGCCTGCTTAAGGACCGAGGCCCACATCTTCCCGCTGTCTCCACGCTCGGCCACCAGGGCATCGAAGGTCTCCACGGCGATGTCGACCGCTTGGCTGCGCCGCGCTTCCAGCTCTTCCCGGCGCCGCTGCTCGTCCTCGGGCAGACGCGGTGCCGGCTGTGCGTTCGCCGCCCCCCGTCTGTGCCCCGAACGCGCCGTCTCGCTCACCAGATCGTCGTAGAAGATGAATTCGTCGCAGTTGGCGATAAGCAGATCGGAAGTGGACTGCTTGACCCCAACGCCGATGACCTGCTTGGCGTTTTCCCGCAGCTTGGATGCCAGCGGCGAGAAATCCGAATCGCCGCTGATGATGACGAATGTGTTGACGTGGGACTTCGTGTAGCAGAGATCAAGCGCGTCCACGACCAGGCGGATGTCGGCCGAGTTCTTGCCCGACTGGCGCACATGGGGGATCTCGATCAGCTCGAAATTCGCCTCATGCATCGCCGCCTTGGAGCTCTTGTAACGCTCCCAGTCGCAATAGGCCTTCTTCACGACGATGCTGCCTTTGAGCAGCAACCGCTGGAGCACGGGCTTGATGTCGAATTTATCGTACTTGGCGTCCCGCGCCCCCAATGCGATGTTCTCGAAATCGCAGAACACCGCCATGCTGACATTCTCGTTGCTTGCAGCCATCAATTCTCCGCTCAGACAGTCGCTTCGGCGCGGATCCCGCAGGGCCGCGGGATGCCTACTCAGCACGATAGCATACGTGCCCGCGTTGCCCAAGCCCGAAGCCGTGCCTCCTGCCCGGGCTCCCGGGACGAGAGCGCGCCGCCCGAAGCCGATGGCGGCGAGAGGTGCGCCCTAGGGCGCACGCCGACCCCCCGGCCCCATCAGCGGCCAGTCGGCCGGCCTGGATTCCCGCGCATCGTGCGTCCGCCGACGGGCCCTGGCCCCGGGTTCGCCCCCTTGCTGCGCCGGTGCCAGTCCTGCGCGGCACGGGCCGGCACTTCCTGCCGGGACCACTCGTTGCCGTTCCTGCGCGGCTTGCGCTCCGAGAGCGGACGTTCCGCGGAGCGAGGGCGCGCGGCGAGCCCTTCTATCTCGGTCACCTTGACCTTGCGCCCGATGAAGCGTTCGATGCGCTTCAGCGCCGGGACGTCCTGCCGCCCGACGAAGGAAATCGCCATCCCCGAAGCGCCCGCCCGGCCGGTGCGGCCGATCCGGTGGACATAGTCCTCGGCAAAACGCGGCAGGTCGAAGTTGAACACATGGGTGATGCCCGCCACGTCGATTCCCCGCGCGGCGACATCGGTCGCGACCAGGATGCGGCACTCCCCCCGGCGGAGCCGATTGAGCGTGCGCGTGCGTTGCCCCTGCACGAGGTCGCCATGGAGGGCGGCGGCCGGCAGCCCCGCCCGGTCGAGATCTTCCGCAAGGTCCTCGGTATCGCGCTTGGTCGCCATGAACACGATGGCTTGTCCCAGGGAGGGCTGCCCAAGCCAATGATTGAGCAGCAGGCGCTTGTGCTTCAAATCGTCGACGTAGATGACATGCTGGTCGATGGTCTCATGGCGCACGGTCTGCGTGGCGACCTCGAGAAACTCGGGCGCTTGCAGCAATTCCGCCGCGAGTTGGCGCACGCTGCGCGACAAGGTCGCGGTAAAGCAGACGGTCTGACGGTCCCGCGGAAGCGCCCCGGCAATGCTGAGGACATCCTCGGAGAAGCCCATATCCAGCATCCGGTCGGCCTCGTCCAGCACCAGGACCTCCAACCGGGAAAAATCGATGCGCCCGCCGCGCATCTGGTCCAGCAAACGACCCGGCGTGGCCACCAGGATCTCGCACGGTGCGCTGAGCAGCCGGTTTTGCAGGCGATACGACTCGCCTCCGGTGATGCACACCGTCTTAAGGCGGGGCACGCCTTGCGAAAACCCCTGCGCGGCCTTGGCAACCTGTTGCGCCAACTCGCGCGTCGGCGTGAGCACCAGCACGCGCGGCCCCGAACCTTTCCGCGCGGCGGGCTGGATCAAACGCATCAAGGCGGGGAGGAGAAACGCAGCAGTCTTGCCGGTGCCGGTCGGCGCGGTGGCGATCACGTCGCGGCCGGCCAGCAGGATCGGAATGGCTTGCGTCTGGATCGGCGTCGGCTGCGTGATGCCGCTGCGCGCGAGAACGTCAGAAAAGGGCTGGCCGATGCCCAGCCCGGAAAACGAGGAACCTTCCATGAGACACTCCCATATCATTTGCACAAGATAACAATGGTGTCCCGACCAGGGAAAAAGACCATCCTTTGGATTGACGGATTGCACCAAGCATCGACGCCAACCAACGAATGTCAAGCAGGGAATGCTGCGACGGAAGGGCTAGAGTTCGATGACGACCGGCTATTCGATATCTTCTGGGATTCGAGTCGCCGACGGCCGAGACGGGGCGAATTATGTCATCTTTCCGTAAGGAATTCAAAAAAATGTTTTTGGTGGAGGAATTGCATCACACATCATGCTCGCGAAGGCAAGGAGGCCGCCATCGACAGGTCGCAAGGAAAGGCGCGCGCCGGGAACAGATCCTGACTGCCATCCAAAGCGAAGACGCGCCCTCCGGAATCCCCCCACCTCATACTCACCCCATTTGAACTGACGCGTCGAATAGAGGCAAAATTGAAGCTCATCTTCAAACAGGTCTCGGCGACATCCATTGCGAGGCAACGTCTCTGCCCCGCGGGCATTGACCTCTGATGCCCCGCGCGGAGAGGCTGCACACGCATGCGGATGAGCCGCGCTTCGCGAAGGGGCGCCGGTACGGCATGACCGAGGCGTGAACGCGAGTCCCTGCCTTCAGGCATGGGTGGGTTCAGAAAAACCGGATGAATAGTGCATGAACACAAGCAAATCAGGTGTGGTGACCCGCATGTCGACCCAAGGCGCGGAGTGGCACGCGGAGACGGATACGGTCAGGCGGGCCATGCGCTTAACCGCCGAACTGAACAAGCTTTCTTTCGACGACGCCATCAAGGTCAGGGCGCTCTTCAGCGAGTTGACCGGTCAGGAAGTCGACGAGAGCTTTAGCCTGATCCCGCCGTTCTATACGGCTGGGGGAACCAGGATACGGGTCGGGCGCAAGGTGTTCATCAATCAGTGCTGCACGATCTACGACATGGGCGGGGTGGACATTGCCGACCTGGTCATGATCGGGCCGAACGTGAACATCATCACCGCCGGGCACGCGCTGGAGCCGTCGCGGCGGCGCGCCTATATTGAGGCGAAACCAATCGTCATTCAAAGGAACGTGTGGATCGCCACCGCCGCAACGATCCTGGGTGGAGTCACCGTGGGGGAGAATTCAGTCGTGGGCGCAGGGTCTGTCGTGACCAGGGACGTTCCGCCCAACACCTTCGTCGCGGGCGTGCCGGCGACCGTCATTCGCTCCTTGGACCAAGACGGCGCTGATTAGTCGACCATTGCCATGCGCAAGGTCACTCAATGGCGCACGGGCGGCCTCATCGCTCACGCCCGGATACACGGTGCCTGTCGCGGTTGGCCGCGTCTTGTGCATGGGGTTCCAATCCGACGTTCCAATCCGCAGTTCCCATGGGTTTCGGCAACCGCCCGGACCAGATTGGCTATATTGCGGAATAGGCGGATCCCGTTCCCACACCGGACGCGGCATACACGCCCCATGGCAAACCACAGCCGGGACAGGGAAACGCCCGTCGCGACAGGAGGGATGCACCCGCCTCCCGATAGGCCCCCGATTCAGGCACGCGGCATGGGCCGCGAGGTCACACACATGCAAAAGCGGGTTCTCAAGTGGGAGGAGGCACGCCACAGCCTCGGCATCCCACTCATTGACGAGCAGCACCGGAAAATAATCCTCGGCATCAATACGTTGCATCAAGCGGTGGCCAAGGCGCTTCCGCACGACGCCGTCAGGTCGCTGTTGGCCAATCTCATTCAGCTCATTGACCAGCACTTCTCCTTCGAGGAGGCCTTGATGCAGGAGTATGCATTCCCTGAGACCGAGTCCCACCGGCTCGAACACCGGGCGATCGTCGCGCATGCAAGGCACCTTCTCAACGCCCTCACCCCCGCGCGTCCGCTGCGGACAAAACTCGCCGTCGCCGATCTCACGGCCTGGACGGAGCGTCATGTCCTGGCGTCCGACAGGGCGCTCGGTGCGTTCTTGATCGCCCAGGGAGCGGCAGCCCGACAGAGGGCCGTCCCTGGCCGCTAACCGTTCAGCCCCCGCATCCCGTGGCGATTGCGGCCCGAGCAGGCCGCACGCAAAACGCCGCGTGGCCGGGGGCGGGCTAACGTGCGGTTTGGCATAGTTGCCCGCCCGATTTTGTTATAGATTCTCCACCAAACAGCGCCCGTGCTCCCTGTCGCGCAGACTCGCGTGCCCGGCCGGCGAGAGCAGGTGCTTCGCACGGCGCCTCGCCATTCAAGAAGAAAAGCTCAGGAGGAGGGGACAGGAAATGCGCTCATGGTCGGGTCGAAACGTCACGCCGCCGGCCCTCGTGCGAGGCAACCTGCTGTCGGCCCGGGCTGCGCGATGACTCCCGTTCGGCTCTTGTGCGCGGCATGCCGCGAGAGATTCGAGGCTAGCCTGATGCAGTACCGTCCGACCGGCACCGTCCGCTATTCGTGCAGACATCATGGGGTGACGCTCACCGCCTATGTGGAACACGGCGCCGTGATGAACTGGAGCCTCGCGTCCGGCACGCCGCACTCGGCAGACGCACGCGATCGCGAGCCGGCCGGCCGGAACATCGAGGATGCCGACGCGCAGGACCTGCCCATGACGCAGGGCAAGAAGCACTAGCGGGACACCGCCCGCAGCCGGCTCATCGGCAAACGCAAAAGGCGCTCGAGAGATGGCAAAATAGCCTTCTTCTGCCATCACCTGGAGCCCTTCCATGCCCATCCCGGCGTTCTCCTTTGCGCGCATCCCGCGCATCGCCTTTGGCCAAGGCACATTCGACACCATCGCGCCCATCCTCGCGTCCTTCGGCACCCGCGTGCTGTGCGTCACCGGCCATCAGTCATTGCGGCGCACTGCCCACTGGCGCCGCCTTGAGGCCATGTGGGGGGAACACGCCCTGCAGGTCGACACGATCTCGCTCGCCGGCGAGCCCTCCCCCCAATGGGTGGACGAAGCCGTCCGCGCGTTTCGGGCGCGGGATATCCATGTGGTGCTCGGCATTGGCGGCGGCAGCGTGCTGGATGGGGCAAAGGCAGTTGCCGGCCTGTTGCGGCCGGGCAATTCGATCATGGACCATCTGGAGGGCGTCGGCCCTGAAGAGCCCTATCGAGGCCCCAGCACGCCGTTCGTCGCCGTGCCGACGACTGCCGGCACGGGCGCTGAGGCCACGCGCAACGCGGTGCTCACCGTGACGGGCCGCCATGGCTTCAAGAAATCCTTCCGTGACGAGCAACTCGTTGCCCGCCACGCGATCCTCGACCCCGACCTGCTGGCCTCCTGTCCGCCCGTCCTCATCGCCGCCAACGGCATGGATGCATTGACGCAACTCATCGAGTCCTACGTCTCCCTGAGGGCGAACCCGTTGAGCGATGCCTTGGCGCTCTCCGGGCTCGAGGCGGCGAAGGCCGGCCTGCTCCGTTGGTACGAGACGGGCGAGGCCGCCGTGGACGCGCGCACGGACATGGCGTATGCGGCCCTATTGTCCGGCATCACGCTGGCGCAGGTCGGGCTGGGGGCGGTCCATGGGCTTGCGGCACCGATCGGCGCCTTTCATGCGGTGCCGCACGGCGTGGCCTGCGGAACACTGCTGGCCGCCGCCACGCGCATCAATATCGACGCCTTGAGGACCCGCGAGCCCAGTCATCGCGCGCTCCGCAAATATGCCCAGATGGGACGGCTTTTGAGTGCGTTGCCGTCGGCCGACGATCGCCAGGCCCAGGAGGCCCTGTGCGGTACGCTCGAGGACTGGACTCAGCGGCTCAATCTCCCTCGCCTGGGCACCTTCGGCATCGGCGCACAGGAGATCGCCCCTATCGTCCGGCACAGCCGCGGCAGCAGCATGCGGACGAACCCGCTCGTGCTGACCGACGATGAACTGCACGCGATGGTCGCGCAGAGACTTTGAGTCCGCCGGCGGGCGGGGCCCAATGGTGCCATGGGACTTACGCGCACCTCCGGATCCGGCCCCGGCCAATCGAGTGATGCGGGCATTCCTCGGCACGCTTGTCTTGGGCGTCGGGCGCTCATTGCATTCATCCCGAGGGCCTCGGGACGCTCGTCGATGACCCGGCACGCGAACAGCCGATCCGATGGCGAACCGTCACACGAACCCACGAGAAGCGTTCGCGACCGGACGCCGCGCCGACCCGTACCAGGCGCGAGGCGGAGGCAGGTCCCTCTGACAGAGGACGCGATGGCATGCGCAACCGGTTCGCCACACCTCGCGCGCACCCCCCATCGGGCGTCCAGGCGGACGGTCGCGGGGCTTTCTGTCTTGAATGAGCGATTTGACGCACAATCTAAAACAATTATAAAATTCGCTTATTGCTATGTTCTGATCTATACGCAGCGGCCACTTCGTCTCACGCACGCCGTCAAGCGGTTCGTGGCCGCTTCCCAGAATAAGGACATGGCCCCCAAAAGGGCCAGAGAGGTCCGTAAAATAAGCGTACAATGGCAAGCCATGAAGGGGAGTTTCTCGTCTGCCGCCGTGGTCGAGATGGGACGGCTGCGCTGGCTGCTCGCGGCATCTCTTGTCGCATTCCTGGTCTCGTGGCTCGGACCGGCCTTTCATTTCCTGCCGACCGGCGCATTCCGCCTACCGCTGCACAGCTTCGCCGAGGCTTTGTCCATTGCCGTGTCCGCCCTCATATTCGGCATCGGCTGGAATAACGCGGGGAAAGGACAGCCGCGGAGCCTGGTGATCCTCGCCTGCGCCTTTCTCGGCGTGGCTTTGCTCGATTTCGCCCACTTCATGTCTTACCCGGGCATGCCGGTCTTCGTCACGCCAAACAGCGCCCACAAGGCGATCGAGTTCTCCCTGGCGGCGCGGATGCTGGCGGCCTGCGCCCTCTTGGCGGCCGTGTGGATGCCCGGGCGCACCTTGTCCCACCCGCGCGCCCGGTTCCTGCTGCTCGGCGCGGTGCTTGCCGCAACGGTGGGCATGTACTGGGTGATCCTCTTCCATGACCGCGCCGTGCCTATCGCAATCATGGTCGGCGGCCGCTTGGCGCCTTTCAAGCTTGCCGGCCTATACGCCGTCATCGGGGTGCATGTGGCGACGGCCATTCTCCTGCTGCGACTGCCCCGGGAAGCGCCCCGCCCACTGCGCGCGCCGGACCTTCTGGCAGCGGTCCTGTTGATGATTCTAAGCGAACTGTCCTTCACCACCGGTTCGCCCGTCAGCGGCACCTTGAATATGCTGGGGCATGTCTTCAGAATCCTCGCCTATGCCCTCCTGTATCGCGCCGTGTTCGTCGAAGGCGTGCGCGAGCCTCATCGACAGCTGAGCGCCGCCTACGACCTCCAGCGCGCCCTCAAGGACATTTTCCAAACGAGCCTCGAACCCCTGTCTCTCGATGGGCTTCTGGAGCGTTCCTTGGGAACGATCCTGTCGCTGCCCTGGCAAGGGCAAGCGGCGGGCGCCATATTCCTCGCGGACGACGGCGGGGGTTCCATGACCGTGGGTGCGCAACGCGGCCTGCCCGCCAGCATCCTGGCGCACTGCTCGACCACTTCACGCGAGGCTTGCCGCGCCCAGTGCGCGGCCAAAAAGGCGCGCGCCGAAGGCGTCGATGCGCCCGCACTTGACCCTCCCTGCCTGGCGGACGCCGTCGCGCCGATGCACCTGTGCACCCCCATCGCGGTGGGCGATAAGGCCCTGGGCGTCATCCATGTGGAACTGTCGGAAGGCACCATCGAACCTGAACGGCTGCAGGCCGTCCAGGCGGTCGCCGACCTGCTCGCCCAGATCATGCAGCGCATCCGCGCCCAGTCCCTGTGCCAGCAGTGGGCCCGCATCGTCGACGACTCGCTGAACGAGATCTTCCTGTTCGATTCGCAGGACTGGCGTATCGTCCAGGCCAATCGCAGCACCTGCGACACACTCGGGTACACGATCGACGAACTGCGCGCGCTGACCCCGCTCAACCTGATGCCGTCCGTAAGCCGCGACGCGTTCGCCAGAATCCTCGCGCCGTTGACCGCAGGCAGCCAGACGCAAAGCGCGTTCGACACGTTCTGCCGGCGCCGGAACGGCTCCCTGTTCCCGATCGCGGTCAAGATCCACCGTGCCCACTCCGGCGCCTCGCCCATCTTCCTCGCGATCGTCGAAGACCTCTCGAGACAGGACCGCTCGACGCAGGCGCTGCGCGAGCAGATGCATTTGACGCATACCCTGGTCGAGGCCATTCCCTATCCGATTTGCCTCAAGGACGTCGAGGGCAAGATCCTGGGCGTCAACGGCGCGTATGAAGCCTTTTTTGGCATCGACCGCGAGTCCGTGATCGGCCAAAACGCCTTCCAGGTCTTTCCCACCGACGAGCGCTTCGCCGCCGCGCGGCATGCCTCGGACCTGGCCAGCCTGCGCGAGCACGGCACGCGGACCCGCGAGCTTTCCCTGCGCAACGCCCAAGGCGAGATGCGTCATACCCTCTACACGCAGGCGCTGCTCACATCCAGCCAGGGCGAGCGCCGGGGGATCATCGCCATCATGGCGGACATCACGGAGCGCAAGCGCTCCGAGCAATCCCTGCGGGAAAGCGAGGCCCGCCTGCGGGCCATGTCCGCCAACATGCCCGGCATGGTCTTCCAGGCCGTCCTGCACCCCGCGACGGGGCTTTCCTTTTCCTATGTGAGCGCCGGCGCGCAATGGGTCTGCGGGCTTGCCCCGGAGACCATCGTTGACGACAGCCGTGCCTTCCTGGCCACCCTGCTGCCGGATGCCCAGGCCAGCTTCGAGGAAAGCATGCGCCGGTCGGCGCGGGAACTGGGCGCCTGGAACTGGGAGGGAGAACTGAACGCGCCCCATGGCCCCAAGTGGGTCAATCTGCGGGCGAGCCCGCGCCGCGTCTCGGAGGACACTGTCCTGTGGGACGGGGTGCTCCTCAACATCACCGACAGCAAGCTCTCTGAAATCCGGCTGCGCGAGTCGGAAAACCAGCTTCAGGAGCTCTCTGCCTATCTCCAGTCGGTCCGTGAGGAAGAGAAGGCGCGCATCGCGCATGAGATCCATGACGAGCTCGGCGGCGTGCTCACGGCCCTCAAGATGGATCTCTATTGGGTGGGCAGGCGACTTCCCGCCGACGGCGCGCTGATTTCCGAAAAAGTGGAGGAAATGTCCCGCCTCGTCGACTCGGCCGTCTCGACCACGCGCCGGATTTCCACAGATCTGCGCCCAACCGTGCTCGATGACCTGGGCCTCATTGCGGCCCTCGAATGGCAAGTTGCCGAATTCGCTCGCCGCACGGATATTGCCTGTGACATTGCGACGCCCCCCGAGGACATCGAGTTCGGACCCGATTATCCCATCGCCCTGTTCCGCATTCTGCAGGAATCGCTGACCAACATCGCCCGCCACGCCAAGGCCACCCAGGTCCATGTGTGCCTCAAGGCAACCGACGAACTGCTCCTGATGGATATTCGCGACAACGGCATCGGCATTTCCACCGATGGCCTGGCGAACTCGCCGTCCCACGGCGTGCGCGGGATGCTGGCGCGCGCCGCCCATCTGGGCGGAAGCGTCGCCATCGCGCCCGCACCGGACGGAGGGACGGTCGTGGCAGTGCGGCTCCCGAGACCCCGCATGCAGGCCTGACGCCATGATTCGAGTACTGATCGTCGATGACCACGCCATCGTCCGCAAGGGGCTCGCGCAAGCCTTGTCGGAGACCGAGGATCTCATCGCGGCCGGGGAGGCCGACAATGCCGCGCACGCCGTGAACCAGATTCGCACCGGCGATTGGGATGTCGTCCTCATGGATGTCTCCATGCCCGGGAGAAGCGGGATCGACCTCCTCAAGCAGATCAAGCAGGAAAGGCCCGCCCTGCCCGTGCTCATGCTCAGCATGTACCCTGAAGACCAGTATGCGGTGCAACTGCTCAAGCTCGGGGCTTCCGGATACCTCACCAAAGACAGTTCCCCCGAGGAACTGGTGACGGCGATCCGAACGGTTGCGACAGGCAGGCGCCACATCCGCGCCTCCGTCGCCGAACTCCTGGTCGAGGACATGACCCGGGCCGGCGCCGAACCACACGAAACCCTCTCCCAGCGCGAAGACCAGATCTTTCGCCTGCTCGCCAGCGGACAAGCCGTCTCGCAGATCGCCGAGAGCCTCTTTCTCAGCGTCAAGACGGTGAGCACTTACCGCACGCGCGTGCTCGAGAAAATGGGCCTCAAGAACAACGCCGAACTCACGCTTTACGCCATCAAGCACGGCCTGATCGACTAGCCCTCCCCCGCTCCCGGCGTCGGCGCGTGTCCTACGGCACATAGGTCACCGCCGACATCGGGCACAGGCACCGTCCGACGCCAGAAAGAGCCGCCGCCCGATAGCGAGGCGCCACCGACGCGCGCACTATGCGTGTCGTGCGCCCATGCTTGGCAGAGCGCACAGTGCCGAGGCCGCCCGAGCCTCATCGTCTCCCTGACAAGATGCGCCTCTATAAATGCCAGACCAAGAACCCTTTTTCGGCTGCCAGCCCGTTTGGGACCGGCAAAACCGTCTCTTCGCCCACGCGCTCCTGTTTCGCGCGACCGGACATGGCCGTGGCGAGCGTTTAAACGGCTGCCGCACCAGCGCCCACGTCATCCGATACGCCGTCGGGGAGCTGCAAATCGCCTCCTCGCTGCATAAAAGCACGCTGTTCATCAAGGTTGACGAGAGCGCGCTTCAAAGCGCGCTCGTCGTCGAGTCCATGGAGCCTCGCCCCCCGCTCATCGGGTACGCCCCCGCGCCCAAGGCCCAGGGGTCCCGAGTCGCCTCGGACGCCTTCCTGTGCGGCGACGCGCACGCCCAGCACGCGCCGGTCGAACTGGCCGACGTGATCGAAATCGACGCCGGTCAACGGGCTCCGGATGCAGGGCCCGGACGGGTGCGGCGATTGAAGGGCCGGCAGCTCGAATGTCTGGCCGAGAAAGTCGAAACGCCCGCCCAGGCTCAGGACGAACTGGATGCCCGCCGTGATCTGTTCCAGGGCGCCTCCGTCGCCCGGCCCCACATAATCGCCGGTGATCGCCTCGCCCCCTCGCGCTTGCGGCTCCCCAGGCTGCTGACCGCGATCATGGAGGCGGCCGAGGTCACAGCACTTGAGGATCGCTTCAAACGGGCGCCTGCTCTGAGCTATCGCCCGTTGCGCCGGGTCAATTCGGCCGCCGCCCGCTTGTCCCGCAAGATCTTTCCCTCACCCAAGCCATCGTCATGCTGGGGCAACGGCAGATCCCGCACTGGCTGCAACGGCTTCATCTATCACGCGGGGGCGCGGGTGCGCGCCCCCGCCCCTATTGCATCTGGCGGCCGGTCGTGGACGCATCCTCGAAATCCTGGCGGAACAGACCGGGAACGTGCGTGGCCCCCTGCGCGGGCGCAGGAAGCCCTTGGGAGACGGGCTCGCACGTGCAAAACGGCTCGCGCAGGGGAATTTCGCGGGTGCTCGTGGGCTCACAAGGGACTCGACGCTCGGCTGGGAGCCGCCGCTGCACGCGCAAAGCAGGGCCATCGGTTGGGCCGGCGCCGAAGCCGCAGCCAGTTGATCGGTTCCGCCGGCCGCCGCCTTTGGGTTCGGCGTCGGGGCAGACCTCGCCCCGGCCCAGGGCACGCACTCAAACGGCACCGGAGGGAAACGCAGGCGAGAGCCGTTCAAGCGTCTTTGGCGCAGCGGAAGAAGGAGACATGCGATGTTCGCTGCAACATAGCGCAAGGCAAACACCGCGCGGCACCGGGCCGCTTGGGATAGCCGCCAAAGCACTGCGGCCAGCGCGGCCCCGCGACCCGTCATTTCAAGCGCACGAAAAACAAACACAGTGGAAATGGAGACAAGACGATGTTCAAGAATATGAGAATCGGCATTCGCCTGGCGCTGGGCTTCGGCATCCTCGGCCTGCTCTTTGCGGCGTCGGGCATTTTCTCGCTGCTCCAAATGAAAACCGTCAAGACATCCACCGATGCCGTCATCGCCGGCCAGTGGCCCCAATATGTTGCCATGGGACAGGTGCTCGACACCGTCGAAGAGATGCTGCGCGACAGCGAGGCCGCCTTTTCCGATCAGCCCAACCCGGCTCATGTTGCGGGCATGCATGCGAAATGGCAGAACGTGGAGCGCGCAAACGATCGACGGCTTGCGACCGTTTCCCGCCTGGCCGCGACGCCGACGGGACGCGCATTCGCACGGAAGGTCAAGCGGGACCTGGGCACCTATTACCGCACGGAAGATCGATTCCTGGCCGCACTCGAAAGCACTGATCCGTCGGCTGCCAACCTCCTCCACCAGCAGGTGCGCCCCCAGGCGGCCGCGCTCGCGGGCGAGATCCGGCATTTCAAGACCCATATCACGCATGTTTTTGCCCAGGCGGCGGGCCAATCCGACGCGATTTATGCGCAAGCGCGCGCCATGGAGAGCGTGGTCGCGAGCCTCATGCTGCTGCTCGCTGGCGGTTTTGCCTTCTGGGTGACGCGCTCGATCACCGGTCCCTTGAAGGCGGCGGTCGCGGTGTCCAACCAGTTGGCCGAGGGCGACCTCACCGCCCGCATCGAGGCCAATTCCCGCGACGAGGTGGGGCAGCTGCTCTCCGCCATGCAGAACATGGTGCACAAGCTCTCCCAGGTCATCAGCGAGGTGCGCGGCGCCGCCGACAACCTCTCTTCCGCCTCCGAGGAAGTCAGCGCCACCGCTCAGTCGCTCTCCCAATCCTCCTCCGAGCAGGCCGCCAGCGTCGAGGAAACCTCCGCCTCGGTCGAGCAGATGACCGCCTCCATCAACCAGAACACCGAAAACGCCAAGATCACCGACGGCATGGCCGCCAAGGCGGCCAAGGAAGCGGCCGAAGGCGGCGACGCCGTCAGGAACACCGTCACCGCCATGAAGAGCATCGCCGGCAAGATCGGCATCATCGACGACATCGCCTACCAGACCAACCTCCTCGCCCTCAACGCCGCCATCGAGGCCGCCCGCGCCGGCGAGCACGGCAAGGGCTTCGCCGTGGTCGCCGCGGAAGTGAGGAAGCTCGCCGAGCGCTCCCAGGTCGCCGCACAGGAAATCAGCAGCCTCGCCTCCGGCAGCGTCGACCTCGCCGAGAAGGCCGGCACCCTCCTCGACGAGATCGTCCCCTCCATCAAGAAAACCTCCGACCTCGTCCAGGAAATCACCGCCGCCTCCGAAGAACAGGCCTCCGGCGTCGGCCAGATCAACACCGCCATCTCCCAGCTCTCCCAGGCCACCCAGCAAAACGCCTCCGCCTCCGAAGAGCTCGCCGCCACCGCCGAGGAAATGAGCGGTCAGGCCGAACAGCTGCAGTCCCTCATGGGCTTCTTCAAGGTCGAAGGCGCCGGCGCCCCGAACCGCACCGCCGCCAAACCCGCCCTCCAGCACGCAACCCCCGTCGCCCACGGACAGCCCAGGGCGGCCACGAAGGACCACCCCGCGGGCCACGCCCACGAGCACGAATTCGTCAGGTTCTAACCCATACACGCACGGCCTCGGGCGTCCCGGCCCCACCGCAACACGGGACCCCCACAGGCGAGAGGAAATCTCATGGCGGAAATCGTCCCTTATCAGCAAACCGCGCCGGCACCCACCCCCGATGCGGCCGAACAGCACCAGTACCTCACCTTCGAGCTCGCCGGCGAACCGTTCGCCATCGGCATCCTGGCCATCAGGGAAATCATCGAGTTCGGCGGCCTCACCACCGTCCCCATGATGCCCGAGTTCATCCGCGGGGTCATCAACCTGCGCGGCAGCGTCGTCCCCGTGCTCGACCTCGCGGCACGCTTCGGCCGCCCCCACTCGACCATCACCCGGCGCAGCTGCATCGTCATCCTCGAATCACACTTCGAGGACAACAGCCAGGACATCGGCGTCATCGTCGACACCGTCCAGGAAGTCCTGGAAATCCCCTCCGCCGACACGCCAAACGCGCGTTTCGCGCGACAGGAAAATGACGCACGGCCTATCCCGACACGATGCAGGGAGGTCGCCGCGCCGGCCGCTCAACGCGACGCGTGGCCGGCACACGCCACAAGCTCAGGGGGCCTGATTCCCGGCGGGCTTCTCGCTGTCGGGGTCTGTCCTACACGGCGCCAGCCTTGTCCGACCCCAGAAACGGACGACATCGGATACCGGGGAAAAGGGTGCCGGGCGACAATGGCGCATCGTCAGGCAGGCGTTCGTGATGAAAGTTTTTTTGGTTGAGGATTCGGAAGTCGTTCGGCAGCGGCTGACCGGCTCGTTGCGGGAGATTGGGTCCGTCGACGTGGTCGGCGAGGCGCAGTGCGAGCGGGACGCCATCGAGGGGATCCGGGCGGTGCGGCCGGACGCCGCCATCGTCGATCTCCAGCTGAAGACGGGAAACGGGATGAACGTGCTCAGTGCGGTGCGCAGCCAGGACGCGTCGATTCTGTTGATCGTCCTGACCAATTTCGCTTATCCCCAGTATCGGAGCAAATGCATGGCTTCAGGCGCGGATTTCTTTTTCGACAAGTCGAGCGAGTTCGTCAAGGTGGCAGAACTCCTGCAGGAACGGGCCTGCGCCCCGCGCGCGCCGGGGCATACCTCGGGGGGGCTATCCCGATGAGCGGGCTGGGTCCGGGCGCGGACGGACAGGAGGCGCGCGAATTGCCGGGTCACGCGGCGGCCTGCCTGCTTCTTGGCCTTGCGGGCGCCGGCGGGTGCCTCGCGGGCGGCGGCCTGACTCCCCGATCCATTGCGGCTGCGGCCCTGGTGGCCGTCCTTTCGGCGGCGGCGGCCTTTCGGGCGTGGCGTGCGCGCGGCCAGGCCTTGGCGATCATGCGGAACGCGGCGTCCGGTACCCGCGACGCGCGGGCACGCGCCGACCGGCTCAGCCAGGCGATGACCGCCCGGGATGCGCTGTGCGCCAAGGCGCTGCCGATCATGGGCCGCCATGTCGCCAGCTCGCGCGAACAAACCGAGCAATCGGTGACCCGTCTCGCCGCCCGCTTCGCGGACCTGGCGCATCGCCTGGAGAGCGCCGTCGATGCGTCCCAGCATGCCGCCCGGGGGCCGGCGGACGAGGGGAACGGCGGCGTGATCGATGTCCTGAATGAAGCCGAGCAGCGGCTTCGTGCCGTGGTGGATGCGCTGGAGACCACGCATGGCAACCGCAACGCGATGCTCGAGCGGATCCGGGGGCTGACCGGCTATACCGATGCCCTGAAGAAGATGGCCGCCGACGTGGCCGCGATCGCCGGGCAGACCAACCTGCTCGCGCTCAACGCGGCCATCGAGGCCGCCCGCGCGGGGGAAGCCGGGCGGGGCTTTGCCGTGGTCGCCGACGAGGTGCGCAAGCTCTCGAACGCCTCCAGCGAGACCGGCAAGAAGATGTCAGAAAAGGCCGCCGTCATCGGCGGCGCCATCGAAGGCGCGCTGGCGAGCGCGGAAGAGGCCTCGCAGCGCGACGTGCAGTCGGTGGCGCATGCCGGGGAGACCATCGCTCACGTGCTCGCCCGGTTCAGCGCGGTCGCGACCGGCCTGTCCGATTCCAGCGCGCTGCTGCGCCGCGAGAGCGCCGGCATTCGCGACGAGATCAACGACATCCTCGTCTCCCTCCAGTTCCAGGATCGGGTCAGCCAGATCCTCTCGCATGTCGAGGGGTCGCTGGATCAGCTGCGCGTGCAGGCGGAGCTCGCTCACAACGGCGACGGCGCGTGTGCGCTGCCCGATGCGCAGGCGTGGATCGAGCAGATGAAGCTCACCTATGCCACTGACGAGCAGCGGCAGAACCACCATGACGGCGGAGCCGGCGCCATGCCGTCCGCGGGTTCCGAGATCACTTTCTTCTAGGGGGGCAACCATGGCCAAGACCGTACTGGTCGTCGACGACTCCGCATCCTTGCGGCAGGTCGTTTCCATCGCGCTGAAGGGCGCCGGCTACGACGTGCTGGAGGCTTCCGACGGGAAGGACGCCCTGTCGAAGCTTGCCGGCCAGCAGCGGGTTCATCTCATCATCAGCGACGTCAACATGCCCAACATGGACGGCATCGCCCTCGTCAAGGCGGTGAAGCAGCTCGCGCAGTACAAGTTCACGCCGATCATCATGCTCACCACCGAGTCCCAGGAAGAGAAGAAGCGCGAGGGCCAGGCCGCGGGCGCCAAGGCATGGGTGGTCAAGCCTTTCCAGCCGGCCCAGATGCTTGCGGCCGTCTCCAAGCTTCTGCCGGCCTGAGCGCGGCCACCGTCGGGGAGAACACCGTGACCATCGAGTTTGAAATCCTGGAGGACGGACGGCGGATGCGCGTGCGCGGGCCCCTGACCATTTACGGCGCGGCGCAGGCGAGGGACCGGTTCGTGCAGGCCATGCGGCTGGGCGCCGAGATCGAGATTGACCTGTCGGCCGTCGACGAATTGGATACCGCAGGCTTCCAGCTGCTGCTCGCGCTCAAGCAGGAAGGCCGCCGGAAGGGCTGCGACGTGCGCCTGGTCGGCCATAGCCGCGCCGTGCTCGAAGTAATCGATCTCTACCACATGGCGGCGGAGCTGGGCGATCCGCTGGTCATCCCCGCGGAATCGGGCGCGCCCTATTGAGCCGCCAAGGAAGGCAAAGATGAACCTGGATCAGGCACTGCAAACCTACATCGAGGAAAGCCGGGCGCTGCTGGCGGACATGGAGGCGCACCTGTTGCGGCTCGAGCGGGAGCCCGCCGAGCCGGACACCCTCAACGCCCTGTTCCGCGCCGCCCATACCATCAAGGGCTCGGCCGGGCTGTTCGGGCTCGATCCGATCGTCTCGTTCACCCATGGGGTCGAGAATCTGCTCGATTGCCTGCGGGCCGGGGAAATGCTCCTCTCGGGCGAGATCGTCGAGCTCCTCCTGCGCGCCCGCGACCACATGAGTCTCCTCATCGCGACGGTGGCCGAGGCGGGCGAGGCTGCGGGCGCGGATCTGCGGGCGCAAGGCGACGCCCTGGAGCGGGCGCTGCGCGAGACGCTCGGGGGCGATGTCGCGGGCGGCGTCCCGGCGCAGGCGCCGGATCCGGTGATTGCGAGCGGCGGCGGCCAGATCGACGGCGACGTCTGGCAGATTTCGCTCGCCTTCGGCGGCGAGGTGCTGCGCAACGGCCTCGATCCCATCTCCTTCATCCGGCATCTGGCGACGATCGGCGAGATCGTCGCCTTCTCGACCCATTGCCCGGACATGCCGCCCTTGGCCGAGATGGATCCCGAGAGCTGCTATCTCGCCTGCGAGATCGGCTTGAAGACCGGGGCCGACAAGCGCGCCATCGAGGACGTCTTCGACTTCATGCGCGACGATTGCGAACTCCACATCATGCCGCCCGCGAGCCTGCTGCCCGCTTCCCTCGAGCGGATCACGCACGCCCGGGGGCCCGAGGACCGGGTGGGCGACATCCTGGTCGAGGCCGAGGTCGTCACCGCGCGCGAAGTGGATGCGGCACTCGCCCGGCAGGAGGCCGCCGGCGCCGGCGAGGCGCGCCCCGCCCTCGGGGAGGTCCTGATCCATCAGGGGGACGCCCCCAAGGCCGCGGTCGATGCCGCGCTCGCCAAGCAGCGCGAGATCCGCGAGCACAAGGTCGCCGAGGCGCGTTTCATCCGGGTGCATGCCGACAAGCTCGACGCGCTCATCAATCTGGTGGGCGAACTGGTCATCGCCGGCGCCTCGGCCGCCTTGATCGCAAGACGCGCGAACGACGCCGCCCTGGTGGAGGCAAGCTCCGTGGTCTCGCGCCTGGTCGAGGAAATCCGCGACAATGCGCTCACCCTCCGCATGGTCGAGATCGGCGAGACCTTCAACCGCTTTCACCGCGTGGTGCGCGATGTCGCCAGGGAGCTGGGGAAGGACATCGCGCTCGAGATCCGCGGCGCGGAAACGGAACTCGACAAGACCGTCGTCGAGAAGATCGCCGATCCCCTCACCCATCTCGTGCGCAACGCCATGGACCACGGCATCGAGCCCGCCGAGACGCGCATCGCCCGCGGCAAGCCCGCGCGCGGCACCGTGCTCTTGAGCGCCCACCACGACTCCGGCAGCATCGTGATCGAGGTCCAGGACGACGGCGGCGGCCTGAATCGCGAGCGCATCCTGCGCAAGGCCGTGGAGCGCGGGCTCGTCGCGCCCTCCGCGACCCTCTCCGACCCCGAGGTCTTCAACCTCATCTTCGAGCCGGGATTCTCCACCGCCGAGCAGGTCACCAATCTCTCGGGGCGGGGTGTCGGCATGGACGTGGTCAGACGCAACATCGAGGCCCTGCGCGGCTCGGTGGAAATCGCAAGCCGGGAGGGCACGGGCACGACCATCCGCATCCGCCTGCCGCTCACCCTCGCGATCATCGACGGCTTCCTCACCCGGGTGGGGGCCGCCTCCTTCGTCATCCCCCTCGACATGGTGCTGGAGTGCCTGGAACTCACGGCCCAGAGCACGGCGGCCGCCCGCGGCCGCGCCTACATCGACCTGCGCGGCGAAGTGCTGCCGTTCATCCGGCTGCGCGAGCACTTCCAGCAAGACGGCGATGCCGCCCGGCGGGAGAACGTCGTGGTGGTCCATTGCGCGGGCCGCAAGGCCGGTCTCGTCGTCGACGAGCTCCTGGGCGAGCACCAGACCGTCATCAAGCCGCTCGGAAAGCTGTTCCAGAACATTCAGGGCATCAGCGGCTCGACCATCCTGGGCAGCGGCGAAGTCGCGCTGATTCTCGACGTCCCCTCGCTGCTGCAGCGAACGATCAGCCAGGAGGCCAGCGCACTGGCCGCCCTGACGGACGGTGCGCGATGAGCCCCCGCTCGCACGCCCCGAAGCGGGCGCTGCCCGCGCCGCCGTGGGCGCGCCCAGGGTAGCCGCGCCCGGCAAAGGCCACCGGCCGGGCGAGCGCGCGGCCCGCCTCGCGAAGTGAATTAATTCTTACATACCGATGGGAGTCAGCACCATGTTCAAGCATATGAAAATCGGGTTGCGGTTGGCGATCGGCTTCGGCTCGGTCCTCCTGCTCCTGGCCATCGTCGCCACAGTGGGCATGACCGGCCTGACGAGCCTCAACCGCACCACCGACCATATCGTCTCCAAGACCTGGGTCGAGGCGAAGCTCGCCAACACCGTCAAGTCCGCCGCCGACGACAACGCCGTGCTCAACCTGAAGCTCCTGATGGACACCGACCCCCAGGCCGTATCGCAGGATTTCGAGGGCTTGGCTGACACTAAGCAGCGCGTTTCGGACGCCATCGACAAATTGACGGCCGTGGCCAGCACGCCGGATGCCCTGGCCGCCCTGGAACGCATGAAAGAGGCGCGCAAGCCCTATGTCGTCAGCATGGACAAGCTTCATGTCCTGGTGAAGGCCGGGCATCATAATCAGGCGGTCTCCCTGATGACCTCGGAAGTGCTGCCGGAACTTGCCACCTTCAGGGACGCCTTGAACGCGCTCGTCAAGGTGGAAACCCAGCACGTGGACGACGACGGGGCGTCCGCGGCCCAGACCTACCGCGATTCCCGCTCGCTCATGATCGCCATGGGCCTTGCGGCGCTGGCGGCAGGCATCGGTTTTGCCTTCTGGGTGACGCGCTCGATCACCGGTCCCTTGAAGGCGGCGGTCGCGGTGTCCAACCAGTTGGCCGAGGGCGACCTCACCGCCCGCATCGAGGCCAATTCCCGCGACGAGGTGGGGCAGCTGCTCTCCGCCATGCAGAACATGGTGCACAAGCTCTCCCAGGTCATCAGCGAGGTGCGCGGCGCCGCCGACAACCTCTCTTCCGCCTCCGAGGAAGTCAGCGCCACCGCTCAGTCGCTCTCCCAATCCTCCTCCGAGCAGGCCGCCAGCGTCGAGGAAACCTCCGCCTCGGTCGAGCAGATGACCGCCTCCATCAACCAGAACACCGAAAACGCCAAGATCACCGACGGCATGGCCGCCAAGGCGGCCAAGGAAGCGGCCGAAGGCGGCGACGCCGTCAGGAACACCGTCACCGCCATGAAGAGCATCGCCGGCAAGATCGGCATCATCGACGACATCGCCTACCAGACCAACCTCCTCGCCCTCAACGCCGCCATCGAGGCCGCCCGCGCCGGCGAGCACGGCAAGGGCTTCGCCGTGGTCGCCGCGGAAGTGAGGAAGCTCGCCGAGCGCTCCCAGGTCGCCGCACAGGAAATCAGCAGCCTCGCCTCCGGCAGCGTCGACCTCGCCGAGAAGGCCGGCACCCTCCTCGACGAGATCGTCCCCTCCATCAAGAAAACCTCCGACCTCGTCCAGGAAATCACCGCCGCCTCCGAAGAACAGGCCTCCGGCGTCGGCCAGATCAACACCGCCATCTCCCAGCTCTCCCAGGCCACCCAGCAAAACGCCTCCGCCTCCGAAGAGCTCGCCGCCACCGCCGAGGAAATGAGCGGTCAGGCCGAACAGCTGCAGTCCCTCATGGGCTTCTTCAAGGTCGAAGGCGCCGGCGCCCCGAACCGCACCGCCGCCAAACCCGCCCTCCAGCACGCAACCCCCGTCGCCCACGGACAGCCCAGGGCGGCCACGAAGGACCACCCCGCGGGCCACGCCCACGAGCACGAATTCGTCAGGTTCTAACCCATACACGCACGGCCTCGGGCGTCCCGGCCCCACCGCAACACGGGACCCCCACAGGCGAGAGGAAATCTCATGGCGGAAATCGTCCCTTATCAGCAAACCGCGCCGGCACCCACCCCCGATGCGGCCGAACAGCACCAGTACCTCACCTTCGAGCTCGCCGGCGAACCGTTCGCCATCGG
Source organism: Pseudomonadota bacterium (assembly GCA_021788645.1). Classification (GTDB taxonomy): domain Bacteria; phylum Pseudomonadota; class Gammaproteobacteria; order Burkholderiales; family JAKAFK01; genus JAKAFK01. Next base: position 40,636 of record JAJYKK010000002.1, read on the forward strand.
CATCCTGGCCATCAGGGAAATCATCGAGTTCGGCGGCCTCACCACCGTCCCCATGATGCCCGAGTTCATCCGCGGGGTCATCAACCTGCGCGGCAGCGTCGTCCCCGTGCTCGACCTCGCGGCACGCTTCGGCCGCCCCCACTCGACCATCACCCGGCGCAGCTGCATCGTCATCCTCGAATCACACTTCGAGGACAACAGCCAGGACATCGGCGTCATCGTCGACACCGTCCAGGAAGTCCTGGAAATCCCCTCCGCCGACATCGAACCGCCCCCCAGCTTCGGCACCAAAATCCGCCCCGACTTCATCCAGGGCATGGGCAAGGTCGACAACCGCTTCGTGATCATCCTCAACCTCGCACGCATCCTCTCGGTCGACGACATGTCCGCCCTCGCCCAGGCCTCCGCCCAACCCACCGCATCCACCTGAGCCGCCGACACGCCGCGGCCTTCCCCTCCAGGAAAGAACATCGCATGGCCTACTCCGATATCGCTTCTCCGGCAACGGACCCCGCCCCTGGGGGGCCCTCGGCCGGCGCAGCCGACCCGTGGTCGGACGCCTATGGACACGCGGTGAACGTCCTCTTCGCGGAGGCGGACGCGTTGCTCCGGAGCCAGACGGACGCCTTCGTGCAGGCCTTCTACGGCCAACTGTCCACGGCCGCCCGGGTGATCCCCACGCTGAGCTACCTGTCGACGGCTGAATTCGACGAACTGCGCGACAAGCAGGCGCATTATTTCCGGATGCTCATGAGCCCGGACCTCACACCCGAGGCACATGCCCGGGCCGCCAGTCGCGTCGGCCGGATCCACGCGCGGGTCGGCGTCGATCTGCTTTGGATCATGGAGGCCTATACCCTCTACCAGAACACCGTCGGCGCCCTGCTGCGCACCCGGCCTTCAGGCCCCGGACAGTGCAACGCGCTGATGTGGGCGATCTCGCGAAGGCTCATGCGGGACCAGCAGCTGCAAGCCGCCAGCTACCACGAACTGGAGCGGGACAACGCGCGCGCGCTGTCCGAAATCGACCGCTTGGTCGCGATGGCCGACCGCCAGGAGGACTTGACGGGCGAGCTGATGCAGATCCTGCGCGGCGTGTGCGGACTGCTGGGCGGCATGCTGTTGCGCCCCAACGCGCAAGGGGAGCTTCGCATCGAAGCGGTCTCCCCCGGCATCTTGCGCACCTATGCCGATGCGCTGACGGAAGGCCAGTACCCGCTCGCCTCCACCTCGGCCGAGCATTTCTCCGGCCACGGACCCGCCGGGCGGGCATGGCGCCACTCGGAAATCCAGTGGGTCGAGAATTGGGCTGCCGACGTTTCGCTCCAGCCCTGGGCCGGCATCGCCCGCAAGCTGGGGCTGCGCTCCGCCGCCGCGATTCCCCTGTTATGCGAAACCGGCCGGACCACCGCCGTGCTGGTGCTCTACAGCAACTACCCGGGCCATTTCGCCCTTCCGCTGCGCCGCGCCTTCGCGGCCCACCTGCAGCAGATCGTCGGGCTCGCCGCGCTGCGCTTTCGCAACCGGCGGGCGCTGCCGCCCTATCGCGAGCGCCAATCCTACCAGCAGCTGCTCGACCGCGGGCGCGTCGAGATGCACTACCAGCCGATCGTGAGCCTCGCCGATGGCCGTTTGCGCAAGGTGGAGGCGCTGGCGCGCCTGCGCGCCGATGACGGGCAGCTCGTCCCCCCGGGCAAGTTCCTGCCCGCGTTCAGCCATGGGGACCTCCTGCGCCTGTTCGAGCTGGGGCTCGCCCAAGTCTGCGCGGCCCTCGCGCGGTGGGAGGCCGAAGGCCTCGCGATCGATGCCTCCATCAATTTTCCGCCGCAAGGGATTACCGATCCGGCCTTCCAGGCGGTGTTCTTCAAGATCCTCGAGGAAAGCGGCCTGGAGCCGCGCCGGCTCACGCTTGAGCTGCTGGAATACGAAGGCATTGACGACCTCCCCTTGCGCGATCGCTTCCTTGGCGCACTGCGCGCCCGCGGCGTCCCGCTCACCCAGGACGACCTGGGCTCGGGACACAGCTCGCTGCTGCGCATGGACAGCTTCCCCTTCGACGAAGTCAAGATTGACCAGGGATTCGTGCGTGCGGCCTTGGGACGCCCATCCCGCGGATTGCAATTCATCCGCCATCTCACTTCGCTCGCCCACGAGCTCAGCACCGCCGTCGTCATCGAGGGCCTCGAGCATCCCGGACTCATCGAAGCCGCCGCCATTCTGGGCGCCGATCATGGGCAAGGCTATGGCATCGCGCGGCCGATGCCGCCGGGCGACCTGGCGGCCTGGCATCGAACCTTCGATGTCCACGTCGACCCCCTGTGTCCGCGGACATCCCTGGGTGCGCTGGCGGCATATTTGCTGTGGGACACCCAGCTCGGGGCGCTGGGCCCATGGCCCCGCCTCATGAAGCAATTCGCCGCCACGCCCTGCGCGGTGACGCAGTTCATCGCCTCCCGCCAGCTCGAAGGGAGCGAGCTGGACACTCTGCTGGCCCGCAATCAGCGATTCGCCCAGGCAGGCCGCGAAGACCTCCGCTACCGCGAGACCCGCCGGCAGCTCCTTCGACGGCTCGAGGAGGTCGTCTGAATGGGCAACAGCCTCGCCTGCCTGGCTACGCACGGATCCCCTTCCCGTCCCCGGCGTGCCGCAAGAGCGCCGGGGACAATGGCCGCGCGCGCGGCCATCCCCGACCACGATGTGAGATGTCCAACCCCCATGAACACGCACACCCTCAGCGACCAGGAATTCGGCCAGTTCCGGCAGCTCATCCACGACATCGCCGGCATCAGCTTGTCGCCGCTCAAGAAGCCGCTGGTATGCGGACGTCTCGCCAAGCGACTGACGCATTGCCGCAGCGGCTCCTACGGCGAGTACTTCAAGCTCCTGGTCAGCGGTGATCACCCGGAAGAACTTCAAATGGCCGTGGATCTGCTGACCACCAACGAGACGTACTTCTTCCGGGAACCCAAGCATTTCGACTTCCTGCGCGACAGGATCCTGCCGTCATGGACCCGCACGCGGACCTTCCGCGTCTGGAGCGCAGCCGCCTCCACCGGACAGGAGGCCTACAGCATCGCCATGCTGCTGGCGGAACATCTTCCGGATGCGCCCTGGGAAGTCTTGGCTTCCGACATCAGCTCGCGCGTGCTCGATCGGGCGGCCGCCGCCATCTATCCGCTCGAGCACGCAAGCCATATCCCGCCGGCGCTGCTCAGCCGCCATTGCCTGAAGGGCGTCGGTTCACAGGAAGGCAATCTGCGCATCTCCCCCGAACTGCGCGCCCGGGTGCGGTTCATGCAGATCAACCTGAACCATGCGCTGCCGAATGTCGGTGATTTCGACCTCATTTGGCTCCGAAACGTCATGATCTACTTCGATGCGCGCACGAAAACCCAGGTTGTCGGAAGGCTCCTGCCGCGGCTCAGGCCCGACGGCCACCTCTTCGTCGGACATTCGGAGAGCCTGAACGGCGTGGCCGATGGGCTCCGGGCGCTGGCGCCTTCCATTTACCGGAGGACGGCATGAACGCCGCCGCGCAGCCTGGCGAGACATTCCTGTATCCCGGCGAGTGGGCATTTGCCGGCCCCGATGGTCGTCTCGCCACCTTGCTGGGTTCGTGCGTCTCGGTCATCATCTGGCACCCCAGGCGCCTTCTCGGGGGCATGTGTCATTACCTCCTGCCCACCCGCGGGCGGCCTTCGAAGACGCTCGATGCGCGTTACGCCGACGAGGCCATGGCCTTGCTTCACACCCGGCTACGGGCGCATGGGACGCAGCCGCAAGACTACGAGTTCCGGCTCATCGGCGGCGGAACCATGTTTGCGTCAACGGGGATTTCGCCGCACACCGCCCCGGGACCCAGAAATATCGAGGCGGGTCTCTCGCTGGCCGCGCGCTACGGATTTCGCATTCATGCCCAGGATCTCGGCGGGGCGATCCATCGCTTCGTCCGGTTCGACGTCGCGAGCGGCGGCGTGCACGTCCGCCGCAGCGACATGGAACGGCCTCATCACCCGACATGCGACCCATCAAAGTACTGGTGATCGACGATTCGGCGGTCGTGCGCCAGGTCCTGCAGGGAATCCTGGCGCAAGACCCGATGATCGAGGTGATCGGCGTGTGCGCCGATCCGATCTTCGCCATGAACCGCATGGCGGTGCAGTGGCCCGATGTCATCGTGCTGGACGTGGAGATGCCCCGGATGGACGGCATCACGTTTCTGCGCAAGCTGATGGCCGAGCATCCGACGCCCGTCATCATCTGCTCCTCGCTGACCGCCAAGGGGGCGGACACCACCTTGCAGGCCTTGCAGGCCGGCGCGGTGGACGTCGTGTGCAAGCCCACCTCGGGACTCAAGGGGTTCCTGGAGAGCGCCGCGGCCGACCTCATTCACGCCGTCAAGGCGGCGAGCCGCGCCAATCTGCGCAACGTACGCGCGGAACCGAACCGCGCCCTCACGGCAGCGCCCAAGCTCAGCGCCGACGCCATGCTGGCCGCCCCGACCCATGCCATGAAAGCCACCACCGAGCGCATCGTCGCCTTAGGCACGTCGACCGGCGGCACCCAGGCCCTCGAAGTGGTCCTCGCCTCCCTGCCGCGAACCTGCCCGGGACTGGTCATCGTCCAGCACATGCCCGAGAAATTCACCGCAAGCTTCGCGGCACGCCTGAACGAGCGCTGCGCATTGGAGGTACGGGAAGCCCGGAACGACGATCGGGTGCGCCCGGGGCTCGCCCTCATCGCCCCCGGCGGCCGGCACCTGCTGTTGACCCGGCGCGGCGCGCAGTACTTCGTCGAGGTGCGCGACGGCCCGCTGGTGAATCGGCATCGGCCATCGGTGGACGTGCTGTTCCGCTCGGTCGCCAAGTTCGCCGGACGAAACGCCTTCGCGGTCATCATGACCGGCATGGGCGACGACGGCGCTCGCGGGCTCAGGGAAATACGCGAGGCCGGCGGGCGCACCGCCGCCCAGGATGAAAGTTCCAGCGTGGTCTACGGCATGCCCAGGGAAGCCGTTCGCCTCGGCGCGGCAGAAACCTCCCTGCCGCTCACGCGCATCGCCCAGAGCATCATGGCGTACGCCGCCAGCCCGCCTCCTGCGTAGGATTCCCAAGGCCGGGCAGGACCCATTGCGCCCAAGAGGCGCGACACGGACCTGGCCGTCGCGCGCCCCCCATCGCGCGAACCCGCGGGCACCAATCGCCTGCAAATCGCCGATCTCGGCGCTACAATAAAAATAGGCGGGGACCCAGCGCACCAGCGGTCAGCTCTGCCGCCTTTCGCGACAAGGACGGCCGCATGGGATCCGGTCTCTCGCCACGGGGTGCGAACGCGTGGGGATCGGGGCATGCCCCCGAGCGAGTCTCGGCTCGACACCCAGCGCGCTCGCCGCAGGATGGCCCACCCGCGACACGGTTCCCTGGGCGCACGTGGACCAAGGCCCCCGCAGCGGTGCTAAAGAGCTCCCGATCACAGCGCGAGAATTCGTCCATGGCTTCTGCGGCGGATGTCGATATTCGAGTGGGCTGCTGTGGCTTTCCCATGTCGCGAACGGACTACTTCGCCCAGTTCTCGCTTGTCGAAATCCAGCAGACCTTCTATCAGCCGCCGCGCACCCAGACGCTCGAGCGCTGGCGGTTGGAGGCGCCGCCCCACTTCGAGTTCGCCATCAAGGCCTGGCAGCTTATCACCCACGACGCGACGAGTCCGACATACCGGCGCCTGAAGCGGCGGGTGGCAGAGGACAAGAAGCCCCATTACGGCTCCTTTCGCCTGACCCGTGAGGTCATGGATGCCTGGGACGCCACGGTCGACGCGGCCCGCGCCTTGGCGGCCTCCGCGATTGTTTTCCAGTGCCCGGGGAGCTTCACGCCCACTCCCGCGCACCTCGACCAGATGCGCCGCTTCTTCACGGCCACCCGTGCGCAGGCGCCCGAACTCGTTCGGGTATGGGAGCCTCGCGGGGCATGGCCGCGGGAGTTGATCGGCTCCTTGTGCGAGGAGCTGGGGCTGCTCTACAGCGTGGATCCCTTCAAGGCCGAGCCGTTGCCCGGCAAGGGCCAATACTTCCGGCTGCACGGCGTGACCGACCACAGCTACCGCCACAGCGACGCGGATCTGGCCCGCCTGCTCGCGCGGTGCCGGGGCCGGAGCTATTGCTTGTTCAACAACATGTTCATGGCGGAAGACGCCCAGCGCTTCTTGGCTCTGGTGCGCGACGCGAGCCGCGCACCGCCTTGAGTACGGACTGCCGATGTCGCGTTCTGGGCAAAGTCGCGTATTTCGCCAGATTGTGTGCCGAATCGCATATTTCGCTATTCCTTCTGGCGCTAAACTTTCGCGGTGAATGAAAGTTTAGGGAATTTACGGTGGACACATCGCTTCATATCTGTCCGAAGGTGTACCGCAACGGTCTTCTGGCCGCGTTGTCCGCCGATGAGTGCCGACGCGTCTGTGACGGCCTGCAGGTCGTTCGGGTCGACGCGGGAGAGATCCTGTACCGCCCGAACAAGGCCTCTCCATACGTCTATTTCCCGGTCGATTGCTGCGTCGCCTTGACGCACCTGATGGAGGACGATTCGACGCTCGCCACGGCCCTGGTCGGCAACGAGGGCATGATCGGCATCGCCCACTTTCTCGGTGGGCAGACCATGTATGAGACCGCCATCAATCAGATCGACGGGCACGCCATGCGCATCAAGGCGGCCGCGTTGAAGGAAGCGCTCGACGGCGAGACCGGCTTCCAGCGCCGCATGTTGCGCTATGTCCAGGCGTTGATGACCTATATGGGGCTCATGGCGGCATGCAATCGCCACCACACCCTGTCGCAGCAGGTGGCCCATCTCTTCTTGCAGTTGCTCGACCGCATCGGCAGTGATGAGATCGCCTTGACGCAGGAACACATTGCGGCGATGCTCGGGGTGCGGCGCGAGCGCATCAATAAGGCGGCGCTGGTGCTTCAGCGCAATGGCGCCATCGACTATGCGCGCGGCCATATCAAGGTGCTGGACAGGAACAGGCTGCGCGCGCACAGCTGCACGTGCCACGCGCTCATCAAGACGGAATTCGAACGACTGCTGGAGACGCCGCTCCCGCTGCCGCCGAGCATGCCCGTGTGCCGCGGCTAACGCCGATCGCGCCTTTGGCATCGCATGGCCTCGGGCCCCGCCCGACGCGCCGCCAAGGCCGGTCGCTCGACGTCCAGGCTTCGGCGTTGCCGGCCAACGCCTCGCGCTCGCGCACCTCACCTAAGGTGAGTGTGGTGCGATACCATGCCTATCTACCCGAGGCATTTCCGGCTTCCGGGAGCGGGAGGCCGTCGCGGCGGCTTGGCGGCTGCCCGGAACGACTTGCATGCGCGCGGGCCCAATAATCGCATCGTACCGGCCCCCTGACGCCTTCCTCACCTCCCCCGGCCATCACCTGGGGCGCCCTGTTTCCGGAAATGGTACGCTCGCGGCTCACCCGAACCTGCCGTTCTGTCAGCCTTGTCCATTCCTGCCTAAACAGGAACAAAGTTTCCTGCTGCATCGAGGCCGGTTTCGTCTTCGTCGGCCAGCGCCTTCCTCTGCACAGGCTGGCACGGTGGGACGCACGGCCATGGTCTTCAGATTGAACGCCGCGTTCAGGTCGCGGTCGTGGACCACGCCACAGGCGGGACACGTCCACCGCGCACGGAAAAGCTCCTGATCCCCGTGCTGCATCAACACAGTTCGCAGGAGTGCAGCCCGTGCAGCTACGCCCACGCGGATAACCGGCTGGGACAAGCCGTGTTCATTTGCCAGTACTGCGGGTTCTACGACAATGCCGATCACAACGCCGCCAAGGTCCTCGCCAGGCGGGGCGGCAGGCGTCTGCTCTCGGGCGAATATGCGTCCAAGGAGCGCAAGCGATGCTCGATTCGGCGAACTGGGCAGCCACTAAGGCCGGAACGGTCCGAAGTCACGTCTGGGGCATCCAGCGTAAGACGTTCATCCGGAACCGGAGGGCCGCGGCGGACGACGAACCAGAAAATCGAGGCAGCAAGAGCGAAAGCTCCCAAGGCCGAAACCTCCACTACAACAGGAAGCGCTGTTTTAGTGGCGGGAGAGTTCATAACGCAGTGCCGCTCGTGTCCAATATCGTTATCATCGCGCATAGACCAAGAGTATGATGCACGGCATGCAGCGCCTCCAAGCCTTCAAGTGTGGCCTCCTGCCCACCGGCGAACGGCAGCGCCAGATGTGCCGCTTCGTGTTCAACGAGGCGCTGGCGTTGCAGCAGGAACGCGACGAGTGGGGCGAGAAGACGCTGGGCTTCGCTGCGCTGTGCAAGGCACTCACCGACTGGCGCAACGGCGCACAGATGCCTTGGCTTGCAGACGCGCCGATTCATCCGCTGCAGCAGGCGCTTCTGTAGAATTTCGTTTCTTTGCGTCGTTGGGCGACAACCCCGGTACTTATATCCATGCCTCTGATTATCGTAGACAGACTTGAACTGGCCTTTGGTCATTGGCCATTGCTCGATGGCGCATCCTTGGTTGTGGGCAAGGGGGAGCGCATCGGCCTGATCGGTCGCAACGGCACGGGAAAATCGAGTCTGCTGAATATCGTTGCCGGCAAGATTCAGGCCGATGCCGGAAATGTCTGGCGCCAGCCGGGCCTGCGCGTGGCCTACGTGCCCCAGGAACCTGAATTCAAGCCTGGCGATTCGGTGTTCGAGGCCGTGGCGGAGGGGATCGGAGAGGCCCGGCTGTGGCTCACCGCATACCACGCCTTGGCCCACCGCGTCGCCCATACGGCCGAGCCGGCAGACCTCGCCGAGCTGGACCGCCTTACCCACGAATTGGAGGCGGCTGACGCCTGGCGTCTCAACAGCCGGGTGGAAGAGACCCTGGGCCGCCTCGACTTGCCTGCCGACGCCCTTGTCCAGGCCCTCTCCGGGGGCCAAAAGAAACGCGTGGCCCTCGCCCGCGCCTTGGTGGGGGACCCGGAAGTCCTGCTCCTCGACGAACCGACCAATCACCTCGATTTCGAGGCGATCGCCTGGCTGGAGGAGCTGCTCAGCACCTTCATGGGCGCACTGCTGTTCATCACGCATGATCGCCGTTTCCTCGACAACGTCGCCAACCGCATTGTCGAGCTGGACCGTGGCCAGTTGCACGAGTATCAGGGCAATTTCAGCGCCTACCAGCGGAAGAAGGCGGAACAGCTTGAGGTCGAGGACATTCACAATCGCAAGTTCGATAAGTTCTGGAAGCAGGAAGAAGCCTGGATCCGCAGGGGTGTCGAGGCGCGCCGCACCCGCAACGAAGGACGGGTACGGCGTCTCGAAGCCCTGCGTCAGCAGCGCGCCGCCCGCCTGGCACAGGTGGGACAAGTGGGCTTCGCACTCGATGCCGGCGAGCGCTCCGGCAAATTGGTTGCCGAGTTGGACGCAGTAAGCCATGGATTCGGGGGGCGCAGTCTGATCAAGGACCTCTCCTTGACCGTTATGCGGGGCGACAAGCTTGGACTCATCGGGCCGAACGGCTGTGGGAAGACCACGCTTATCCGCATCATCCTCGGTGAACTCAAAGCCGATGCCGGCCGTGTCCGTCAGGGCACTCAGTTGGAGGTGGCCTACTTCGACCAGTTCCGCAATCAACTCGACGGCGAGAAGACCTTGATCGACACCATCTCACCCGGCGCCGACTATATCGAGATTGCAGGCCAAAGAAAGCACGTCATCAGCTATCTCGAGGATTTCCTGTTTCCGCCGGAACGCGCGAGGGCGAAGGTTTCCGCCTTGTCGGGCGGCGAGCGCAACCGTTTGCTTCTAGCGCGTCTCTTTGCGCGGCCGGCGAATCTGCTGGTTCTGGACGAACCCACCAATGACCTCGACATCGACACGCTTGAGCTGCTGGAACAGTTGCTGCAGGACTATCCGGGCACGGTCATCCTCGTGTCGCACGACCGCGCCTTCCTTGACCATGTCGTCACACAATCCTTGTGCTATGGCGGCGAGGGTCACTGGGTCGACATCGCGGGCGGCTACGCCGACTGGCTCGCGTATCGCGCCCGCCAGCCCGCGACCGGCAAAACCAAGACCGACAAACCGAAAGAAGCCCCAGCCCCGGTCGCAAGGCCGAACAAGAGCAAGCTGTCCTATAAGGACAGTCGCGAACTGGACGCCATCCCGGCGCGCATCGAGGCCCTGGAACTGGAGCAAGCCGGGCTCAACGAACGCCTTGCCGACCCTTCGCTCTATCGCGAGGCGCCGGAGCACGTAGCCGGCCTGAAGGATCGGCTCGATGCGATCGAGGGGGAACTCCTGGCATTATTGGAACGGTGGGAAGCGCTCGAGGCGTTGCGTGCCCCATGAACCGGCGCGATCCTGGCGCACGCGGAGCGCCGATCCCGCACGGGATGCGCCTCGCCTCACCCCGGGGAAGGGCCGCGAACTCAGGCCGCCGCGAAAGGATTGCGCTTGTCAGGCACCGCCGGCACGTCTATAAAAATAGGGTAACCGAGCAGTGAATGGATGGTGCGCCAACGCAATCATCCCGACCCGCGATCCCATCCGAACACCGAAAAGCCGCCGGACACAAGACAAACGAGGGCTGCTCGGAGCACTCGCCCGCGTCCTCGGCTCGGGACGAAGGCCGCCAAAGCATTTGGCATCGAGGTCGATAAGCGTGCGCAAGCACTTTTATTCACTCTTTTCAGAGGCCCAAAATCATGCAACATTTGTCTATCGACATGCCCATCGTCGGCTTATGCGACGCCACAGAATGCGCTTACAACGCAGACACCAAGTGTCATGCACGCGCCATCACCGTGGGCGACAGCCTCCGTGCGGGCTGCGACACCTTCTGTTCCAGCACGGACCACACCAAGGCCGCCCAGCGAATTGCCGGGGTGGGGGCCTGCAAGGCGCGCGATTGCAAATACAACGAGGATTTCGAGTGCGTCACGGACCAGATTCGCGTGGGCCATTCGGCGTCGGCAGTCAACTGTCTCACCTACGCGCGCCGATAGCGCGTATCGCCCGGGGCATCGCGGGAGCACCGATGCCCTTCACCCTAGAGTGGCCGCGAGCAATGGCCGCAGCGCCTTGAGGGATCGGGTGTTGAGGACATCCCCCTTTTCCAGCCATCCCCGCCGCGCTTGACCGACGCCATAGCGCAGGTTGGCGAAATCGAGGGTGCTGTGGGCGTCGGAGTTGATGGACACCAGCACGCCTTCCGCTTTCGCCATCTGACAATACACATCGTTCAGATCCAGCCGCTCCGGCTGGGCATCAAGTTCGAGGAAGCAGCCGCGCCGCCTCGCTTCGCGGATAATCGTCGGCATGTCGACCTCATAGGCCTCACGTTCGCCGAGCAGGCGCCCCGACGGATGGGCGAGAATGCTGAAATAGGGGTGATTCATCGCGCGCAGGATGCGTGCCGTCTGTCGCTCGGGAGAAAGCGAGAACTGGCTATGGACCGCGCCAACGACCAGATCCAGCCGGCCGAGCACCTCGTCGGGCAAGTCAAGGCTGCCGTCTTCCAGGATATCCACTTCGATGCCCTTCAGCAGCGTCAGGCCGTCCAGCTGCTCGTTCAGGCGATCCATGCGCTCGATATGCGCACCCAAAGCGGCGGCATCGAGCCCCTTGGCCACCGTCAGCCGCCGCGAGTGCTCGGTGATGGCAAGGTATTCGAGGCCCGCCTCCCATGCCGCCTGAGCCATTTCCGCCAGCGAATTGCGGCCGTCACTGGCCACCGTGTGGGCATGGAGATCGCCCCGAAGGTCCGCCCGTTCGATGAGGTGCGGCAGGCGCCCCGCGCGTGCCGCCTCGATCTCGCCGCGATCTTCCCGCAATTCGGGGGGAATGAAGGGCAGGCCGACGCTGGCGTACACCGACGCTTCGGTTGCGCCGGCAATGCGCTCGGCACCCCGGAACACGCCGTATTCATTGACCTTGAGTCCCCGCGCCTGGGCCAAGCGCCGCACGGCGATATTGTGCGCCTTCGATCCCGTGAAGTAGTGCAGGGCCGCCCCGTAGCTGTCCTGGGCGACGACCCGAAGGTCGATCTGCATGCCGTTGCGCAACACGACGCTGGAGCGCGTGGGCCCGCTTGACCGAACCGCCGCGACCTCGTCGTAGTCCCCCAGGGCCGCCATGACGCGCCCGGCATCCTGCGCGGTGACGAGGACATCCAGGTCGCCCACGGTCTCCCGCATGCGACGGAAGCTGCCCGCCACCACAACCTGCCCGGCGCCGGGGATCTTCTTGAGATAGACGACCAGCGCTTCGACATATTGTGCCGCCAGCGAAAGCTTGAACCGCCCGGTGCTGCTCATCGCCGTCTCGGCGGCGTCCCGGATGCTGCGCTCGCTCTTCTCCCCGAACCCGGGCAGCCGCCGGATGCGCCCGTCCCTGGCGGCCTCCGACAATTGCCCCAGCGTGTCGACGTGCAACGCCTCGTGCAGCATCTTGACGCGCTTCGGCCCTAGGCCGGGCACCTTGAGGAGCGTGGCCACCGTGGCCGGCAGCTGCGCGCGAAGCGAGGCCAAGAGTTCGCTCTTCCCGGTTGTCGCGAACTCATGGATTTTGGCGGCCAAATCAGCGCCGATGCCGGGCCATTTGGGCAACGCCTCGCCGCTTTCCAGGCGTGACCGGATGTCGTGCCCAGACGCCCCGACCGTTCGCGCGGCATTCCGATAGGCCCGGACACGGAAAGGGCTGGCGCCTTGAATCTCGAGCAGGTCCGCGATTTCTTCGAAGGCGGCCGCGATATCGGCGTTGTGGACCGGCATGACCGGACGCCTCACATGCTCGGCCGCGATTCCCCGGCGTAAGTCTTCTCGTACTTGTCCTGGCAACGGACGCAGCGACGCGCGCTGGGGTAGACCCGCAGGCGCTCAAATTCGATGTCACCGCCGCAATCGCTGCATTCGCCGAATGTTCCGGCCTTGAGGCGGTCATGGGCGGCTTCGATCGCCCGAATCTCGTGCATCTGCCGGTCGACGACCGCCGCATTGAGGTCGGCCAGCGCATCCGCCACCGATTCGTCGCCGACATCCGGCGGCCCGCCCGCCAAGAGGTCCACATAATGTTGCTCGCCCGCGCCCTCCAACTCGTCGCGCACTTCCTCAAGCAAGGACCGGTAGCGGTCATTCAGAACACGCTCAATCTGCTCAATCTGCTGCTGGGTGAATCGCGTCATGGCCCGCCCCTCGACAAGACCTCATATGGTTCAGTCTAGTCGAAAAGATTCTCCAACACCGCAAGAGGCGAGCGCACGGCAAGACAGACGGACGGCCCTGCTTCCCGGCGTCAGGAAAGCGCCGGTTCTGGCGAAGACGAGCGGATCACGGGTGATGGGCGGGCGACATGATCCCCCTGCACATAATCGATGCGCAGGTGCCGAGCCAGCAGAAGCGTGTCGGCATCCTCGACGCGCTCGGCGACCGTGCGGACGTCAAGGTGACGCGCCAGCGCGACGATGCTCTTCACGCACGCGAAACAGACGTCGTCATGCACCATGCGTCGGATGAGCTCCCCCTCGATCTTGAGGTAATCGACGGGTAGGTGCCTGAGGGACTGGAAGGATGCATCCGCGAACCCAAAGTGCCCAATCGCGAAGCGGAATCCGTGGATGCTGGCGTCGCGCACGAAGGCTTGGAGGCGGCTGAAGGGGGCGAGCGCCTCTCGCCCCGTGATCTCAAACACGATGCGGCTCGCGCCGATGCGCGCAGCCTGGGCCAGGCGACTCACCCGCGCACAGCCCCCGTCGACGAAGAGCAGGCGCGTGGACAGGCTGATGAACAGCAGCCCTTGATAGCGTTGCCGACCCATCTGCGCCAACGCCTGTGCGATCGGCTCGCGCCCCCCGGGGTACGCGGTATCCACGGCCGCGGCCTCTTCGAGGGCGTCGCCGGCATCAGGGCGTGTAAGCAGGGCATGGATGGGAAAGCCCCCGGAGACGAGTTCGCGAATCGGCTGAAAACAAGGCGCCAGCCCTCCCCCATCCGGGACATCCTGGGCCTTCACCCTCTCCTCCCCCGCCGAAATGTCGCCGCCATCGCCCCTCCACGCCGCTTCCCCTGGGACACCCGGGAAGCGCCCATACCCGATCACCGACATTGCCTGCCAGGGCATGAGGCGTCCCGTGCCCCTCCCATGCGCACGCCGCACGATGCCCCATGCCGCGTGCGTATTTTGGGCGAGCCCGTGCCATAGGTCAAGCGACTTCGGCGTATTACGCGTTTTTGTTGTATCATAATCAAGCGATTCTCGGGCCTGCGCGGGCCACCGGTAGCCGCCGCCCAAGGGGGCCGCATGAGCCGCACAAATCGCTTGTAACGTCCTATTCACCATGGAATAATTGCAGGACACCATGGCTCGTGGGCACGCAGCCCGCGGACCCTGCGACCCCTTGCCGTGCGGCGACCGCAGGCTGCCTGACGAAGCATAAAGAACGATCAGGATCACTCTCTCGACTTCAGGAGCGGGGCGACAGAATGTCCGAAAAACCGTACCTCACACCCAATGAAGCGGCCGCGATGCTGATGATCGCACCGGCCACGCTGCGCGTATGGGCCGACAAGGGACTCATCAAGGCCCGGGTCACCGCGGGCGGCCACCGCCGCTTCCAGCGCAGCGAGCTGGAACGATTCCTGCGCGACCAAAGCTACGCCCAGCGCATCCTGATCGTGGACGATGATCCGGCGCTCACCCGCTACCTCGTCCTCCTCCTGTCGGGCTATGATGCGGTCACGACCGCAGTCGCGCATGACGGCTTCGACGCCGGCCTCCTGGTGCAGACCTTCCGCCCCCACGTGATCCTGCTCGACCTCATGATGCCCGGACTCGACGGCTTCCAAGTCTGCGAGAAGATCAAGGCGGAGCCCCATAGCCGCAACACCCGGATCATCGCCATGACCGGCTACTGCTCGCCGGAAAATCAGGAGCGGATCCTCGCCGCCGGCGCTGAAACCTGCCTTCCCAAGCCGCTCGACGAGGCCGACCTGCTCACGCGGCTGGGCTTGGATGCGCGGAAGGAGCGCTAGTGCGGCGCGGGCGCAAGCCGTTGCCCGGCGGCGCGCCCGACGGGCCTGCTTCGCCCCGCCGCGCGCGCCAAGCCGGTAGGATCGTGGTCCGATGACGCTCGGCACCCTCCCCTACCGCATTCTCGTCGTCGACGACGAGCCCGCGCAACGGCGCTTGGCGGGCGCCACCTTGCAAGCGCCCAAATACGTGCTCAGCGAGGCGGCCGACGGACAGCAGGGGCTCGGCCTGCTCCAGGAGACCGATTTCGATTGCATCTTGCTGGACCGGCGGATGCCCGGCATGGACGGTCCGATGTTCTTGCGCCGCCTGCGCAGCCAGGCAGGCGAAGCCTTGCGTCCCGTCATCATGATCACGGGCTATGGGGATGGCGCCGACGCCATCTCGGAAGCCTTGCAGCTGGGGGCGACCGACTTCCTGCCCAAGCCCTACGACCCCGTCGAACTCATCGCGCGCGTCGATGCCGCCGTCGAGCGCAAGCGGCTGACCGATCAGCTCGAGGACGCGGAGTCGATTCTTTTTGCCCAGGCGCGTCTGGCCGAAGCCCGCGACCACTGCACGGGCAACCATGTCGCCCGCGTCGCCCATGGGGCCCTGGTCTTTGGCCGGGCGCTGGGCCTGCCCGCCGATGAATTGGCCCACTTGCGCCGCGGCGCCGTCTTGCACGACATCGGCAAGCTGGGGATTCCCGACGCCATCTTGCTGAAGCCGGGCCGCCTCACGCCTGACGAGTTCAAGATCATGCAGCGCCATACCGCCATCGGCGCGCGCCTGGTCAGCGGCATGCGCCGCATGCACCAGGCGGCAGAGATCATCTTGCATCATCATGAGCGCTGGGACGGCGGCGGCTACCCGCACGGACTCTCGGGCGAAGCCATTCCCTTGCTCGCCCGCGTCTTCCAGCTGGTCGACATCTACGACGCGCTACGCTTCGAGCGTCCTTACAAGGCGGCGATGGCCTTGGGGGCCGTCGTCGAAGAAATTCGCCAGGAAGCGGCGCTGGGCTGGCGTGATCCCCGGCTCGCCCGCGAGTTTCTGGCGTTCCTCACGCACCGCCCGCACGACCTTCAGCCCGATCCCGCGCAGGCGGAGGATCTCGGCCTCGCCATCTTCCAGGACATTGCGCGTTCCGGGACTCTGGCCTGGACCGAGAGCGGCAAAGGAGGGGCATGATCCGGGCGATCCGCACGGTTCGCATGCGAGTCCTGCTCCTGATGCTCGTGGCGGCCGCTCCCGCATGGGGCGCGCTGGCCTGGTTCGCGAGGACCGGCTCAGGCGGGGCGAGCGCGGACCTCCTGGCAGGCGCCGCCCTGATCACCCTCGGGATCCTCGCCGCCGTCTGGGCTCGCGGGGCGACTTTCCTTCTCGGCTCCATCGAGCCCGTGGTGGCAACCGTGCGCCGCATGGCGCACGGCGACCTGTCGGCGCGCAGCGCCATGGAACAGCGCCACCAGGACGAAATCGGCAAGCTCGCCTCCGAGGTCGATCGCATGGCCGAGGCACTGTCGCTGCGCGACCAGGCGCTCACCGAGACCCGCGATCGGGCGCAGGCCTATCTCGACATCGTCGGCGTCATGGTGCTCGCGCTCAACACCAAGGGCAATGTCGCGCTCGCGAACCGCAAGACCTGCGAAGTGCTCGACTGCACGCCGGAAGCCTTCGCCTCGGCCGTCAACTGGTTCGACAACTGGGTGCCCGAAGACAGTCGCGCCGCCGCGCGAGACATGTTTGCGCACATCCTGGCAGGGCACGACCCGGCCGGCACCACCCACCAGGGCATGGTGCTCACCGCCCGCCACGAGCGGCGCCTGATCGCCTGGCACAACACGGCCCTTAAGGATTCACGGGGCCAGATCATCGGCATGCTTTCGGCCGGCGACGACATCACCGAACGGGTCAAGGTGCAGGCCGAGAAGGAACGCCTCCAGGCCCAACTGCAGCAGGCGCAAAAAATGGAGGCCCTGGGGCAGCTGACGGGCGGCATCGCCCACGACTTCAACAACATTCTGGCAAGCGTACTGGGCTTTGCGAAGCTTGCCCTGCGCCGCCATACGCCCGACCCCGAGGGCCCGCTCGCCAGCTACCTGAACGAAATCATCGCCGCGGGTGAGCGCGCGCGCGATCTGGTGGCCAAGATGCTGGCCTTCGGCCGTCTCCGGCCCAAGGCCTCGCCCTCCCTGATCGATCCCGGCCCGGTGGTGCTCGAGGCGGCACAGATGCTCGGGGCCACCATCCCGTCCACCATCCGCATCCATACCAATGTTTCGGAGCGCCTGCCGAAAGTCCCGTGCGATCCGGTCGCCTTGCAGCAGATCCTGATGAATCTCGTCATCAATGCACGCGATGCGGTGGGCGGCAAGGGTCAAATTCTCCTGGGGCTGCGCCAGCGGCATGCCGAGCGGCTCATTTGCACGGCCTGCCTGAAACCGTTTTCGGGCCCGCTGGTCGAACTGACCGTCGCCGACGACGGCACCGGCATCGCCCCCGACGTGCTGCCGCGCATCTTCGATCCGTTCTTCACCACCAAGGCGGTGGGCCAAGGCAGCGGCATGGGGCTCTCCATGGTCCACGGCCTCGTTCATCAGGCCGGCGGGCATTTCGTCATCGAAAGCCAGCCCGCCATCGGCACAATCTTCCGCGTCTACCTGCCCAGGGCCACGGAACCTGCCACCGACGAAGGCGCGCCGCCCGCGCCCGGGGGCGAGCCTGCGGCGCCCCGTCCGGAGACGCCGCAAGGCGCACGGGAAGGCCGCTCCGGGCATGTTCTGCTGGTGGATGACGACCCGGGCGTCCTGCGTTTGCAGGAAAGCATTTTCAAGGCAGCCCACTGGCAGGTCACCTGCTGCAACAACCCGGTACAGGCGTTGCGCGCCTTCCAGGCTACTCCCGACGCATTCGACGCCGTCATCAGCGACCAGATCATGCCCGATTTGACGGGCACCGACATGATCCGCGCCATGCTGGCGCTTCGCCCGAGCTTACATGCGATACTCTGCACGGGCCACAGCGGGGGCATCGATGCCGCCCTCGCCGGCGCCATGGGCATCCGCCACTTTTTTCTCAAGCCGGTCGAGCCCGACGCACTGCTTGCGGCGCTCGCGCTGCCGGACGCGGGTCCAGGAGCGGCGCCTCCGCTCACCGATCCCGCACCCTTTCAAGCATAGCGACCCCCCACATGCGCATCCGTACCTTCATCCTCTCCGCCTCCGCCACGGTTGCCGTGGCCTTCTTCGGCATCGGCTACTATGCGGTGAGCCGCGTTCTCGACCACACCGTGCGCGAGAGCGCTTTGGCGACGTCGGGCACGCTGGCTCACTCCACCTTCGCCGGCCTCTATCAGGCGCTGGGCACCGGCTGGAACCGCGTGCAGGCGCAGGCCTATCTGCGCGCCATTCGGCGGGCGACGGGCACGCCGACCACGGCCGTGACCATCTATGGCAGCCCATCCATCGAGGCCCAATATGGCCTGCCGCTTCACGCCGCCGCACCCTACGATGCGCCCTTGCGCAGGGCGTTCGCGTCGGGCCGGGCCGCCACCCTTACCCATGCCGCCTCGGTTCAATTTCTCGAGCCGCTGCGGGCAACGGAAAGCTGCCTGCGATGCCACGCAGGCGCGGCCAGGGGGCAGGTGCTCGGCGTCGTCGAGGTCCAGCAGAATTTCGCGGGCGAGCTGGCCCGCGCGCGGGGGGATCTGCTGCGCTGGCTCGCCATCGTGGCCCCGATCATCGCCGGCGTAACTGCCCTCGTGGTCTGGCGGGTCAACGGCCGGCTGGAGCAGTCGATCGACGCGGTCAGCCGCGCCACGGCAGAGATCAGTGGCGTCACCGACCTGCGCCGTGTCCAATTCGGGCACGTCAACTTGGGCTTCGACGAGCTGAACCGCCTGTTCGCGCAGCTCGGGCAACTGGTGGAGAAACTGCGCGCGGTTGCGGTCGACAAGGACGTCCTCAAGTTCGAAATCGGCCTCCTGGAAAAGTTCGTCATTACCTCCGACGTCGTGCGCGACTGGGAGGATTATATTTCGCGCCTGCTGACGGAAATCAACGCCATCATGCAAACCCACGTCCTGTTCTCGGTGTTCCAGATCGACGACGAGATCTTCGACCTGGAAATCTTCTGGAGCCAGGCGCCCGAACGAACGACGCGCGAGATCATGGAAAACCACATCCGTTCAGTCGTCGCGGCGGACCCCCGGCTGTCCGGGCTTGCACAGGTCACCGTCCACCACCACGCGCCCTCTCCGGAGCACGGCGAACTGGCCCTCGATCAGCGTTCCGTCGTGCTGGAAACCAAGGCCCTGCTCCTCGACCAGCCGAAAATCGGGGGCATCGTCGGCATCGGGGTCAACGCGCAAGCGGTCGATGACGACGCCCTGCGGCTCGTGATGGACAGCATCCTGTCCACCATGTTGAACGTGGTGGGCTCGGTCAAGGCGATCTACAAATACACGCGGGACCTCGAGTATTACGCCACCCGCGATCCCCTCACCGATCTTTACAACCGGCGAGTCTTCTGGGAGCTCTTCGAGTACGAAGTGGCGCGCGCGTCGCGACAGGGCTACAGCTTCGCGCTCCTGGTGTTGGACCTGGACAACTTCAAGCTGATCAACGACGGCTTCGGGCATCGCGTGGGGGATCGCTTCCTGCAAAGCTTTGCCGAAGCCGTCCGGAACGCCCTGCGGCCCGGTGACCTCCTGGGACGCTATGGGGGTGACGAGTTCGTGATCCTGCTGCCCGATGTCGTGCAGGATACCGCCGCGGCGATCGCCCAGCGCATCCTGGAATTCGTGAGCGGCATGCACGTCGCCGCGGGAGCGCGCACGGTGACCAGCAGCGTCTCCGCCGGACTCGCCGTGTTTCCGCTGCACGCCGACAACGCCAAGGACCTGTTCCTGTTCGCCGACAGCATGCTGTACAAGGCCAAATCAGGCGGCCGCAACCAGGTCGGCATTCCCAGCGAGGACGACGTCGCCGCCGCCTATCGGGAAATGGCGGACAAGACGCTCATGGTCATCAATGCGGTCAACGAAGGGCGCATCGAGCCCTTCTTCCAGCCGATCCTGGATGTCCAAAGCGGGCGCGTCGTCGGGCACGAGGTCCTCTCGCGGCTGAGCCTCGACGGCGAGCAGCTCACGGCGGAGCGCTTCATCGAATATGCGGAACGGGCCGGCGTGATCCACCAGCTGGACATCATGGTCATGGAGAAGGCCTTGCACAAGATCAGCATGCTCGAGTATCCGCACCACATCTTCCTCAACCTGTCCCCGCGCGCGCTCGCGCTCGCCGATTTCATGCAAAAACTCAAGCAGACGGTGGCCGACTGCGGCATCCGTCCCGCGCAGGTGGTCTTCGAGATCTCCGAGCGCGACACCGCAAGGAATCTGACGATCCTCGAGCGGCTGGTCGGCGAACTCAAGCTCGCCGGCTTCAAGCTCGCCATCGACGACTATGGGGCGGGATTTTCATCGTTCCAGTACCTACGGCGCCTGCCCATCGATTTCGTAAAAATCGACGGCGATTTCATCGTCAACCTGCGTCAGGATGAACGGGACAAGGCCTTCGTGCAGGCCATCCACGGGCTCGCCGCCCAGCTGGGCATTCCGGTCGTGGCCGAGCACGTCGAATCGGCCGAAGTGCTCGGCGAGCTGAAGGCCATGGGGATCGAGTTTGCACAAGGCTTCCACGTCGGCCGACCGACGCGCGAAATCGTGACGCAAGTCCTATGAACTACTCCGCCCAAACGGCCGCAGCCGCTATAGGGAGCACTAGGCGCGGCTTGGCAGGAACCGCTCGGCTGGCCCCCGCTTGGGCAGGTGGGCATCGCGTGTCCGATGAATTCCTGCTCGCGCCGGGGCCGAGCGACAGGCTCATCGTGGGAAGCGAGTCTCCGGAGGCGGTGTTACCCGTACCGAAAGCGACCGACGCAGTGCCTGAGTTCGCTCGCGACCTCGGAGAGTGCCGCGGCATCCTGCGAGACCGAGGCGGCCGACGCGTTGTTTTCTTCGGCCATTTGGGCAATCTTCTCCACATTGGCGGCCACCTCGGTCAGCGCCGCGGTCTGCTCGCGGACGGAGTTGGCGATGCTTCCGAGGCCATCGGAGGTGGCCCTCACCGATTGGTGGGCCTCGGCCATCACGGTTGCGACGTGCTCTGCCGCGCCCTGGCTGCTCCTCAATGACTCGACGCCCGCCTTGACGGTCTCGCGGAGCACCTGGGATTGCTCGGTGATCGCGCGCGTGACCACGTCAATCCCCGCGGAGGAGGTGGCCGACTTCTCCGCAAGTTTGCGCACCTCGTCGGCCACCACGGCGAATCCGCGCCCGTGCTCGCCCGCGCGCGCGGCCTCGATGGCCGCATTGAGCGCAAGCAGATTGGTTTGCTCGGCAATCGAGCGAACCTCCTGGGTCAATCGGGAAATATCGCCCGCATTCTGGATGAATTGGTCGGCCGACTGGGCAATGTGATCCACGGTGCCTTCCACGGTGTCGATGGTACCGAACAGCGCTGACAAGCTCTCGTTGCCCGCCTGGGAGCGCGACAGGCAACTGTCCGAATGCCCGGAGACCTGGTTGGTGTGTTCCTTCACCATGTTCGCGCTCACGGTGATCTGCTCGATACCCGCGGCCGATGCCGAAATCGCCTCGCTTTGGGCCTGCGACGAGGCATTGACATGCTCCGCCGCGGCCAGGAGCCGCGGCGCCGATGCCGACAGATTGTCGGCAAGACCGGAAATCTCCGCAATCAGGGCCTGGAGTCCGGTGACGAAGCGGTTGAATGCGCTGGCCGTCTGTCCAATCTCATCGTCCGTTTCGACCGGAATGCGCCGTGTCAAATCGGCATCCCCCTCGGAAAGGCTCTCCATGGATCGACATAACTGCATCACGCGCTTCGTGATACGGCCTATCGACCACAGCACGATCAGCGCCGCAACGACCGCGGCGGACAACGTCGTCGCGGCGGAAACGAGGATCGTTCGATGAAACATCCTGGGAAGAGCCGCCTCGTCTCGCCCAATCTGGGCTGACTGCACCTTGAGGAGTCCGTTCAAGGCGGCATCGAGGAGCCATTGAAACGCCGCTTCCGATTTGACGGCCGCGACGCTCTGCGCGCCGGAGCCATCGGCAAGCGACCCCACCTGCATGCCGGCGGAATGGGTCTTTTGCCATAGCCCGCTCACCGCGCCGAACGCGCCCGAGCGTGCCCTGTTGCCCCGAGCCGTGCGCAGGGCGGCGTCGAGATCCCGGTCGAAATGAGCCGCCGCATCTCCCATTGCGCTCAACACGCGCTGCCTTGCCGCCGGGCTGCCCGACTTGCCCAATTCGCGCACCAGATTTCCGAACACGATGCTGTTGCGGTAAAGGCCGTTTAGCGCCGTCAGCTGTGCGACGTCCCGATCGATGAATTGCCCGGAGCCTGCGACCTGGTAAATGCCGTAAAACGATGCGGCGACGGCCAGGCCGACCAGCAGTGTGCTTCCGCCGACGGCAAGGAACAGTTTTTGTTTGATGCTGCGAATTTTCATCGTCGATTCTCCGCAAAGAAAACTACGACTGGACCGGGGCCGGCATCTCCCCCCAAAGCCCCTGGCCGGGGCTCACCCGGAAGCGGCCGCCCATCCCGAAGGGAGCGCGTGTGACCTGAAGCAGGCCCGCGCATGGGTGGCGCACCGGGCATCGCAGGGGCTCGATGCCCAGACTCACCCGATCCGTGCCCCACGGGGCCGCCCGGAATGCGCGGCAACCGGCGGCCGGCGGGAAGGTGCGTACCGAAAGGCATAAGCCCCACCGGCGCATGTTCCAGGCAATCGTCGGCATGCGCAGGTCCCCGGCACGCCAGCGAAATCACATGAGAGCGCCGGCGTTCGGGCCGCATGGGATCTGGCGAAGAACCGGCACTCCTCTTGCCGAGCCCGTGACGACGGCGCCCGCTGGGACAGCGGGCGCCAAGGCCCCTCGGCGCCGGGCCGTCGCCCCCCACCTTCCCGCCCGGGGGGCCTCGCGTCAGCCCCAAGCGGCGTCTGGCGGGATCGGGCTGGCGAGCGGCACGCCCCCCCGCCGGAAGGAACGCCGAAACCGCCGAAAACGATCTATTTGAGATATTAGCATACTGATATCCGTATTATAGGCAATATCGTGAAGGCCCCAGGGCGGCGGCAGCGCATCAGGCTGATGAACGCGGTCCTGGCCGCTCCCGCACGGCCCCGAATCACAGAACCCGACCAAGCCGCGCGGGTCCGTCGCTGCGCACAGGGCGCCCTGCGCACCCATTGCCGCGGACCTGCCGCCAAAAATGCTTCAGGCATGAAGCATGACACACCTGCGGCGGGTCAAGAGAAAGAACAGGCTGAGAATGGCGATACTGCGCCCATCCCGTTGCCCTTCAACCTCGCGGGGCAGGACATCGGCAAGCGGGATGCCTGATGATTCCAAGCCGAAATCCTTGCCGCGACAGTCGCGGAGCATGCCACGCGATGCTTGCGCGCCCGTCCCCCGGCGCAGCATCAGCCAGCCGTGCGCTGAACCTCCCGATGCCCCATGGCAGGCGCCAGCCCACACGTTTTGACCATCGGCGCATCACGCCCCTCATCGCTTCGGCCTGACCCACACCTGCAGCAGCAGGGCGGACAAAAGCGCGAGAGCCCCCGCATAGGAGAAAGCGGCGCGCGCGCCGATAAAATGCCACACCCCCCCAAAGAGCACGCCCGCCGGGACGGCCGCCACGCCCAGCATCAGGTGATACCAGCCGAAGGCCGTGCCTTTCTCGTTCGACTGCGCCAGCGAGCCGATCAACGCGCGCTCAGGACCCTCTCCCATGCCCGCGGCAAGACCATACAGGATGGTGGCAACCCACAGCGCGCGTGACCGATCCGCCTGACCCAGGAGCATAAAGGTGACCCCGAAGGCGGCCCAGCCCAACAGAATTAGTCGGCTCGTGCCGATGCGATCCGCCAGCCGCCCGCCAGGTGTCGCGGCGATGGCCTTGGCAAGGTTCAGTACCGCCCACAGAAGAAGCAATTCCACGACGCCCATGCCGATTTCATGCCCAAGCAGCACGATGAATGTTTCCGATGCCCGCGCGAAGGTGAACAACCCGAGGACCACGAGATAGCGCCTCATGGCGCCCGAAAGGGATCCCCAGCGTAAAGGCAAAAGCCCGCGCTCCGGGGCCGGCGGTCCTGTCCGCGTGTCCTTGACGCCGAACGCGATCAGTGCGACCGCCGTGGCGCCCGGTATCGCGGAAAGCCACATGACGTCGTGGATCGATCCGGACACCCACGCCAGCACCGCGGCGGCGGCGAGGCTTCCCAGCACCGCGCCGCCATTGTCGAGGGCACGATGAAACCCGAACGCGTATCCGCGCATGTCGCCCGGCGTGCTATCCGCGACGAGGGCATCGCGGGGTGCGCTGCGAAACCCTTTCCCCACGCGATCGATGCTGCGCAGGAGCAGCACCACGGGCCAACTGCCTGCCACCGCCAGCAAAGGACGGGTCACGTTCGACAACAGGTAACCGGACAGGGTCAGGGGTTTTCGGCGCCCTCCGAGCACATCCGAATGGCGTCCCGACCACAATTTGAGAAATGCTGCAACGGCGTCTGCAGCGCCTTCCACGAGCCCGAGCGCAACCGGCCCTGCGGCAAGCACGGTGGCCAGCAACACCGGGATCAGCGGAACCACCATCTCAGATGAGAAGTCGTTGAATAGGCTGACAAAGCCGAGGACGATAACGGTACGGGGCAATTTCCGGAACATGGGTCTATCCTTAAGTCCTTGCGCGGCCAGCAGCGCAAATCGAAGCGAGAGGGCCGAAGACGATTTCCTGCAGCGATAGCAGTGTCGGAGTTTCATTCTACCAAACCCGCCCGGGGCGCTCAGGCGCCACCCCGAACCAGAGCGCCCACCGTTCGCCGCACGCATGCTGAAGAGGGAAGAGCCGGGGCGTCTGCCTTCATCGTCGGGCAGGCCCGCCGCGGCGCTCCCTGGTCATGGGGTCCCGGGAGGCGTTATAATTCGCCAGCGTTCCTCGCTGGCTTCGCCCGGTGCAGTTTCCGGAAGACACGCGTGCCCCGGGAACGGGCAGGCCGAACGCAGCGATTTCTCTCGCATGCCCCGGTAGCTCAGTGGATAGAGCAACCCCCTCCTAAGGGGTAGGTCGGACGTTCGATTCGTCTCCGGGGCGCCAAAGACAATGCATTCATGCGGCGCCCAACGCGGTTTGTGCGACCCGGGCTGGCGCCAACCGAAACAATTCGCGGAATCTGGTCGCAAGGCGGTGGGTGAGATGCCACGGGATCGATAGGACGGCGGGCAAAATCGCCGCTCTGTGCCGCGAGCCTCGCCCTTGCCTCGAGGCACGCACGACTATCAGGCACGCAAATTTCGGGAGGCATCGTGGCCCAATACGTAATGTCCATGCTCCGCGTGAGCAAAATCGTCCCGCCCAAGCGCCAAATCATCAAGGACATCTCCCTGTCCTTCTTCCCCGGCGCCAAGATCGGCCTCCTCGGTCTGAATGGCTCGGGCAAGTCCACCGTGCTCCGTATCATGGCTGGCGTGGACCAGGAGTTCGAGGGCGAGGTCCAGCACCTTGCGGGCATCTCCATCGGCTACCTGCCGCAGGAGCCTCAGCTCGACCCCGAGCATACGGTACGCGAAGCGGTCGAGGAGGGCTTGGGCGAGGTGATGCGGGCCCGGCAGAAGCTCGATGCGATCTACGCCGCCTATGCCGAGCCGGACGCCGACTTCGACCAGCTCGCCGCCGAGCAGGCCAAGTACGAGGCGATCCTCGCCACTGCCGGGAGCGACCTGGAGAACCAGATGGAGATCGCCGCCGATGCATTGCGCCTGCCCCCATGGGACGCCAGGGTTCAGCACCTTTCAGGCGGCGAGAAGCGCCGCGTGGCGCTGTGCCGGCTCCTCTTGTCCAAACCCGACATGCTGCTGCTGGACGAGCCGACGAATCACCTGGATGCCGAATCCGTAGAATGGCTGGAGCAGTTTCTGACGCGCTTCCCCGGAACCGTGGTGGCCGTGACGCACGACCGCTACTTCCTCGACAACGCCGCCGAATGGATCCTTGAGCTGGACCGTGGCCACGGCATCCCCTGGAAGGGCAACTACTCCTCTTGGCTGGAGCAGAAGGAGACACGCCTGGAGGCGGAGCAGAAGCATATCGACGCCCACATGAAGGCGATGAAACAGGAACTCGAATGGGTACGCCAGAACCCCAAGGCCCGCCAAGCCAAATCCAAGGCCCGCCTTGCCCGTTTCGAAGAACTGAATGGCATCGAGTACCAGAAGCGCAACGAGACCCAGGAGATCTTCATCCCCGTGGGTGAGCGTCTCGGCGATCAGGTGATCGAATTCAACAGCGTGTCCAAGGGCTACGGCGATCGTCTGCTGATGGACAATCTGACCCTCTCCATCCCGCCCGGCGCCATTGTCGGCATCATCGGCCCCAATGGTGCCGGCAAGTCGACGCTGTTCCGCATGATTACCGGGAAGGAACAGCCCGACTCGGGGGAAGTGAAGATCGGCCCAACCGTGCGGCTCGCCTATGTGGACCAGTCCCGGGATGCCCTGGACGGGAAGAAGACCGTATTCGAGGAGGTGTCTTGTGGCTCGGAGATCCTCACCGTGGGCAGGTACGCGACCCCGTCGCGGGCCTACCTCGGCCGCTTCAATTTCAAGGGCGCCGACCAGCAGAAAGTCGTAGGCGCCCTTTCCGGCGGCGAGCGCGGACGGCTGCACCTCGCCAAGACCCTGATCGCCGGCGGCAACGTCCTGCTCCTGGACGAGCCTTCCAACGACCTGGACGTGGAGACTCTCCGCGCCCTGGAAGACGCCCTCCTCGAATTCGCCGGGTGCGTCCTGGTGATCTCTCATGACCGCTGGTTCCTGGATCGCATCGCCACCCACATCCTGGCGGCGGAAGGCAACTCCCAGTGGACCTTCTTCAGCGGCAACTACCAGGAATACGAGGCGGACAAGCGGAAGCGGCTAGGTGATGAGGGCGCCAAACCGAAACGGATTCGGTATAAGCCGATCAGCCGATGACCGCGTTCCCATCGCCGATGAATTCACCCCGACGTCCCTGACCGGCGCGGCGCAAACGCAGGGGGTGCTCGTGGGCGACGGCGCGTCTGGGCAAACGCCTCGGCGCCGGAAGGCGCCACTGGAATGGGGCGCGCAATGCCCATGGGGGTTTGAACTATTAAACTAATGAGTTGCGCGTTATTGTATATTTTGGGTATCCAATTTTCGTGATTGATGTCACTCATCCACGCCCAGGTGTAACGTGGATGACAAATTGAATTGTGTAGTTGTTTTCCGTCTTGAGTTGCCTTATAGTGAAATCCAATTTCGTGATTGACTAAGGCAATCCATGAAACCCTCTCAAGCCCTCCAACGCCACCGTGAGGCTGTGCTGCAAATCGCCGCACGCCTCGGCGCCCGAAATGTCCGGGTGTTCGGCTCCGTACTGCATGGTGAAGATACCGAGGCAAGTGATTTGGACCTCTTGGTGGACGTGCCCAGAGGCACCACCCTTCTCGATATGGTCCGCTTGCAGAACGCCATCGAAAAGGAACTAGGCGTGTCGGTGGACGTGCTCACCGCACTAGACCTTCCCGCCAAATTCCGCGACCAGGTGATCCAGGAGGCCAGACCGCTATGAGCAAGGAACTACGTGACCAGGATTACCTGGAACACATCCAGGACGCCATCGGCAAGATTCGGCGCTACGTGGCCGGCAGGAGCGAAGCGGACTTCATGGCCGATGACCTCGTTCAAGACGGCGTGATCCGTAACCTCGAAATCATCGGTGAGGCGGTGACGAAACTGAGCCCGGAACTGAAGGCGGCGCACAGCGAGGTGTCCTGGGGCGAAATCTCCGGGATGCGCAACCGGCTGATCCACGGCTACATCAGCGTGAACCTTCAGATCGTCTGGGATACCGTGGTGAAGGTGCTGCCGGAGTTCCTTGTAAATGTGGAAAACATTCAGAAAGAGATATTAGAGGTCTTCAATCGAGCGAAGTCAGAAGGGCCTTCGCCGTTCTGAAGTGACGCACGCCAAGATGGCCGTCAAATAAGGGATTTGCGCAGTATGGACATTTTTGGCAATATTGCTAAAAATGTCCATACTTGCGCAGAACACGATGGTTAAAGGGCAAGACCGCAATGTTGTGCTTACAAGTGGGGGACTAAAGGCGTTGTCACAGAACCCACTGAGTAAGGTTGAAGGCATCGTGTTATGGCACTTGGTCGTATCGTTGCCTGTAGCCGGTGACGTGGTTTCTAAAGCTGCTTTAGATCCTCTGTTGTCGGTGACTCAGCACCAAATCAACCGAGCTATGAAACGGCTCTGTGAACTCGGATTTCTCACGCGCGGGCCAAAAATCGGCGTTTCCTACCACTACAAGCTCAACCCCGCCTTCTTCCGGATTCTCTCCTGATGGACCAGCCGCTCTCTTTTGCCGAGATCGTCCAGCCGATCCTCACTGAAGAGCGGCGGCTAGAACTGTCGCCAAGGGATATTGCGCTCCTAGCGACTATCAAGGATGAAAGCGCGTCTTCCAAGAGGTTTTCATGCTGGACCCCAGGCTTGGTGAGGAAATTGACGCTATGACGCGAGGGATGTAATGCCCGCCAACATCCTGAATCTCCCGACCTACATCGTCACCCGGATCGAGGAAACCGATCACGATTACCATGTCTACGCTCAAGTAAAAGACGCCCCGTGCGCCTGCGGCCAATGCGGCAGCACGCAGATCGTGGGTTTCGGCCGTCGCGAACAGATGATCCGCGACCTTCCCATGCACGGCAAGCGGGTGGGCATCTACGTGGACACCCGCCGTTACCGCTGCCGTAGCTGTGGACGGACGTTCTACGAACTGTTGCCCGAGGTAGACGAAAAACGCCTGATGACCCGCCGCCTAGTGAAATGGATGGGCCAGCAGTCCATCAAACGGACTTTCGCCTCCGTGGCGGAGGAAACTGGGGTCACGGACACCACCGTGAAGTCCGTCTTCCGAGACTACATCAACGAGCTGGAGGCTCATATCCGGTTTGAGACCCCGAAGTGGATGGGCATCGACGAAATCCACCTGATCCGCCCTCGGTGTGTGGTGGCCAATATCCAGAACAACACCGTGGTGGACATTCTCAAGGATCGGAACAAGAAGACGGTGGCTACCTACCTGTTCAAACTCGACGGACGGGACCAGGTGAAGTATATGGCCATGGACATGTGGAATCCCTACCGCGATGCGGTACGGGAAGTCTTGCCCCAGGCCCAGATCGTCGTGGACAAATTCCACGTCCAGCGCATGGCCAACGACGCCCTGGAGAAGGCCAGGAAGAGCATGAGGGAGCAACTGACGCCGAAACAGCGCAGGGGGCTGATGCATGACCGTTTCGTCCTCCTGAAGCGGGAGCGCGAGTTGACGCCCAAGGATCGCTTCTTGCTGGATGGGTGGGTCAAGAACTATCCCGTGTTGGGAGAGGCGTACAGGCTCAAGGAGGGGTTCTTTAGTATCTGGGATAGCCAGACCCCTCCGGATGCCCAGAAAGCCTATCAGGCCTGGGCCAATTCGATTCCGCAGGAGTTGGTGTCCTTCTACCAGCCAATACTCACCGCCGTCGGCAACTGGCACCGGGAGATTTTTGGCTACTTTGAGCACCCGATCACCAATGCCTACACCGAATCCCTCAACAACCTCATTCGCGTGATGAACCGGCTGGGTCGGGGCTACTCTTTCGAGGCCCTGCGGGCGAAGATTCTTTTCGCGGAGGGAGCCTTCAAGCACACCAACAGCAAGCCGAAATTTGAGCGGCAGCGCGAGGCGCCAGCCATGAAGGCTTACGAGGTTGGCTATGGCTTGCCGGAGATGAACGAGTTGTTCATGCCGTCTTCCGCACCATCAGGCGCCATGTCCAGGACAGTGGCGCAACCGCCGCCCAAAGTGCCTGTGTTGAGAGAGCCATCAACACAAACGGAATATCTCCAGAAGAACTACGGAGTGGACATATCAACACTGGCGCGGATGATCGAGAATGGGGAAATTTGACCTGTCATCAATCACGGAATTTGGATACCCTATATTTTTAGCATGTCTCGCTAGATGGTCAGCATTCACGAAGCCGCCGAGTTCCTTGGCGTCGCCGCACAAACGCTGCGACGCTGGGAGCGCGAAGGCAAACTCATTCCCGACGAGCGCACGGCCGGCGGGCGGCGGCGATGCGCGGCGGTCAGGTCGTGGTGGCGGATCGTTTCTTCGCCAGCAGCAAGACGTGCTCGGTCTGCAGGCACAAGCTCGACAATCTGCCGCTGTCGGCGCGTGCGTGGACGTGTCCGGCCTGTGGCGCGATCCACGACCGCGACGTGAACGGGGCAGTAAATCTGAAGAACATGGCCGTGAGTTCCACGGTGTCAGCTTGTGGAGAGGAAGGCGAAACCGGCCTCGATGAAGCAGGAAGTCCGCTTTGTTCCTGTTTAAGCAGGAATGAGCAAGTCTGATGGAACGGTTCTCGCACATCCGGGCATGCCGCGCGCCGACATCGGCGACATCGAACGCTTCGGGGATGCCCCTGCGCCCCTCCGCTCAGACAATGATCTCGCCGACCAGATAGTCCACGGCGCTGCCATCGAGCAAGACGCGCTCGCCGCGGACCTCGCAGTGCATCGCACCCCCCCGGCTCGACAGCTGCCGCGCGGACAGGCGCCCGCGGCCAAGGCGAGACGCCCAATAGGGCGTCAGGGCACAGTGCGCCGAGCCGGTCACCGGGTCTTCATCGACGCCGAGCGCGGGGTAAAAGCAGCGGCTCACGAAATCGCAGCCTTGACCGGGCGCAGTAACCACGACGCCCCGCGCACCGAGGTCGGCCAGCGCGGCGAAATCGGGAGAGATCGCCCGCACCTGCCGTTCGTGGTCAAACACCGCGATCAGATCCGTGCCCCGCAGCACCTGCGTCGGCTGCGCCGCGAGCGCCGCGCACAGCGCGGCGGGCACTTCGCACGGCGTGGTCACCAACGCCGGGAAATCCATCCGCAGCCCGTGCCTTGCGCGACGCACGCGCAAGGCGCCGCTCCGTGTGCGGAAAGTCACTTGCGTTCCGGCATGCCCCATGTGCTCAAACCAGACATGGGCGCTTGCGAGCGTCGCGTGGCCGCAGAGATCCACCTCAACGCGGGGCGTGAACCAACGGAGATCGGCGCTAGCCGGCCCCGTCTTGACGAAGAATGCCGTCTCCGAGAGGTTGTTCTCAGCGGCGATGGACTGCATGAGCACATCGTCAAGCCAGCGGCTTATCGGGCAGACGGCGGCGGGATTGCCTTCGAACGGGCGTTCGGCGAAAGCGTCGATCTGATACAGGGGAATCCGCATGGCCGTTCCAAGAAAATGCATTATTCATGAGCACCCCAGCGCTGGACCTTATGACAAGGTCCGCCGACTATTTTACTCTCCGCGCAAAAGAACACAGGTTGCGCACGGCGCCGCATTGATGCATAATGCGACTCATTCGCATTCGAAGGCTATACCCATGAAGAATACAGGCAATTCATTAACGCACGAGAGCGAACGCCGTGACCTGCTCCTGGACCGCAACCCGCCGATCCGAAGCGAGACGCTGTTCGCGGCCGGGGACGAACTGTTGATCGAGCATCAAGGGCAGCGTTACCGCTTGCGGCGCACGCGCGCAGGCAAGCTCATTCTCACGAAATAAGCGGAACTTCCCACCTGCCGCGCCGGCAGGTGGGCGCACGGCCTGACCACGCCGCCTCCCGCGGCCTGGCACCGTATGCAGCCAGCCAGCCCCCCGGGCAAGCCAGCCTTTTTTGGATTGACTTGCCAGGAGAGCATGTTGCGGGGTCTTTCTTCCGATCGGTTCGAGAACGGCGGCGCCGCGCCCATCGCGCGACGGCGCTGGATCCTTGCCGCCGCCACGGCCCTGTCGTGCGTGTGGGGGAGTCTCGCCTGCGCCGCGCCACCGCCCACGAGCGTGCCTGCCGGCGGAACCTTCCATCTAGCCCCGGGCGACTGCGGACAGGAAATCCTTGGGGGCCTCTCCCACAGCACCAACGTCCTGGGCAGCCTGTGCGGGCTGCGTCCCCTTCTCGGCCGATACGCCATTTCTATTGGCCTCACGGAAACGACCGAGGTCCTTGGAAACGTGAGCGGCGGCACCCGAAAGGGCTTCGCCTACGACGGGCTCGCCACGCTCGTGCTCCAAATGGATACCCAGCGCGCATTCGGCTGGTATGGAGGGACGTTCGACGCAGCCGCGTTGCACATCCAGGGCCGCAACTTGAGCACGCAAAATCTTCAGACCCTGCAGACCGCGAGCGGCATCGAGGCCGACCGGGGAACACGCCTTTGGGAACTGTGGTACGACCAGCGCTTCTTCCGCGACGACCGGCTCGACCTGAGGGTGGGCCAGCAAAGCCTCGATCAGGAATGGATGGTGAGCCAAGACGCGCTGTCTTTCGTGAACACCATGTTCGGCTGGCCCATGCTGCCTTCGGCCGACCTGCCCGGGGGCGGTCCCGCCTATCCCTTGGCGGCCGTCGGGGCGCGGTTGCGCGCACGCGCCCACGACGCCTGGACGATTCTCGCCGGCATCTACAACGGCAGTCCTGTCGCTAACAACACAGGCGACCCGCAGCTGCAAAACCCCCATGGGACGGGCTTTCCGCTGCACGGCGGCACGCTTGCGATCCTGGAAGCGCAGCACGCCTACCCGACGCTCGGAACGATGCTGTACGGCAATGCGTCGCAGCCGCTCGCCCGCGTCTACAAGGTCGGCGTATGGTACGACAGCGAGCGTTTCACCGACCAGGCATTCGACGAGGAAGGCTTGTCGCTCGCGAGCCCTGCGAGCAACGGCATCGCCAAGACCCATCGCGGCAACTGGGCCTTGTATGCCGTGGCGGACCAGACGATCTGGCAAAGCGCCGCAGAACCCGACCGAACCGTGGCCGTCTTCCTCCGCCCCATGTGGACGCCGCTCGCGGATCGCAACGAGATCGATTTCAGCCTGAATGCCGGCCTTGCGGTTCATGAGCCTTTCCTCCACCGTGACGACGACACGTTCGCGCTGGGGCTGGGCTACGCGCATGTCAGTTCGCACCTCGTTGCGCTCGACCGCCAGAAGGGTTATCCCGCGCATCACGCCGAAACGATCGTCGAGGCCACCTACCAGTATCAGGCCACCCCCTGGCTTCAACTGCAGCCGGATTTTCAGTACGTGTTCCACCCAGGCGCCGGCATCACCACCGCGCAACCCGTCAAGAATGAAGCCATTGTGGGCCTTCGCGCCAACATCACCTTCTAAGGAGAATGCCATGCCGACACTTTCGACCCGTCCGCCGCGCCGCGCACCCCCAATGCACGCGCGCGCGTTCGTATCCCTGCTGGTTCTGTCGCTCCTTTCACCCATCGGCGCGGCCGCGGCCGACGCGCCCTATCTCGGATCGATCCATCGCCACGTAATGCTCGCGAGCACCACCACGGCGGACGGCGACGGCAATCCCTATGCCGTGGTGGTGGCTCCCGTCTCCGCGGGAAAGATTCACAGGGACGACGTGCTGATCACCGACTTCAACAACGTCTCGAATCTGCAGGGAACCGGAGCCGCCATCGTCGACTACCGTCCCGCGACCCGGCAGACCACGATCTTCGCAAGCCTCCCCCAACATCTCCCGCAATGCCCGGGCGGCATCGGATTGACCACGGCCATGGCCATGCTCAAGAGCGGCTGGGTGATCGTCGGCAGCACCCCGAGCACGGACGGAACCACCCGCACGCTCGGCAAGGGGTGCCTGCTCGTGCTCGATCCCACCGGAAAGCTCGCGGCGACCTGGTCGGGCCCTGCGATCGACGACCCATGGGGGAACATGGCGGCCATCGACGAGGGGAGCCGCGCCACCCTTTTTGTCAGCATGTCCGGCTTCGGGGTCCCCGCACTCAACGTCCACGATCCGAAGACGGGCTTCCCGGTCACGGTCCGCGCGGCAACCGTGTTGCGCATCGCTCTGTCCATTGCCCAAGGCAGGCCGCCGGTGATCACGCAGGAGACGGTCGTGGCCAACGGCTTCGGCCAGCGCGCGGACCGCGACGCCTTTCTGATCGGCCCGACCGGCATCGCGCTGGATGCCAAGGGCACGCTGTATGTGTCGGACGCGCTCGCGAACCGAATCGCCGCGATCGACGACGCACCCACGCGCACAACGAGCGCCGGGCTGGGACGCACGGTGACCGACGGCGGCCTGCTCAGGCGTCCCCTGGCCATGACCATGGCCTCAAACGGCGACCTTCTGGTCACCAACGGAAACAACGGACAAGTTGTCGAAATCAACCCGGCGACGGGCAAACAGCGCGCGGCCCAGTGGATCGACGCCGACGAGGCGCAGTCACCCCCGGGCAATCACGATCTGTTCGGCATCGCCATGATGCCGGACGGCAACGGGTTCTACTACGTCGAAGACGACGCCAACGCGCTCATGGAGGCGACACGATGAACGCAGAAGACAAGCGGTCACGACGGGCTTTCTTCAAGAGCACCGCCGCGCTGGCCGCAACCACCGGCGCGGGACTGGTCGCCGGACCCACAGCCCAGGCCCTGGCAGCCGGCTCGGCCAGGGACGGCCAAGCCGTCGGTTCTGCCATCGAGCCCTTCTGGGGCCGCCATCAAGGCGGCATCGCGACGCCCCCGCAACGCCACGTCTACTTCGCGGCCTTCGATCTAGACACGCCAAAGCGAAGCGACCTGGCCGCGCTCCTCAAGGCTTGGACTGCTGCCGCATTCCGGATGAGCCGCGGCGAAACCGCCCAACCCCGGGAGGCAGGACTGCACACGGCAAACGCCCCGACCGCGGGAGGAGCGCGTCCCGGGTATGCAGCGCGCAACCCCGTTGGGGCGCCGGCCGATACCGGAGAGGTCACGGGCATGACGCCCCATCGCCTCACCGTGACCTTCGGCTTCGGTCCCGGCCTATTCACCAAAGGCGGCGAGGACCGCTATGGGCTCGCGGCGCGGCGCCCGGAGGCCCTCGTGGACCTGCCGCCCTTTCCCGGCGACCAGCTGGTCGAAACCCACAGCGGCGGCGATCTTTGCATTCAGGCCTGCGCGGACGACCCGCAAGTCGCCTTTCATGCCGTGCGGCAGCTCGCACGCATCGCATCCGGCAGCGCACAGATCCGCTGGGCGCAGACGGGCTTTCTCCCGGAGGTCCCGGCCGGGCAGGCCGCACGCAATCTGATGGGCTTCAAGGACGGGATCATGAATCCTGCCCCCCACCAGATGGACCGGATCGTCTGGATCGGTGCGGAAGGGCCGAACTGGTTGCGCGGCGGCAGTTATCTCGTGGCGCGGCGCATCCGCATCGCCCTCGAGCATTGGGACAGCATGCGTGTCGCCTTCCAGGAACAGGTGGTCGGAAGACACAAATTGAGCGGCGCCCCGCTCGGCCAGGAGCGGGAATCGGCTCCCCTGGACCTCGACGCGAAAGACAAGGACGGAAACCCGATCATTCCGGAAAATGCCCATGTTCGCCTCTCGGCGGCCGCAGCGAACGCAGGCGCCATGATCCTGCGGCGGGGCTATTCCTACAACAATGGGGTCGATCTCACGGCGGAGCGCTGGCCCCCCTGGCGCGAAGGGCTCGAATACGACGCGGGCCTTCTCTTCCTCGCCTTCCAGCGTGACCCGCGTACCGGCTTCATCCGGCTCTTCGACAAGCTCTCGCGATTCGACATGATGAACCAGTTCGTCACCCACGTCGGCAGCGCGCTTTTCGCCTGTCCCCAGGGCGCGGCCCCAGGCGAATTCATCGGGCAACGCCTGCTGGAAGACTAGCTGCGCGGACCGCCTCGCCCAAACGAGGCAGCGGGCGATCCCACAACCCCGGCAGACCCGCGCACCCCCGTCCGATCTGCTAGGATGAACATCAATCAGGCCGCGCCCAACCGGTCCGGAAAAACGAACGGCCGGAACCCCCCGGCCAGCGACCCACGCGGAGCCGCACCCGCTGCATCCGCGATCCTTGGAGGTCTTCGATGACGGCACCGAGCACGGCAAGTCCCCGCGATCTCTCGCTCCTGGAGGAGTGCTTTCCTCGCGTGGCGGAGAAGATTGCCAGCCTATGGCCCGATCGCCTTCTGGCGGGCGGATTCTTCGAACTCGTGTTCGACACCCGCGGCAACCGGAGAGGTTTTCCGGCGGGAGCCATGGGGGAACTTCTCTTCCTCCATGGGCTTTGTCTGGAGCGTGCGCGCCCGGGAGCCGCACCTCGGTCGGCCCGCCGTTGACGCCCGGTCGCGGGCGCCGCGGCGGGGACGGTCCCAGCGGATTCCTGGGGCGGATGCGCGGCCTCAGTGCGAGTGGCCGTGTGGCCCATGGATGTGGCCGTGGGCCACTTCCTCGGCGGTCGCCGCACGCACCTCTTCGACCTGACACGTGATGGCCAGCGTCTGCCCCGCCAGCGGGTGATTCGCATCCACCACGACTTTCCCCTCGGCAATGTCAGTCACCGTGTAGATCATGGCGTCCTCGGCGTTTTCCGCCGCGCCCTCGAACTGCATCCCGACGCTTACGTTTTCCGGAAAAGCCTCGCGCGCCTCCACGCGGACGAGCTCCGCATCATATTCGCCGAAGGCATCCTCGGGCGGCAGTTCGACATGCAGGCTGTCGCCGACCGCCTTGCCTTCCAGCGCGGCTTCCAGGGCTGGGAATATGCCATGATAGCCGCCGTGCAGGTAGGCCACCGGCTCGGCGCTTTTTTCCAGCACTTTCCCGCTCTTGTCGCTCAATTCATAGCTGATCGAGACGACCGTGTCTTTTCCGATTTGCATGGATTACCTCAATTCCTTGATCAGTTTCAGGACTTCCGCCGCATGACCCTTGGCATTCACGCCGTAGAGCGCATGACACACCACGCCCTGTTTATCGATGATGAAAGTGGACCGCACGATCCCCAGGCGCTTGACGCCCTCCTTTTCCCTTTCCTGCAGCACGCCGTACAGGGCGGCGACTTCCCCTTCCGAATCGGCGAGCAGTCGCACGGCGAGCCCATGCTTGTCGCGGAAGGCCGCATGGCTGATGCAATCATCCCGGCTGACCCCGAGCACGACGGTATCACGCGCCGCGAAGTCGTCCTCCATGTCGCTGAAGTCTATCGCCTCGAGCGTACACCCAGGCGTGTCGTCTTTGGGATAGAAATACAGCACCACGCGTTTCTTCTTCTTGAAGTCAGATAGTTGCAGCATTTCCATATCCGCGTCCGGCAATGCGAAGTCCGGCGCAACCTGTCCCGCTTGCAACATAGCCGCTCCTCAATGATCATACTGAATTTTATTCAATTTGGAGGCCCCCTGAAGTTAAATTCAGCACCCGCCGCGGGACTACCGAGAAATCCTCGCGCGCCTCACGGCGCAATCTGGCGCCAGCCGAAACCCACTGCCTGATCGGCGCAGCCCACCCATTCCGGTGCACACCCCAGTGCCCCGGCCAGCGCGGCGCGCGCCAGCCCGGGCGTATTGTTCTCCTCGCTCAAATGCGCCGCGACGACATGCTGCAACCGGCTTTGGTCGAGACCCGCGAGCAGGCTCGCCGCGGCCGCGTTGTCGAGATGACCGAAGCGGCCCGATATCCGCACCTTGAGTGCGGGCGGGTAGCCGCTGGCGCGAAGCATCCCCAGGTCATGGTTGCACTCCAGCACGAGGGCATCGCAACGGCGCAAGACGGCCTCGATGTGCGCGGTCGCGCACCCCGCATCAGTAAGAACGCCCAAGCGCCTGGCGCCGTCGCCCAGGACGTATTGCACGGGTTCGCGCGCGTCGTGCGGCACCGGAAACGGCTCGATTTCGATGTCGCCGATCCGGAAGCGCTGATGAATGTCCACGAGATTGAAGTCGGGAAGATCAGGGTAAGCCGTCTGAAGGGCCGCAACCGTCCCATGGGTGGCCCATGTCGGCAGAACATGTTTGCGCGCCAAGCGGATGGCGCCCGATGCATGGTCTCCGTGCTCGTGCGTCAGCACCACCCCGGTCAGCGCCTGGGGCGTCAGGCCGAGCCGGGCGAGCCGGGCAGTCGTCTCCGCAAGGCCGAAGCCGCAATCCACCAGGATGCAACTGGCGCCGCACTGGACCACCAGCGCATTGCCCCGGCTGCCACTGCCGAGGCTTGCAAAGCGCATTATTTCAACTGTTCGTACAACAGATCGACGATGCGCGTGGCCGTCTTGGGATCCGCAACCCCGCCGTCATGCCCCAGCACCTCGACCAGGCTTCCGGTTCCCGATTGGGTCACGCGAACCTGATAGCGCGTTTGAGGCGGCTTCTTCTCGCTGCGCCAGAAGGCAAGCTTGGAGAAGAAGCCCCCACGCTTCTGCGTGCCCGCAGTGGGGTCGACATAGCGCACGTAATAGACGCCCTTGGAACGATCCTGGTCCACGACGGTGAAGCCCACGCGGTCGAGCGCGAGCCCGACGCGGTCCCACGCGCGGTCGAAGCCGTCATCGACGGTCAGCGTGGCGGCGCCATCGGCACCCTGCACGATATGGGCGCGCACCTGTGCGGCGGGTGCCGCCAGCATGGCATTCGCCTGTGCCTTGGCGACGCCGAAGCGCGCCATGAGGCGAGCCAGCATTTCCGCCTCCAGGCCGGGATCGGGCGGCATGGGTTCCCAGACGCTCGGCCCGCCGTCGTCGCCATGTTCCACGACCTCATACATCCCTTGGTGGCTGATGTAGACTTCGGTCGTCCCGGGCACCCGTCCTCGCTCCAGCCGCGTGCGGAACTTGTCCCGCTGCGGCGTGGAATAGACCTGGTCCAGGAATTTTCCGAGGAAGTTCCGGATCACGCCCTGCGGAATATTCGCCCGATTCTCGGCCCAGTTCGTCACCATGATGCCGGCCGCGGGATGCTCCTCGACGACCGTGAAGCCGACGGAATGCCAGAACGCCTTGACGACCGGCCAGACCTTCGCCGGCGGCTCATTCACCACCAGCCAGCGCTCCGACCCTGCCCGCTCGAGCGTGACTTTCGGCTGCACAGGCAGAATGCCCGAGGTGCCGGCCGAGGTTTGCGTCTGCGCGATCTGGTGCGTCTGGGCGTACGTCGAATAGGTGGTCTGGCCGGGGGTGCCCGCGGCTCCGGGAATGGCGAAGCGCTGATCGGTCGTCGGGGTCGTCAGATTGGGCGGCACCTCGAGCGAGGGGAGCTCGGTGGCGCCGTTGTAGTCGATCTTTTTCCCCGTGAGGGACAAGGAGCCGCAACCTCCCAAGATTAGGCTGAGAAGGGCCAACGTTGCAACCGGAAATCTAGAACCTTTCATGCGTGTCCCTGCGTGTAAGAGTGTCTGGAACGGGGCAGGCGATGTCGGCGCATCGCGCTCAAGGCATCAATCCTGCGGCATGCATCGCATGCCGGAGCGTGTCATGGTGAGATGCGGACAGCGGCGTCAGGGGCAGGCGAATCCCCCCGGCGATCAGGCCCAGCTGCTCCAAGGCCCATTTCACCGGAATAGGGTTCGCTTCCACGAACAGCTTCTGGTGCAGCTCCAGAAGGCGCTCGTTGATCGCCTTGGCCGTCTCCAGGTGCCCGCCGAAGGCCGCCTCGCACATTTCATGCATCAGCCTGGGGGCCACGTTGGCGGTCACCGAAACCGTGCCATGCCCGCCGAGCAACATGAGCGCAAGGCTGCTCGCATCGTCTCCGCTGAAGACCGAGAAGCCTTGCGGCGCCCGGCGCAACAGGTCCGCCCCGCGCTCCATGTTCCCCGTCGCGTCTTTGATGCCCACGACGTTCGGAATCTGCGCGAGCCTCAGAACGGTCTCATTGGCCAAGTCGCATGCCGTGCGACCCGGCACGTTGTACAAAATGAGCGGCAGATCCTGTGCTTCCGCGATCGCCTTGAAATGCCGATAAAGCCCTTCCTGGGTGGGCTTATTGTAATACGGCACCACCGACAGGCTGAAATCGGCGCCGCGGGCTTTCGCGCAACCGGCCAGCTCGATGGCTTCCCGGGTCGAGTTGGCCCCGGTCCCGGCGATCACCGGGATGCGCCCGCGCGCATGCTGAACGACGACCTCGATCAACCGGCAGTGCTCATCGAAATCCACCGTCGGCGATTCGCCTGTGGTCCCCACGACAACGATGCCGTCCGTCCCCGCGTCCACGTGGAAGTCGACCAGACGGCGCATGCCCTCAAGGTCCAGGCTCCCGTCCGGATGCATGGGCGTCACGACCGCCACCAAGCTGCCCTTAAGCGTCATTATGATTACACATGAAATCCGCCTGCACAGGCGGCAAGGCCGTCAT
This sequence comes from Pseudomonadota bacterium, assembly GCA_021788645.1. Lineage (GTDB taxonomy): Bacteria > Pseudomonadota > Gammaproteobacteria > Burkholderiales > JAKAFK01 > JAKAFK01. The sequence continues at coordinate 80,973 of JAJYKK010000002.1, forward strand.
CCCAAGGCGCTCCGCCTTCAGGATAGGGGCCGGTTAACGATATTCCGCGCGCCTTGGCCGGTGACGCAGGCATGCCCCTGGCGCCGCCCATGGTCAAGACGATGGTATACGAGGCTGCTCGCGCCCCTCGCCCCACTTCGACAGGCTCGAAGGCGCGCCCCTCGCGCAACGGCGTTAGTGTACAGCAAACTCGCATACCCCGAAAATACTTCGTCGCGCATCGGGCAGCCGCCTTGCGCCGAGCGCCCTCGATCGTCGGCTGGGGCACCGCGGTCGCGATCATCCGCGGGGGGCGGCCAACTGCACCACCTCCAGCATCATCGCCACGGCATCCCGCCAGAACCGCTCCAGCAGCGGCAAGGCAAACGGCAGCGTGAGGTACAGGATGGCGAAGCCGGCCGCCAGCGTGATCGGGAAACCGACGGAAAAGATGTTGATTTGCGGTGCCGCCCGCGTCATGACGCCGATGGCGAGATTCGTGATGAGGAGCGTCGCGACGACGGGCAGGGAAAGCCAGGCGGCAGCCAGGAAGATGTCCGCCCCCCATTGTCCGAGCAGGCGCCAGCCATCCCCCGACAACAAGGCGGCGGAGACCGGCAGCACATGAAAGCTCTCGGCCAGCGCGGAAAGCACCATCAAGTGCCCGTTGAACGAGAAGAAGACCAGAATGGCGAAAAGATTGGTGAACTCGCCCAGCACCGGAACCTGTGCGGCGTTCTGCGGATCCATCAGGGTGGCGAAACCCAGGCCCATCTGCAGGCCGATATACTGGCCGGCGGTCTCCACACCGGCCAGGACCACGCGCAAAACCAGCCCCATGGCCGTTCCGATCACGATCTGCTGCATCAGAATGAGGAGCCCGGCGGCCGATCCCGGGTCGACCGCGGGAAAGGGGCCCAGCGTCGGGGAAAGCACGAACGCGACGAGGAGCGCGAGACCGATCTTCACGCGGGCCGGCACCGAGGGGCTACCGACAATGGGATCCGTCGAGAACAAGGCGATGATGCGGGCGAAGGGCCAAGCGTACGCGGCGAGCCACGCCGCAAGCTGCGCCGAAGTCACGGTGATCACGTGTCGCCTTCAGCCCGAAATTATCCCACCATGCCGGGAATGCTCCGGAACAGCTGCACGGTGTAGTCGACCAGTTCCTGAATCATCCAGGGGCCCGCCAGCACGACGATCGCGAACGTGACGAGGAGCTTGGGGATGAACGTCAGGGTCATCTCGTTGATCTGCGTGGCCGCCTGGAAGATGCTGACCAGCAACCCTGTCGCGAGCCCCCCCAGGAGCATCGGCGCAGAGACCAGGAACGCGATCCACAATGCATGCTGGGCGATGCTTACGACCGACTCGGGCGTCATGCGCGGTGCCTCCCCTTATCCTATGTGTAAAAGCTATGCACCAGGGAGCCGATCAGCAGATTCCATCCGTCCACCAGAACGAACAGCATCAGCTTGAAGGGCAGCGAAATCGTCACCGGGGACAGCATCATCATCCCCATCGACATCAGCACGCTGGCGACCACCATATCGATGATCAGGAAGGGAATGAAGATCACGAAGCCAATTTGGAACGCGGTCTTCAGTTCGCTGATCACGTAGGCGGGCACCAGCACCATCATGCTGATGTCCGACGGCGCGTTGGGGCGCGGGCTCCGGGACAGCTTCAGAAACAATGCCAGATCCTCCTGGCGTGTCTGCCGGAGCATGAAGGCCTTGAGCGGAACCTCGCCCTGGGCCAACGCCTGTTGCGCGGTGATCTTGTCTTGCGAGTAGGGCGCATAGGCCTGCGTGTAGATCTTGTTGAATACCGGCCCCATGACGAAGAAGGTGAGGAAGAGCGCCAATCCGATCAGCACCTGGTTGGGTGGGGTCGTGGCGGTCCCCAATGCTTGGCGCAGCAAGGAAAGAACGATGATGATGCGCGTGAAGGAGGTCATCATCAGGAGGACCGCCGGCAGGAAGGTGAGCCCCGTCAGGAAGAGCAGGGTCTGGATGCTGATGCTGTAGCTGTGCCCGCCCCCGGCCAGGGGTACGCTGGAGAAGGCGGGAATGCTGGGCTGCGCCATGGCATGCTGCGGCACGAGCACCAAGCCGGTCAAGACGCAGAACAGCGCCACCCGTGCGCCCGCCCTAGGAAACCGGGCCTGAATGCGCCGCAGGATTCCCGATGATGCCTTATCGTCCACTCTGCCTTCCTTGCAGGGCTCGCTTGAGCCACGCCGGAAACGCCGCTTCTGGCTGGGCAGACGGTCCGGCTTCGTAATCCTTGGGCTTGGGCAAGGTATAGAGCGCGTTCACGCGACCGGGGGCGACGCCCAGCACGAGCCAGGTCTCCCCGATCTCGACCAGCACCACGCGCTCCTTCGGCCCGACCAGCACCCCGCCGACCACCCTCAGCGCGCCGCCGGCCCATCGCTGCCCGGGCACGAAGCGCTTGAGCAGCCAGGCGGTTCCCACGATCGCGGCCAAGACGAGGGCAAGTCCCGCCAGCACCTGCAAAGCGCCCATGGCAGATACCACCGGCGCCGTGGCGCCAAGCGGAGCAGCCAGCCCGAGCCGCGTCCATCCCGCGGCTGCGAGCCCCGCGCCCAGGCGCCCGGCGGTCCGCCAGGCCGCCTCCTGTCGTGCGTGCATCATCGGTGCAGCTTGCGCAGCCGCTCCGACGGCGTGATGATGTCGGTCAGACGAATGCCAAACTTGTCGTTGACCACCACCACCTCGCCTTGGGCGATCAGGGTTCCGTTGACGAGCACATCCATGGGTTCGCCGGCCAGGCAGTCCAGTTCCACGACCGATCCCTGGGCAAGCTGGAGCAGGCTGCGGATGGCGATCTTGGTGCGCCCGAGCTCGACGGTCAGCTGCACCGGGATGTCGAGGATCATGTCCAGGTTGTTGGGCGCCGCACCGGGCACGGGCTCCGGCGTCAGCGGCTCGAAGATCTGGGCAGGCGCCGGATTGGCCCTCGGCTGCGGCACTTCCGCGGCAGGCTGGTCGCCGGCACCCTGCTCGGCCAGGGCCGCGGCCCAATCGTCGTCCGTCGTCCCGCCCGCCTGGTCGGCCACCGCCGCCGCCCAGTCGTCGGCACTGATCTGGCCCTTGTCGTCAGCCATTCTTGCCCCCCATGGGCGCCTCGCCGTCCCCCGTCAGCACCTTCTTGACCTTGAGGGCATATTGGCCGTTCATGACGCCATAGTTGCACTCGAGAATGGGGATGCCGTCCACCTCGGCCACGATGGCCTCAGGAATATCAAGGGAGATCACGTCGCCGACCTTGAGATTAAGAATCTGACCCAGCGTAATCGGCGCCTGACTCAACGTCGCGACGAGGTCGACTTCGGCGCTTTGGACTTGCCGGCCCATCAACGTCACCCAGCGCTCGTCTACTTCGGTGCGATCCGCTTGCATCGTGCTGTTGAGAAGATCACGAACCGGCTCGATCATAGCATAGGGCATACAGACATGGAAATCGCCGCCGCCCGTGCCCAATTCGATGTTGAAAGTCGTGGTGACCACCACTTCGGTCGGCGTGGCGATGTTCGCGAATTGAGTGTTCATTTCCGAGCGGATGTATTCGAACTGGACGCGATAGATCGGTTCCCAGGACTTCTGGTACTCCTCGAACGCCACCGCCAGCAGCCGCTGAATGATGCGCTGCTCGGTCGGCGTGAAGTCCCGCCCTTCCACCCGCATGTGGAACCGGCCGTCGCCGCCGAACAGGCTGTCGACAACAAGAAACACCAGGTTGGGATCGAAGATGAACAGGCCGGTGCCCCGCAGAGGGTGCGCGTGCACCAGGTTCAGGTTGGTCGGAACAACCAGGTTGCGGACAAAATCGCTGTATTTCTGGACCCGAACGGGGCCCACGGAGATCTCGGCATTGCGCCGCAGGAAATTGAACAGGCCGATGCGAAACAGCCGCGCGAAGCGCTCGTTGATGAGCTCGAGCGTCGGCATGCGCCCGCGAACGATGCGTTCCTGCCTGCCGATATCATAGGCGCGGACGCCGGACTGGTCCGCCGGGGCGGCGGCTTCCTCCGCCTCGCCCGTCACGCCCCGCAGCAGGGCGTCGACTTCCTCTTGGGAAAGGATATCGTCCGACACGAGGGTGTGCTTACTGGATCACGAAGTTGGTGAAAAGCACGTCCGTCACCCCTTGGGACGGACCATGCGCCCCCAGGATCTGATTGACGGCCCCCTTGATTTGATCGGCCAACTGCTTGGTCCCGTTTGGCGTCGCAAGATCGGAGGCTCGCTTGCTGCGCATGATCTGCAAGATGGCATTGCGCACTTCCGGCATGCGGGTCGAGATACCGTCCCCAACCTTTGCATCCGCGATCTGCAGCGTAATATCCGCCTGCAGATAGTGCGCCTCGGGACCGGCCAGGTTGGTCGTGAAGGTATCAAGACGCTGAAACACGGGCGGCGCCGCCTTGGCCGCCTGCGGCTTGGCGCCGGGGTGGTAGAACAGGAAATACCAAGCCGCCGCGCCACCGCCGCCCAGCAGCAGCAGGACGATCAATATGACAAGGAAGCCCCCTTTCTTCTTCTTCGGTGCCTGTTCGGGCTCCTTGATCTCTGGTGCCGGCTTGACATTTGCCTTCGCCATCTTCTCGCCCTCCCAATGACGATGTCTTATATTAAGGCAGCGCGCCGGCCCGTGCCATACCCCTCAATTCGGCCGCACGCTGCACGCAAGAATCCCTGATTGTGGCTTTATAACTCAGAATAAATTTAAAAACAAGCATTTTCGCAGGACTGTTGACGTTCTTTGTGATTTGGCGGAATCACCGTCTCCGGCGCGCCGCAGGGGGTACGAAGAAACGCCCGGAATGGCGCGATGGAAGGACGACGGGAGGCACGAAGAGGCCTGGGGGGCACCGGAGCCCCATCGGCGCGAGGACGCGGAAAGCCGCGAAGCGGTCAGTGGCGGCCGAGACATTCCCGCTCCGCCGCCCCATCGCGGAAGAGCATGCCCCGCCCCGCCGATGCGGGAGGACAAAAGGAGGCCGACGATGTTGCCCGCCTCGAGGTCCAATTGGGCAACAGGCGCGGCGGCCACTCGTCAGGCGAACAGATCGACCATCCCCGTTCCCCCATAGCCTTTCACGCCGGCGGCTTTCGCCGCCAGGCCAGCCAGTTGCGGCTCGGCCGAATGGCCCGCGTGCGTGCCCCGACCGCCATGACCGAAGGACTGCTGCGACGACGATTGCGAGCCGACGCTCACATTGCCCAGCGCAATGCCGCTTTGCGCCAGCGACTCCCGCAGCTGCGGAAGCGCCGACTGGATCGCCTCGCGCACCGCCGGATGGTCGGCCACAAAAACCGCGTTCGCCTGGTCATTGGACAGCGTCAGCTGCACTTCGATGGGCCCCAAGTGCGGCGGATTGAGGTGCAGCGCCGCACTCTGCTGCGACTGGCCCGCCATCCACACCACCCGCTCTCCCAGCGCATTGCCCCAGGCCGGGGAACTCACCGGCTGGTCGATCGTGAGCGTGGCGGGCGCGCTCGCGCCATGCCCATCCCCGCCTTTCGACGCGCCCGCCAAGACTTGCTGGGGCGGCGCGCCCGAGACCCCGGCGGCTGCGTTGGCAGACGCGCCTGGGGCGGCTGCGCCCGACGGGTCGCCTTGCAGCGCCTGCAAATCGGCGTGGGTCGGCGCATCCGCGCGGCTCGCGATGGAGGCCCGCGCACCGCTCGCGGCCGGCTGCGTTTGCTCGCCCGCCCCGAACGTGCGCGCGGCAAGCCGCGCGCCCGTCGACGGCGCCGCCGCCAGCACTTGGGAGGGCGGCGCTGCCGTCGACGCATCCGTGGACGTTGGCGCGGCTTGAGGCGGCAACGCATCCTTGCCGGGTGCGGCAACTTTTGCCTGCGCACCCACGTCGTGCGCCGTGCGTAGCGCATAGCGCGCGGCCAAGTCCTGAGGGCCCGGCGCGGCCGCCTTCGCCCCACCGGCCGGCGCCTGCGCCGCCGCGAGCGGCACGCCCTGCGCAGCGGCCAGCACCGCCTGCGCGGCCGCGCCGCCACCCGGCGCGGTGCCCGCTGCCGAGGCCGCCTCGTGGTTCTTTCCCCCCTTCTTGGCGCCGCCCAGTTTGCGCACCTGCTCGGCAAGCGTCGCGTGGAAACTCGCAGGCGGCGGCGCGGCGCCCGCATCCCCCCCCTGCGGCTGCGCCGCTTCGGCGGGACCGGATTTGGCACTGCCCCCCGCGGGCGCGGACGCAGGCGGCAGATTCGGGGCGACGGGGACAGGGGGCATCGGCATAGCGCGTTCCTTATCAATAGCGGCTATCCCGACAATAAGCAAACCCTGTGCCAGATCAGTCGCTCCCCTGCCCTTCCCGGCCGGCGACGGACGATTTCTCGGCGAGTTCATCGAGCAGGCGCTGCTCGCGCCGCATCTCGGCCTTGAGCTGCCGCGCCGCATGACGGCGGGCGAGCGTCTCCAAGGCATCGAGCTGGCGTTTCTTGAGGCGCCAGTGCGCCGCACCCTCCTCCCACCGCGTCTTCGCGCGCTCGGCTTCTCCCCGCTGCTGCACGAGCGCGGCGTCCAGCTTCCCCAGGAAGGCGCGGAAGTCGCGCATCAGCGCGACGGGCATGCCTTCTTGGGAGAGTTGCCGCAATTTCCCCTGGTATTCCGCGTGGTAGACGAGGATCTGCCCCAGCTTTGCTTCCTGCCCGTCCCATTGGAGCTTGCGCGCCTGCAGATCGCGCGCGGCCGCGTCCAGTTGGCTGCGGGCAAGCTCGATGAGGGGGTGAAGGTGAAACCGGCCGGTCATGGGTCGTCATCTCCGCGCATGGCCGCTAAGGCCTCACGTCACCCGAGCGCCGCCTTGAGGCCGCGGCGGCTCGCCGCATAATCCTCGCGCTCCATCATGTCCTGTGCCAGGAAGGCCTCCAGCCGGGGGTAGAGCGCCACGGCTTCGTCGAGGGACGGATCCGCGCCGCGCACGTAGGCCCCGACGGAAATGAGATCGCGGGAGCGCTGGTAGCGCGCATACAGCGCCTTGAAGCGGCGCACGAGAACCAATTCCTCCGCGGACAGCAGATCCGTGAGGGTGCGGCTGATCGAGGCCTCGATGTCGATGGCCGGATAATGCCCCTGATCCGCCAACTGCCGCGACAATACGATGTGCCCATCCAGGATGGCCCTCGCGCTGTCCGCAATGGGATCCTGCTGATCGTCCCCTTCCGTGAGCACGGTGTAGAAGGCCGTGATGGACCCCCCCCCCGCCCGCCCGTTGCCCGCGCGCTCCACGAGTTGCGGCAACTTGGCAAAAACCGAAGGGGGATACCCCTTGGTCGCAGGCGGCTCGCCGATGGCCAGCGCAATCTCCCGTTGCGCCATGGCATACCGCGTGAGCGAGTCCATGATCAGCAGCACATGCCTGCCCTGCTCGCGGAAGTATTCGGCGATGGTCGTCGCGTACGCGGCGCCATGCAACCGCAGCAGCGGCGGCGTATCGGCCGGCGCCGCGACGACCACCGAACGCGCAAGACCCGCCTCTCCGAGGATATTCTCGATGAATTCCTTGACTTCCCGTCCCCGTTCGCCGATCAGGCCCACCACCACGACGTCGGCACCCGTATAGCGCGCCATCATGCCGAGCAGGATACTCTTGCCCACCCCGCTGCCGGCAAAAAGCCCCACGCGCTGCCCTCGTCCGACGGTCAGGAGCGCGTTGATCGCGCGCACCCCAACGTCCAGCACATGATCAATCGGCGCGCGATCGAGCGGGTTGACCGGCCGGCTTTGGAGCGGCAGTCGATGCTCGAGCGTCAACGGGCCCTTCTTGTCCAGTATCCGCCCCGCGCCATCGAGCACTCGCCCCAACAGCGCATCGCCCACGCACACCTGCTTGGCATGATCCTCCGCGCGGCGCCGCGGGACATAGGGGGATCCGAGCTGCGGGGCCGCATGAGCGGCCGTCTCCACGGGAATCACGGCCGCCCCGGGCACGAGCCCGTAGGTGTCGGTCGATGGCATCAGGAACAGCCGATCGCCTGAAAAGCCGACGACTTCGGCCTCGACCCGTTGCGCCCCTGGCGAATGGACCACGCAGCCGGTTCCCACCGCAAGCTTGAGTCCCACCGCCTCCATCACCAGGCCCGCCACGCGGGTCAGGCGCCCGCTGACCAGGAACGGACTCGCGGTTCCCAGCGCCTTCGAACAGTCCTGCAGGTAGGCGCTTAGCCGGCGATTCGCGCTCACGGGCTACTCCAGCCAGTCTACATTGAGCCCGAGCGTCGCGACGAGCTGCTTCCAGCGGGTCTCGATCGTCGCGTCGACTTCGCAATGCATCGCCTCGACGCGGCATCCGCCCGGCGACAGCCGGGCATCCTCGACCACCTGGCAGCCCAACGCGGCCAGTTCGGCCTCCAGCTGCGTCCGCACCAGCGCGGCATCGTCCGGGCGAACAACCAGGCGCAGCGAATGGCTGGCGTGAGGCAGTGCATTGAGGGCTTCGCGCACGACCGGCAGCACGGCGTCGGGCCTGATCTTGAGGCTGCCGCGAAACAAATGCCGCGCCAGCTCCAAGCCAAGCGCCACCACGTCACGCGCAATGGCCTCTTCCATTTGCGCCAGGGACTCTCGTGCCTCGGCCAGCATCCGGCCGATGGCCTGCGCGTCGCGCCGTCCCTTCTCGAGCCCCTCGCGGTAACCCGCATTGAGTCCCTCCTCGCGGGCCTGCGCATGAATGCGCTCGATCTCCTCGGCCGTCGGCAACGACACGAGATCCTCCGGCGCCCCGGCCGCCGGCCGCTCGGACTCGTTGAGCGAGCCCAGTTCCCACCGCTGGTAGGCGCTCAACTGCTCCTTGGGAATGATCTTACTCGACAAGTCCTTCCTCTCCCTTGCCGGCAAGGATGATCTGGCCGCCCTCGGCTAGCCTGCGCACGATCTTGAGAATCTCCTTCTGCTCCGCCTCTACCTCGGACAGCCGCACCGCGCCCTTGGCCTCGAGGTCGTCACGCAGCATCTCGGCCGCGCGCTGCGACATGTTCTTGAAGATCTTCTCCCGCAGCTCCGGACTCGTGCCCTTGAGCGCGACGATGAGCGACTCGGATTGCACCTCCCGCAGCAACAGCTGGATCGAGCGGTCATCCAGATCGAGGAGGTTCTCGAACACGAACATCTCGTCCTGGATGCGCTGGGCCAGATCAGGGTCATAGTCCTTGATCGCGGAAATGACCGTCCCCTCCTCGCTCGCCCCCATGAAGTTGAGGATCTCGGCCGCCGTGCGCACCCCACCCATGGCGCTCTTCTTGAGCTTGTCGCCCCCCGTGAGGAGCTTCGTCAGCACGTCGTTGAGCTCGCGCAGGGCCGCCGGCTGGACGCCTTCGAGCGTCGCGATGCGCAAAATGACATCGTTTCGCAAGCGCTCCGGGAAAAAGCCCAGCACCTCGCTGGCCTGATCGCGGTCCAGATGGACGAGAATGGTGGCGATGATCTGGGGATGCTCACTCTTGATCAGCTCGGCGACCGAGCCGGAGTCCATCCATTTGAGGCCTTCGATGCCGCTCGTGTCCCCGCCGTGCAGGATGCGATCGATCAGGTTGGCGGCCTTGTCGTTGCCCAGCGCCTTGGTCAGCACCTTGCGGATATAATCGTCCGAGGCCATCCCCAGCGTCGTCTTCTCCTCGGCCTTGTCGCGGAATTCCGACAGCACCTCTTCCACCTGGTCGCGCGTCACGTTGGCGAGCGCCGCCATCGCCGTCCCGAGCTTCTGCACCTCGCGCGGCCCCAGGTATTTGAAGACTTCCACCGCCTCCTCCTCGCCCAGGGACATGAGGAGGATCGCGCTTTTTTGCAGGCCGTCCTGGCTCATTCGGCTTCAACCCAATCCTTGACGACCTGGGCCACCATCTTGGGATCCTGGCGAGCGATCTCCTTCGCCGCGTGGAGGTTCTCCTCGTAGCCGATGACCGCCCTGGCCCGCTCTGCGACGTGGTGCCCGGGCATGTTCGCCTCGGCCTCGGCCTCCACGGCCACCGCGTTGCGCCGGGCAAGCTCGGTCATCAGCGGGCGAAACACGCCGAACGCCAGATACAGCACGACGCCGGCGACCAGCAAGTCCTTCAGGATGCTTTCGACCAGCGCCTGGTTGGCGGGATCCTTCCAGAATGGGGTCGCCGAAGGCAACACTTGCGTGGCCGCGCTGAACGACGCGTTCACCACGTTCACGGTATCGCCGCGCTGGGCGTCGTAGCCGATCGCCTCCTTGACGAGGTTGGTGATCTGCGCGATCTCCTGTCTCGGCAACGGCTTGTACGACACCTTGCCGTCCTGGGCAACGACCCGCGCATCGTTGACCACCACGGCCACCGACAGCCGCTTCACCGCACCCACGGGATCGATCACATGGGAGACCGTCTTGTCGACCTCGTAGTTGACCGTGGACTCCTTGCTCATATTGCCCGGTGCGGAAGACCCCGCGACGCTCCCGGGGACGGCGCCGGGCGCCGTCCCCGAGGCGGGCGCGTTGAGCGGGGCGCTGGCCGCGCCGGGCGGCTGATTGGACAAGGCGCCCGGAATGCCGGTCGCCGACTGGCCATTGGCGCCGACGGTCTCGCTGGTCTGCTCGCTTCGCATCGCCTGATTCTGGGTCGCCGAATTCGGCTTGAAGCTCTCCGCCGTCTGTTCCACCCGCGAGAAGTCAAGATCCGCGGCCACCTGCGCGCGCACGTTCCCCGCCCCGGTGATCGGACTCACGATGGACTCGATGGCGCCCTCGTAGTTCTTCTCCACCGTGCGCAAATAGTCGAGTTCCCCGGCGTCCAGCCCGTCTTGAGCAGCTCCCCCGGAACGGGTCAGCAGGTTGCCCGACTGATCCACCACCGTCACGTTGGACGCCGACAGATCGGGCACGCTGCTCGAAACGAGGTGCACGATGCCGCTGATCTGGCCCGGATCCAGCACCCGGCCGGGATAGAGTTCCAGCAAAACAGACGCGGTGGGCTTGCGCTCCTCGCGGGCGAAGACCGAGGGCTGCGGGATCGCGAGATGGACGCGCGCGGCCTGCACGGCCGAGAGCGCCTCGATCGTGTTGGCGAGCTCGCCCTCGAGCGCGCGCTGATAATTGACGTGCTCGAGAAACTGGCTGGTCCCCAGCTTCTCGTTCTCGAGCACATCGAAACCGACGTTCCCGCCATGGGGCAAGCCTTGCGTCGCGAGCTTCAGGCGGGCGTTGTAGACTTGGGAGGCCGGCACCAGGATCGCGCGGCCGCCGGCCGCGAATTCATAGGGCACGTTCATCTGCTGCAGGGCGGCAATGATGGCGCCCCCGTCGCGATCGGACAGATTGCTGTAAAGGACGCGGTAAGTCGGCGTCTGCGACCACATCCACAGCCCGGTCACCAGCGCGATGGCCGCCGCGAGGCCCACCATCATCCCCAGCTTCTGTCCGGCGCTCAGGCGCGAGAAGCCCTGCACCCACGCCTGCACCGCCTGCTGCGGCCCTACTGCCATGACCACCTCGGCCGGGTGCCCGCACAGGCCCCGCAGGGAAAGGGAAGACAGGGGCGCCCCGGCGCCCGAGGCGCCGCGAGCAGCGCGGGACGCCTCGCCAGGGAACCACAACCGTCGGCGCGCAAGAGCCAGCCGCTACTCAAAAACTTGCGCATTTTCCGCGCGTCGCCTCCCACCACCAAGCTCGGCTCTTTGGTTAGACAATCATTCTTCGCTTCGCAGTGCGCCGGGCCATATCGCCCGGCCCGCGCGGGCACGCGCCCGCCCCCGTCGTCAGACCTGGATATTCATGATGTCCTGATAGGCGGTCACGAGCTTGTCGCGCACCTGCACCATGGTCTGAAAGCTGAGGTTGGCCTTCTGCAGCGAAATCATGACATCCTGCAAGCTCGTGCCGGACCCACCCGCCTCGAATGCCTGGGCCAGCTTGCCGGCTTCGGCCTGGGCACCGTTCACCTGATCGATCGATGCCTTCAGGAGCGCGGCAAAGTCGGCGCCACCGGACGCCGGCGCCTGGGCATCCTGGCCGCCCGCCACTTGCGATGCGGCGCGCAACTGGCCCAACAACTGGTCAATGCCTTGCGTATTCATCCGCGTTCCCCTTCCTCGGCCATGAGGGCGTGCCCGTGCACCCGAACCCCCTCACCACCCAATGCAAAGCAAAATCCGTGCCATCAAGAACTCAACCTTCCGTCGCCGGGAGCTCTCCGTCCGCACCTTCCTCTTCGCGGTACTGCTGCAGCTTGTAGCGCAGCGTCCGTTCGCTCATCCCGAGGCGTTGCGCCGCGAGCTTGCGCGAGCCGCCCACCGCGGCGAGCGTTTCGAGAATGTGGGCCCGCTCGAGCGACTTCATGTCCACCGCGGCGCCGGCCTGATGCGTCGCCGTGCCGCTCCTCGCGGGCTCCGGCGCGCCCGAATCCGGCAGGTACAGATGAGCGGCCTCGATCGTCTCGCCCGCTCCCAGTATGGTCGCCCGCTGGACGACATTCTCTAACTCTCGGATGTTACCGGGCCAGCGATAGCGCGTCAATCGGGCCTGCGCGTCCGCCGAGAACGCCAAGCCGCTGCGCCCCGCCGCCGTTCCGAAACGCGACAGCGATTGCCGCGCCAGCGGCAGGATATCGCCCGGCCGCTCCCTCAAGGAGGGAATGTGCAGCGGGAAGACGTTCAAGCGATAGTACAGATCTTCGCGAAAACGCCCTTTCGCGACTTCCTGCGCCAGGTCCCGGTTGGATGTCGAGAGGATGCGGACATTGAGGGCGATCGGCTTGTGCGCGCCCACGCGCTCGACTTCCCGTTCCTGCAGCACGCGCAAAAGCTTTGCCTGCAGCGCCAGCGGCATCTCGGAGATCTCGTCCAGCAGCAAGGTCCCGTCTTGCGCCTGCTCGAACTTCCCCGCATGGGACTGGGCCGCACCCGTGAACGCCCCTTTCTCGAAGCCGAACATGGTGGACTCCAGCAAGTTCTCCGGGATCGCGGCGCAATTGATCCCGATGAAGGGCCGCGCCGCCCTGGGGGAATAGCGGTGAATATAGCGCGCGAGCACTTCCTTACCCGTCCCGCTCTCGCCCGTGATCAGTACGCTCGCCTCGCTCCCGGCGACGCGGCGCGCGAGGCCCAGCAATTCGAGGGTGTGCGGGTCCTCCGCGACGACATCCGCATCCTCACCCCGGGAGGACGGCAACATATAACGTGCGACTTCGGCCAGCAGCCGATCCGGTTCAAAGGGTTTGACCAGATAATCGCAGGCCCCCGCGCGCATGGCCTCGACTGCCTTCTCGATCATGCCGTAGGCCGTCATCATGAGCACCGGCACGTAAGGGTAATGGGACCGAATTTCGCGCAGCAGCGCATACCCGTCCATAGGCGCCATCTGCACGTCCGTCACGACGAGCCCGAGCCGCATGCGCGCGAGGATCTCGAGGGCCTGCGCGCCGTCACCCGCCGCCGCCACTTCATACCCCGACAAGGCCAGCGTGTCGCACAGCGCTTCGCGCAGGTCGTGGTCGTCCTCCACGATCAGAATGGGCCGGGAATTCATGGCGATCTGTTAAAACCTCCTGGGCGAGCCCGCCCGCGCCTCGAAGCGCGGCAGGCGAATGACGAATTCGGCCCCCCCGCCGGAGGGCGAAAGCGCCTCCACCTCGCCCCCATGCGCGGAAATGACACCCCGCACGATCGCAAGGCCCAAGCCCGTACCGTCCGCGCGCGTCGTGAAGAAAGGCTCAAAGAGCCGCGCCCTGTGTTCCGGCGCGATGCCGCAGCCGGTATCGAGAATGCTCAGCGTCACCTGCCCGTCATCGGCGCGCGCCCGCAGGCGCACCGACCCGCCTGGCCCCGAGGCCTGCAGCGCGTTCTCCAGAATATTCAGCAACGCCCCCACGATCGCCTTGCGAGCCCCGACGATCGCCGCGCCGGCGCTTTGATCCTCCACCTCGAGCATGACGCCGCGCTGGCTCATCTGGGGTTCGATCGTCTGGGCAAGCTCGCTCAGCAGGGACACCATCGAGATCGGCTCTGCGCCCGCCGACTCGCCCCGGACGAAGAGCAGCATGTCCTGGATGAGCCGTTCCAGATGACGAAGTCTGTCCAACGCCTTCTCGGCAAACCGGATGCGCTCGGCATCGAGAAGCCGCTGGGGCTTCGCCAGATTGGCGGTATACAGCAAGGCCGTGGCAAGAGGCGTGCGCAGCTGGTGGGCCAGGCTCGCCGCCATCTGTCCCATGGAGGACAGGCGCTGGTGGCGTTCGAGCTGTTCCGAGAGGCGGTGCGATGCGGTGATATCCTGCACGAGCAGGACGGTGCCCCCATCGTCCCAGGCGGCGTCCCCGATGTTGAGCCGGCGCGCCCCGTCCTCGCCGGCCGCGGCAAGCACATATTCGGAGGGGGTTTCGGTCCCCTGCAGACGCTCGCCCATCACGGCGTCCCAGGCACGGCCGGCGACCGCTTCGCCGAACAGCGCCTTGGCCACCGGATTGGCCTCCGCCACGCAGCCTGCGGGGTCAAGCACCAGCACACCGCCCGGCAACACCTCGAGCAGGCGCGCAAGCCGCCGGGACAAGGCATCCTTCTCTTCGAGCTGGCGGCGCAGCTCGCTATTGGCGACCGCCAATTCCTGCGTCAGCCGCGCGACCTGGGCCTGCAAATCCTGGTAGGCGCCGGCCAACTGCAACGAGGTTTCATTGAACAGGCTGAACGCCTGCTCGAGATCCTGCGCGCTCAAGCGCGGCGAATTTTGCGACAATGCATGGACTTCCTGCAGTTCACGAATGCGCCGATTGTACCGCGCGCAGCAAATCGAAAGAAAGTATCGACGCCATGCGCGGCGGCGGGACGCCAAACGCCGGTCCAGCCCGCTCGCCGGAAGCCGATTCTATCGAGGCCTCCGCGTACCCGTGACCGGGAAACGGGCGCGGGTCTTCGGCAACCAGGGGAGGGGCCGAGGCCCACGTCAGGCGATGCGCGTTCATGCTGCTGCCACGCGGTTCGCCGCACGCTATCAAGTTTTGCAAGGCTGCGCCGATAGAACCGTTCGAAGCCTTGGATTCGGGAAGGACCATCACGCATGATCGAGCAGGAACAAGCGCACCGCCTCGGCCCGCCGCGGCCGCGGAGGACGGTGCATGCGGCGGGGACCGGGCCGTCCCCCAACGCGCCGGCCGATCGGCCGGGCAGGCCCCGCACCGCGATGGCGGGGCACCACCTCGAACATGCCGTCAAAGATGACATTTTCGCGTACAATCGCTTCCTGACCCGGGACGGTTGTTATTTTTCACAGCCAGAAGGCATGATCCGTTCTCACACCTCCCTATCCGGAGCCTAGCACATGTCGGACCTGCTCAAGAAAATCGATGCCCGCACCAAGCTCGCCGGCACGAACAAGCTCGAGATCCTGCTCTTCACGCTGGGCGTCGACGCCCGCTCCGGGCGCAAGGAGGTGTTTGGCATCAACGTCTTCAAGGTGCGCGAAGTCATGCGGGTGCCCGAAATCACGCGGGCGCCGGACATGCCGCCTGCGGTGGAAGGCATGATCAGCCTGCGCGGTGCGCTGGTGCCGGTGGTCGACCTTGCCAAATACACCGGCATCGAGGCCGAAGGCAGCCGCGACATCATGATCGTCACCGAATACAACGGGCGCACGCAAGGCTTCCTGGTGGAGGCGGTCGATACCATCTTGCGTTTGGACTGGTCGGCGATGCGCGTGCCGCCGGACATGCTGACCGCGCAGATGGGAGGGCTCGTCACCGCCGTGACGGAGTTGCCGGATGGCCGGCTCGTCATGATGATGGACGTGGAAAAGGTGCTTTCCGAGACCACCCACTACGACGACAGCCACCTGTTCGCCGGCCTGGCGCCCCTGGGGCGCACGGACCGGACGGTGTTTTTCGCCGACGACTCGTCGGTCGCGCGCAAGCAAATCGAGCGCACCCTCGACGCCATGGGGGTCAAATACATCAGTGCGATCAACGGGTTGGCTGCATGGAACGAATTGCAGAAGCTCGCCGCGCAGGCGGAGATGCGGCAGATGCCGGTGACGGACATGATCCAGGTGATCCTGACCGACGTGGAAATGCCGGAAATGGATGGATACGTGCTCACCAAGAAGGTCAAGACCGATGCACGCTTCCAGGGTATTCCGGTGATCATGCACTCGTCTTTGAGCAGCATAGCCAATCAGAAGCTCGGGATGTCGGTCGGCGTCGACGACTACGTCCCGAAGTTCGAGCCGCAGAAGCTGGCTGAGACGCTCACGCGCCTGCTCAATTGAACCCGGTGTTCAGCGTGAACGGCAAAGACTTCCCTCCTAAGGTGACTGAGCTATGACCAACGTATTGTCCGCGGCGCCTCTGCTCGATTCGATCGACGTACGCGCCAAGCTCGCCGGCTCGAACAAGATGGAGATTCTCCTGTTCTCCCTGGGGACGCGGGAGCTGTTCGGCATCAACGTCTTCAAGGTGCGCGAGGTCAGTCAGACGCCGCCGATCACCAAGACGCCCAACATGCCGCATGGCGTGGAGGGCGTCATCAGCCTGCGCGGCAACATCATTCCGGTCATCGCGCTCTCGAAGCTCCTGCATCTTCAAACCGAACCCGACGATGCCGAAAGCACGATGATCGTCACGGAATTTTCCCGCCGCACGCAGGGCTTCCTGGTCCACAGCGTGGACCGCATCGTGCGCGTGGACTGGGAGCGGGTCAAACCGCCGGAAGCCATGCTGGCGGGCAACGAAAGCCTGATCACCGCGATCACCGAGCTCGACGACGGGAAGCTGGTGTCCATCCTCGATGTGGAACAGATCCTGGCCAACGCCATCGGCGAGCCCCCCATGCCGGAGCTTCCCCCGATCCACAGCGACGAAGACATCTCCGTCTTCTTTGCCGACGACTCGGTGGTCGCCCGCAAGGAGATCATCGGCGTGCTGGAAAAACTGGGGGTCCGGTACACGCAATCTCACGACGGCCGCGATGCCTGGGACAAGCTGCAGGCGCTCGCCAACCGCGCGGCGCTCGACAAGATGCCGCTGCATGATCACATCAAGCTGATCCTGGTCGACGCCGAGATGCCCGAGATGGACGGTTACGTGCTCACCAAGAACATCAAGTCCGACCCGCGCTTCTCCGGCATTCCCGTGGTCATGCATTCTTCCTTGTCCTCGGAGGCCAACAAGGCCATGGGCAAGCAGGTCGGCGTGGATGCGTATGTGGCAAAATTTGATCCTGTGGTCCTGTCCGAAACCCTGCGTCCCATGCTTAGCCGGTAGGAAAAGAACCGATGCGCCTCGCGCCCAGCATGCAAAGCCCGCGCCCGACCCAGGCCCCGCCGCCGCGCACCGCCTGCCCGCGGCTTGGCGACTGCGTTGATTTTCTCGATCCCCCTCATCCGTGCGGAGCGGTTCATGGCCGATAAGAATATCAAGTTTTTGATTGTCGACGATTTCTCGACGATGCGGCGCATCGTGCGCAATCTGCTGAAGGAATTGGGATTCAACAACGCCGACGAGGCGGAGGACGGTGTCGCTGCCTTGCACAAGCTGCATGGCGGCGGCTTCGAGTTCGTGGTGAGCGATTGGAACATGCCGAACATGACCGGCCTCGAACTCCTCAAGGCGATCCGCGCCGATGCCGGGCTGAAGCACCTGCCCGTGCTCATGATCACGGCCGAGGCGAAAAAGGAGAACATCATCGAGGCCGCGCAGGCGGGTGCCAGCGGCTACATCGTGAAGCCGTTCACCGCGGCGACGCTCGAAGAGAAGCTGAACAAAATCTTCGAGAAGGTCGGCAAGTGACGCGCCTGCGGGCATCTCGAACGGAAGCGTTTCATCTGGCACAGGAAGGACGGCGGCGCGACGCCACTCATAACCAATCCACCGGATTCGTTGGAGTCTCTCGCGTTAGGCAAGGATAAGAAAAGGAGATCAATGTGACGAGCGAGAACGCGGACTCCGCAGAACTGGAAGCGCTGTTTGACAGCATCGTCGATGCCGCGCACGCGCCGTCGACGGAGGAAGCGCCGCCACCGAAAGCGGCGCCTTCTGACACGCCAGAATTGGTCTACGAGCGGCTCGGGCACATGACCCGCCAGCTGCACAACATGCTGCGCGAGCTCGGCTACGAAGAAAAACTGCAGGAAGCGGCGCAGTATATCCCCGACGCCCGGGACCGCTTGAACTATATTGCCGTGCTGACCGAACAGGCGGCCGAACGTGTCCTCAACGCGACCGATGCCGCGAAGCCTTTGCAGGATCAGCTGGCCGCCGAGGCGACCCTGCTGGGAGGCGAATGGAAGCGCTTGTTCGATCGCGCCTTGAGCATCGACGAGTTCAAGCGGCTGGTCGGCAAGACCCGCGACTATTTGGGCGCGGTGCCCGAGAAAACCCGCGCCACCAACGAACAGCTCACCGAGATCATGATGGCGCAGGATTTCCAGGATCTGACGGGCCAGGTGATCAAGAAAACCGTCGAGATGGCCCAACAGCTGGAGCAGGGCCTGGTCCAGCTGCTGCTCATGACCACGCCGGCGGAGAAGCGGACGGAAGTCGACCAAGGCCTCCTCAATGGCCCCGTCATCAATTCGGAAGGCCGCACCGACGTGGTCACGAACCAGGCGCAGGTGGACGACTTGCTCGAGAGCCTGGGGTTCTAGGTCTCGCGACCGGCAGGGGCGCATCGCTTAATAGCTGATAGGGAAGCCGAGAATGAGTGAATTTGGCGAGATGGAAGAGCTGCTGCAAGATTTCTTGCTGGAGGCCAGCGAGCTGTTGTCGGAGGTCGACAACAAGCTGGTCGAGCTCGAGAAGCGTCCCAACGATACGGCGCTGCTCCACGATATTTTCCGTGGCTTTCACACCATCAAGGGCGGGGCCGGCTTCCTCAACGTGAACGAACTCGTGGCCCTGTGCCACCGCACGGAAAGCCTGTTCGACAAGCTGCGCAACGGCCAGCTCAAGCTGACACCGGAAATCATGGACACCATCATGGCGGCCACCGGGGTAGTGCGCGACATGTTCCAGGACTTGAGCGGCCGACAAATGCCGGGGCCTGCCCAAAAGAGCCTGCTGGATGCCCTCGACGCCGCCATCGCCGGCCAGCAGGCGCCGGCCGCCGCACCTAAGGCCGCGGCCTCCGCCGCGCAGGCGTCAGCGCCCGCCCAGGGCAGCGGACCCGACTGGAACGTCCTCTACCAGGCCTTGGTCGGCGAGGCGACGCCGCAGCCCTCGGCGTCCCCGCCCGAGCCGCCCCCTGCCCCGGAAGCGGCCGAGCCTGCGCTCGCCCCGCCTTCGCGCCTGCCCGCCGTGCAGAACCAGCCGGCCCCCAAGGAAACGACGATCCGCATCGACACCGAGCGGCTCGATCAGGTCCTTAACCTCTCCGGCGAAATCGGCCTCACCAAGAACCGCCTGACGTGCTTGCGCGCCGATATCCTGCAGGGCAAGAGCGACGGCGAAACGTTGCGCGCGCTGGACGAAGCGGTCAACCAGCTCGACCTGCTGGTCGGCGATCTGCAAAACGCGGTGATGAAGACGCGCATGCAGCCGATCGGGCGGCTCTTCCAGAAATATCCGCGCCTCGCCCGCGATCTCGCCCGTCAACTGGGCAAGGACGTGGAACTCGTCATTTCCGGCGAAGAGACGGAACTCGACAAGACGATGATCGAGGATCTCAACGACCCGCTCGTCCACCTGGTGCGCAACGCCGTGGACCATGGCATCGAAGACCGGGCGGAGCGCGAGGCCGCGGGCAAGCCCGCCAAGAGCGTCATTCGGCTTTCCGCGACCCAGATCGGGGACCACATCATCATCGAGATATCGGACGAGGGCCGGGGCATGCGGCCGGAAGTCATTCGCCAGAAGGCCGTCGAGAAGGGCATCATCGAAGCGGATGCGGCCAATACGCTGGACGATCGCCAAAGCCTGAATCTGATCTTCCTGCCGGGATTTTCGACCAAGGACACCATCTCGAACGTGTCCGGCCGAGGGGTCGGGATGGATGTGGTGAAGACCAACATCTCGCGCCTGAACGGTCGCATCGACGTGATCTCCGTGCCCGGCGAAGGGAGTACCTTCACCATCTCCTTGCCGTTGACCCTGGCGATCCTGCCCGTCCTGGTCGTGGGGTTGGGGCGCCAGCCCTTCGCCATCCCGCTCTCGCTGGTCAGGGAGATCATCCCGATCGATCCGGAAGCGGTGCAGCGCGTTTCGGGCCGTGCCACACTCGTGGTGCGCGAAGAGGTGCTGCCGATCCGCACGCTCGCCAGTCTGATCGGCTGGCCCGAGGCGGGTCCCGCGGCCTACGGCGTGCTGATGCAGTGCGGGGATACCGCGTTCGTCCTGGCCATCGACAACTTCATCGGGCGAGACGATGTCGTCATCAAGCCTCTGCTGGACATCAAGCCGAAGGGCATCGCGGGTGCCACGCTCTCGGGCGACGGTTCCATCGTGCTGGTGCTCGACATGGAGGAATTGCTCGCGGTCGGGGCGCCGTCAGGCGCCCAGGCCGCCTTTGCCTGATCGGGCCGCCAATGACAACAACAGCCCTGCGGAAAATGCGGCCCGCCCCGTCCGGGCGCGAGACGCCGCGGCGCCGAGATGAGGACGGCCTTGTGGCCGTCGGCGGTCGCCGTGACGCCGCGCGCATGCAAGGCCGCCGCGGCGCCTTTCGTCAACATCGATTATTCGGAATGCACAGCCATGCACGAGCACGCCTATATTGGCCGACAGCCGATCATGGATCGCAACCAGCGCATCATCGGCTATGAACTGCTGTTCCGGCACCATGCCACGGCCACCACGGCGGAGGTCAGCGATGACCTCTCGGCCGGCACACAGGTCATGATCAACACCCTCAGCAACCTGGGCACCGAGTGGCTCCTCGGCGACAAGCTGGCTTTCATCAACATCGCCGCGCCCATGATGCAAAGCGACTTCCTCGAGTTGTTGCCGCCCGAGCGCGTCGTGCTGGAAATCCTCGAAACCGTGGCCTTCACCCCCGAACTCTTCGAGCGGGGAAAGGCCTTGCGCGCCCAAGGGTTCAAGCTGGCCCTCGACGACTACGTCCCCGGCCCGGATTCGGCCGACTGGCTGGACATTGCCGATTTCGTCAAGCTCGACGTCCAGGACCTGGGACCCGCCCGCACGGCGGAAATGGTCACCCTGCTGCGCCAGCACAAGGCCAAGCTGGTCGCCGAGAAGGTCGAGACGCAAGGCGAGTTCAAGGCCTGCAAGAACCTCGGATTCGATTACTTCCAAGGGTTCTATTTCGCCCGTCCGGAGACGCTCGCCGCCAAGGTCCTGAATCCCGCCCATGCCAATGTCCTGCAGCTCCTGAATCAGGTGCGCAACAACGCCGACGTGAAGGATATCGAGGTCGCCTTCAAGCGCGACGTGGCGCTCGCCTTCAAGCTACTGCGCTACATCAACTCGGTGGGTTTCGGCCTGTCGTGCGAGATCCAGTCGATCCGGCATGCGGTGGCCATCCTGGGCTACCAACAGCTCTATCGATGGCTGACGCTCCTGCTGGTGACCGCCGAGACCTCGGACGCCACCCCGCCCGCGCTGATGAAGACGGCCATCACCCGCGGGCGGCTGACGGAGCTCCTGGGCCAACCGTTCTTCGAGCGGCAGGACCGCGACAACCTGTTCATCGTCGGGGTCTTTTCGCTGCTCGACGCGATGCTGGAGATGCCGATGGAGAGCGTCCTCGACAAGCTGTTGCTGCCGGAGACGATCCAGGACGCGCTGCTCACCCGGACCGGCATGTACGGCCCCTTCCTCGGCTTGGCGGAGGCGTGCGAAGGCGCCCGGGAAGACCAGATCAACGCGATTGCCGAATCCCTGTCCATCGAACCCGATGCCGTCAACAAGGCGCACATCGAGGCACTGGCCTGGGTCGAAACGCTGGGCGTCTGACCCAGTCAAAGAAACTCGGGCGCGAGCACCACGCGAAGCAGGGTCTGTGCCTCGTCATCCCGGACGCGATGGGTCAGCCACCACACGCCGGCCTTCTTGACGCCCCACGGGGCCGCGACACCGGCGAGAACAAGGGACGCCACCTCGCCGAGGGTGGGCTGATGCCCCACGACGACGACCGCCCCCTTGGCCTTGGGCCAGCCCGCCGCCTTGAGGACCTGGGCGGGGTCGGCGCCCGGACCCAGCTCAGGACGGGTCTCGATGGCGCGCTTGAGCGCGAGCGCGGTCTCCTGCGCCCGGCGGGCAGGGCTGACCAGAATGGCTGCCGGCACCGGCAGCCTGGGCGCCAGCCAGCGCGCCATGGCGGCCGCCTGCGCACGCCCCTTGTCGGACAGGGCGCGCGCCAGGTCGGGTACGCCGTCTTCCGCTTCGGCATGGCGCCAGAGAATCAGATCCATGGTGTCCCCCAGTGGCCTTCCCGAGTCCCGCCAACAGGTCCTACCAGTTTTCGGCGCGGATCTTCTCGAGCCAGAACAGGCCGATGACGGTCTTGGTTTCCGAAATCTTTCCCGTGCGCACCCATTCCATGGCCTCGTCTTGCGATACGCGGAAGCTCTCGACGAACTCGTCCTCGTCGGGACGGGCGCCCTCAAAGGAAAGCCCCGTCGCCAGATAGAATTCCAGCCGCTCGTCGGAGTACCCGATGCACGGATGGATGGTGGTCAGCCGGCGCCAATGGGCGGCCGAATAGCCCGTCTCTTCCAGAAGCTCGCGCCGCGCACAGGCGGCAGGCGACTCGAGGGCTTCGAGCTTGCCCGCGGGAAACTCGTAGAAGATGCGCCGCAGCGGATAGCGGTATTGCCGCTCGAGCAGGACATCGCCGTTGTCGAACACCGGCAGACACACCACGGCACCCGGGTGCACGATGTATTCACGGGTCGCCTCGCGGCCGTTGGGCAGACGCACCCGGTCTTCGCGAACATGGAGAAGCCGCCCATGATAGACCGTCCTGGAGGCGAGCGCCGACTCGCTCAGATCCCTCTCGTCCGCATTCCCCCCATCGCGCCCGCCTGAGGTCGGCTCATCGCTCACTCCGCGCGCCTGCGCCACAGATAGCGGTAGACGAAGCCCGGGTAGGCGAACACCAGAAACAGGCACGCGGTGACCACATAGAACACCCAATGCTGCGTGGCCACGGCGCCCAGCTGCGCCTCGAGAAGACGGGCGACCCCTCCCACCAGGAAATACAGGACCACCAGTTCGAGGAATCGCCAGCCCAGCGCCTTGCGGCCCGAACGCGGGCGGCGGACAAAAAACACGCGTTCATTGAAGAACGGCAGATTGGCGGCGAAAAGCGCCAGGGCCAGCAGCAAGGTGGTATTTGAGCTCATTTATAAGGAATGCCAGATCGAATAAGTGCACAAGGCCATCAGCGGCTGGGGAAAAATGCCCAGCGCCAGGACGGCCAGCCCGTTTGCGCTCATGAGAACCCCCACGTCCGCGTGCGCGCCACATGCGGAAGGGTCGCTGGGCGCATCGAAATACATAAGCTTGACGATGCGCAAATAATAGAACGCGCCGACCACGGAGAACAGCACCGCCGCGACGACGAGTCCCACATACCCCGCGTCGAGGGCGCTGGAGAGCACCGCGAGCTTCGCATAGAAGCCTGCCGTCGGCGGGATTCCGGCCATGGAAAACATCACGACGAGCATCAGGAAGGCGTACCATGGGCTGCGTTGATTGAGGCCCTTGAAATCATCCAGGTGTTCCGCCTCGAAACCCTGCCTTGACAGCAACATCACCATGCCAAACGCCCCCAGGCTCATGAGCACATAGACCAGAACGTAGAACATGGCGGCGCCATAGCCTTGCAGGTTGCCGCTCAGGAAGCCCAAGAGCACGAACCCCATGTGCGAGATCGTGGAATACGCGAGCATCCGTTTGATATTGGATTGCGCGATGGCCGTGATGTTCCCGATGGCGATGGACAAGACCGACAGAATCACCAGCATGCCAGACCAGTCGTGCGCAAGGGGCTGCAGTCCGCCCACGAGCAGCCGGATCACGAAACCGAACGCGGCGATCTTGGGGGCCGTGCCGATGAACAGCGTCATCGCGGTGGGCGCGCCCTGATAGACATCGGGCACCCACATATGGAACGGCACGACCCCCAGTTTGAAGGCGAGCCCGGCAACCAGGAACACCAACCCGAACACCAGGACGGTGGGGTCCTTCACGCCATGCGCGAGAACCGCGGAAATCCCGCTCAGATCGAGATGGCCGGTCACCCCGTAGACCATCGACATGCCGTAGAGCAGAAGCCCGGACGCCAAGGCCCCCAACACGAAGTACTTCAGGGCCGCCTCGGTGGCCACCGCCGAGTCGCGCGAGAGCGCCACCAGCGCATAGAGGCACAGTGCCTGCAACTCAAGACCCAGATAGAGCGCCAGGAAGTTGCCGGCCGAGATCATGATCATCATGCCCAAGGCCGCAAACAGCACCAGCACGAAGAACTCTCCCCGGAACAGGCCGCGCACCTGCAGGTAGGACTTCGAATAGACCAGCATGGCCGAGATGCTCACATAGAGCATGAGCTTCAGCACATCGGCGACGGGATCTTCGATAAACAGGCCGTGGAAGGCCGTCACGGTTTCCCCATGCGCGCCTTGCGCCGTCAGCAGGACCGCCCCGAGCAGGGTGACTTGCGTCGCCGCATAGGTGATGAATCGATGGCCCTCGGCGATGAAGGCATCGGCGAGAAGAATGAGCGAGGCCATGCACAGGACGAAGATTTCCGGGAGCATGGGTGCGAGATCGTGCCAGCTAACAAAGCTCATGAAGGTCCCTTCGTGCCGCGATGGCCATAAGAAACGCGAACTGGCGCACTCAAGCCCCCTTGAGCTTGCTTTGCGCCACGTGTGACAAGAGATTCGCCACCGAGGAATGCATGACTTCGGTAAAGGGCAAGGGGTACACGCCCATCGCGAGCACGACCACCGCCAAGCTGCCCAGGATCAGGAACTCGCGCGTCGACAGATCGCTCAAGCCTTCCACCCGAGGATTGGTGATTTTGCCGAAGATCACGCGCTTGTACATCCACAAGGTATAGGCGGCCCCGAAAATCAGGGTCGTGGCGGCGGCCGCCGAGTACCAGAAATTCACCTTCATCGAGCCCATGATGACCATGAATTCGCCCACGAACCCGCTCGTCGCGGGCAACCCGGAATTGGCCATGGCGAACAGCATGAACAAGGTGGCGAACAAGGGCATGCGGTTGACCACACCGCCATAATCATTGATCTGCCGCGAGTGCAGGCGATCATAGAGCACGCCGACGCACAGAAACAGCGCGCCGGAAACGAATCCATGGGAAATCATCTGCACCAGCGCCCCTTCCGTCCCAAAGCGGTTGAACAGGAAGATCCCCAGCGTGACGAACCCCATGTGCGAAATGGAGGAATAGGCGATGAGCTTCTTCATGTCGCCCTGCACCAGGGCGACGAGCCCGATATAGACCACCGCGATCAAGGAGAGCGCGATCATGAAGCCGGACAGCAGGTGGCTGGCATCGGGTGCGATCGGCAGGCAGAAACGCAGGAAACCGTAGGCGCCGAGCTTCAGCATGATCGCCGCCAGCACCACCGAGCCGCCGGTGGGCGCCTCCACGTGCGCATCCGGGAGCCAGGTGTGTACCGGCCACATCGGCACCTTCACCGCGAAGGCCATGAAGAACGCGAGGAAGATCAGGACTTGCGCCTGCAGCCCCAAGGGAAGCTGCTGGTAATCCAGGATGTCGAAGCTGCCGCCTGAGCGCTGATAGAGGTAGATGAAGGCCACCAGCATGAGCAGCGACCCCAGCAGGGTGTACAGGAAGAACTTGACCGCCGCATAGACGCGATTCGGCCCCCCCCACACGCCGATCACCAGGAACATGGGGATCAGCATGGCCTCCCAGAACACATAGAACAGGATGGCATCGAGCGAGGCGAACACGCCATTCATCAGGCCCGACATGATCAGGAAGGCGGCCATATACTGGGCGACGCGCCTTTCGATGACCTTCCAGCCGGCCGCCACCACCACCACGGTAGTGAAGCTCGTCAGCAGGATGAAGAGCACCGAGATCCCGTCCACGCCCAGATGGTAATTGACGTGCAGCGCCTCGATCCAGGGATGCAGTTCCGTGAACTGCATGCCCGCGGTGTGCACGTCGAACTGTGTGTAGAGGGGAATCGACGCCAGGAAGCCTGCCGCCGCACCGACCAGCGCGAGCCACCGCGCCAACCGGGCATTGCGGTCCGATCCGGTGGCGAGGACCAGCACGCCAAAGAGGATCGGAACCCAGATCGCCAAGCTAAGCCATGGAGTCGAAGCCATCATCACCTTCCTGTGTTGTATGCGCCGTAGGCATGTTCACCCAGTCCTGGTCCTTCAGCCCTTCACAAACCAGATGAGCACGGCGACGCCGATGATCATGGCAAAGGCATAGTGGGAAATCAGTCCGGACTGAAGCCGCCGGGTGAAGCGCGCGGAAAGGGCTACCAGGCGGGCAGCGCCGTTGACCAAGAATCCGTCGATCAGGCGCACGTCGCCCCAGCGCCAGAGCAAGCCTCCAAGCCGTCGCGCGCCCCCGGCAAAGAACCAGTCGTTGAACTCGTCGAACCCATACTTGTGCTCGAGGATCGCATAGATCAGCGCGAAACGGTCCTTGAGGCGCGCCGGCAAGTCGGTTCTCTTGAGGTACAGGAACCACGCCGTGCCGATGCCGGCAAGCCCGAGCCACAACGGGGCCGAAAAGAAGCCCTGGACAATCGCCCCGAGCGTGCCGCCGTGCGCCTGGAATTCCTCGCCCATCTGCGCGGCCCAGGCGTGCGGCGCCTGCACCACGATGGCGGCGCCAAAATAGTTGCCGTAGAGCATCGGCCGCACGAACAGGAAGCCGGACGCAAAGGCGGGAACCGCGAGCGCCACGAGCGGCACCCACACCACCCAGGGCGACTCCTTGAGATGGGCGCGCGTATGCTCGTCCATGCGAGGGCTTCCGTGGAAGGTCATGAACAGCATGCGGAAGGTGTAGAGCGCCGTCACGAACACCCCCGAAAGCACCGCGAAGTGCGCGAAGCCCGCCCCGGGAAGCGTTGAGTGGCCGATGGCCTCGATGATGGCGTCCTTGGAAAAGAACCCGGCGAACGGCGGAATGCCGGCAAGCGCAAGGGAACCGATCAGGGCGGTCCCATAGGTGATCGGCATGTATTTCCTGAGCCCGCCCATCTTGCGCATGTCCTGCTCGTGATGCATGGCGATGATGACGGAACCCGCGGCCAAGAACAGCAGCGCCTTGAAGAAGGCATGGGTCATGAGGTGGAAGATCGCCGCGCTGTAGGCCGATGCGCCCAAAGCCGCGGTCATGTAGCCCAGTTGGGAGAGGGTCGAATAGGCCACCACGCGCTTGATGTCATTCTGGATGACCCCCAAGAAGGCCATGAAGAGCGCCGTGATCCCGCCGATCACCATGACCACCGACAAGGCGGTGTCCGACCACTCGAAGATGGGCGACATGCGCGCCACCATGAAGATCCCCGCCGTGACCATGGTGGCGGCGTGGATGAGCGCCGAGATGGGGGTCGGGCCTTCCATCGAGTCGGGCAGCCATACGTGCAGCGGAAACTGGGCGGACTTCCCCATCGCCCCGACGAACAGGAGCAGGCTGATCACCGTCAGCAGCATCCAGGGGTGCCCGGGAAACAGCGTGACCGCGACATGCGCCGCCGCCGGGACCTGCGCGAACACGGCGCTGTAGTCGAGGGTGCCGAACTGGCGAAGGACGAGCGCTATGCCCAAGAGAAAGCCCAGATCGCCCACGCGGTTCACCAGGAAGGCCTTCAGGTTGGCGTAGATCGCGCTCGGACGCGTGTACCAGAAGCCGATCAGCAGGTACGACACCAGCCCCACCCCTTCCCAGCCGAAGAAGAGCTGCAGAAAATTGTTCGCCATGACCAGCATCAGCATGGCGAAGGTAAAGAGCGATATATAGCTGAAGAAGCGCTTGTAGCCGGGATCGTCGTGCATGTAACCGATGGTATAGACATGCACCATCAACGAGACGAAGGTCACCACCAGCATCATGAGCGCGCTCAGGCGGTCGATCAGGAAGCCGATGTGAAGCGGGGTGGCGCCGGCGACGAGCCAGGTGTAGACCGTCCCGTCATAGGTGCGGCCCGCCAGGACATCCAGAAATACGACCAGTGATCCGACGAAGGCGCAGCCGACTCCCAGGATGGTCACGCCGTGCGCGAGCCGCCTGCTGATCCAATGCCCCAGGAGTCCTGCGACCGCCGCACCGATCAGCGGGCTCAGGGGAACCCACAAGTAGAGCATCTGCATGTTCGTCATAGGATTGTCCGAATCGGTGTCGTGATGGAGAACGCCCGCCTAGCCGCGCAACTGATCGAGTTCATCCACGTCGATGGTCTTCAGGTTGCGGAAAAGCACCACCAGGATGGCCAGACCGATGGCCGCCTCCGCGGCGGCGACCGTGAGGATGAAGAAGACGAACACCTGCCCGGCCATGTCGTTCAGGTAATGGGAGAACGTGATGAAGTTCAGGTTGACGGCGAGCAGCATAAGCTCGATCGACATCAGCAGGATGATCACGTTGCGGCGGTTGAGGAAGATCCCCAGTACGCTGATGCAGAACAATATGGCCGCCAGGATCAGATAATGCGAGATGGTGAGCAACGTCTTGTCTCCCTGTTCATTCCTTCGACTCGAGCGCCGCCGCGCGCGGCGTGGCCTTCATCTTGACCATGCGCACGCGGTCTTGCCGCCTCACCGCGACCTGAGACGCCGGATTCTGGTATTTGGTGTCCTTCCGGTGGCGCATGGTCAGCGCGATCGCCGCCACGATCGCCACCAGCAGGATCACCGCCGCGACTTCGAAAGGATAGAGGTACTGGGTGTAAAGGAGGCTCCCGAGGGCCTTGGTGTTGCTGTAGCCGGCGGGCTCGGCCACCGCCTGGGATCCGAACGAGCGTCCATAAAGGACGGTGACCATCTCGAAGCCCATGATGGCGGCGACCGCCACCGCTACCGGGAGATAGCTCCAGAAGCCCTCGCGCAGCTTGGTGAGGTTGAGGTCCAGCATCATCACGACGAACAGGAACAGCACCATGACCGCGCCGACGTAGACGAGCACCAGCGTGATCGCGAGGAACTCGGCCTCCAGGAGGATCCACAGGCCGGCGGCGGTGAAGAAGGCGAGCACCAGCGCCAGGGCGGCGTGCACCGGATTGCGGGCGGTCACCACGCGCAGGCCCGAGGCGACCAGGATCGCGCCGAAGCTATAGAAGACAAAGGTCTCAAAATCCATTTATGGCGCCTGAAAAAGTTCGGTCCGTTGACAAGTCCCACCCCTTAGCGGTATTTGGCATCGCAGGCCCGATCCTGGGCAAGCTGGCTTTCGTACTGCTCGCCCAGCGCAAGCAGCATGGGCTTGGTATACAGCAAGTCGCCGCGCTTCTCGCCGCAGTATTCGAAGATGCGCGTCTCGACAATGGAATCCACCGGGCACGATTCCTCGCAAAAGCCGCAAAAGATGCATTTGGTGAGATCGATGTCGTAGCGCGTCGTACGCCGCGTTCCATCGGTGCGCACGGCCGACTCGATGGTGATCGCCAGGGCAGGGCACACCGCCTCGCACAGCTTGCAGGCGATGCACCGCTCCTCGCCATTGGGATAGCGGCGCAGCGCGTGCAGGCCGCGGAAGCGCGGCGATTGCGGCGTGCGCTCCTCCGGGTAGAGCACGGTGATCTTGCGCGCGAACAGCTGGCGGCCCGTGAGTGCCATGCCCTTCAGCAGCTCGATCAGCAGGAAGCTTGAGAAGAAGTTCTTGATGCGGTTCATGGCAGGCCTTCGAATCCTCAATGGACCAGATAGCGGTAAGGCGTCTGCAGGACAAGACCCACGGCCACGATCCAGACGAGGGTCACGGGAATGAACACTTTCCAGCCCAGCCGCATGATCTGGTCGTAGCGGTAGCGCGGAAAGGTCGCGCGCGCCCACAGGAACAGGAGCAGCATGAAAGCCACCTTGCCCAGCAGCCAGACGAAGCCCGGGACCCAGGTCAAGGGGGCAATGGGAAACAGCGGCTCCCATCCGCCCAGGAACAGGAGGCTCGCGAGCATGGCCACCAGGATCATGTTGGCATACTCGGCCAGGAAGAACACGGCGAAGGCCATGCCGGAGTATTCCACGTGGAAGCCCGCGACGATCTCGGACTCCCCCTCGGCCACGTCGAACGGCGCCCGGTTGGTCTCCGCCACGCCGCTGATGAAGTAAACAACGAACAGGGGCAAGAGCGGCAGCCAGTACCAGTGAAAGACCCCGCCTCGCTGTGCCTGCACGATGTCGACCAGATTGAGGCTATGGGCGGCCATCAAAACGCCCACCAGGGCAAACCCCATGGCGATCTCGTAGGAGACGATCTGTGCGGCCGAGCGCATGGCGCCCAGGAAGGCGTACTTGGAATTTGACGCCCAGCCGGCAATGATCACGCCGTATACGCCCATGGACGTCATCGCGAGAATATAGAGCAGCCCGGCATCGATGTTGGCGAGCACCATGCGAGGGCTGAAGGGGACCACCGCCCAAGCCGCCAGCGCGGGGGCAATCATGAGCATGGGCGCCAGGACGAACAGGCCCTTCGACGCGCCCGAGGGCACGACGATTTCCTTCATCAGGAGCTTCAGGCCATCCGCGATGGGCTGGAGCAAACCCTTGAAGCCCACGCGGTTCGGACCGATGCGCACCTGCATGTAGCCGATCACCTTGCGTTCGGCATACGTCAGGTAGGCGACGCCGATCATCAGCGGCGCAATGATCGCAATGATCTTGACGAGCGCCCAGACCGGCGTCCATGCAATCCCGAGGATCCCTTGCCAAAATGCCATCATGTCTTCTCTGTCAGGCGGAAACAGGTGAAAGGCCCGGTCGAACGCCCATGGCCTCGACCGTGACCTCGCCAAACATGGCGTCCAGCCCGGCCGTTGCCGGATGCCCGGCGGCCAGCCGCACGCAGCCGTCGGGAAGCCGATCGTCCGCACGCACCCGCACCTCGGCCGCACCCTGCCCCTGGCGGATGCGCACCCACTCGTCGCTCGCCACGCCCAGCTGCGCCATCAGCCGAGAGGTCATCCAGGCCACCGGCTCGGCCGCATCTTTCGTCGCCTGCAGCGCGCGCGCGCGGCGCACGATCGCATCGGCGTAGTAGGGAGGGATCTCCCCGATGCGCTCGATCCCGCTCGCCTGCATGTCGGGCAAGGCGCCCTCGCACGCGACCGTGTTCTCGAGCATCGAGGGGGCCGGCGCGCCGATGGCCATGCGCACGTCGTTGACCGTCTCGTAATCGAAACCCGCCAGCGACAACAAGTTCCCCAGCACGCGCAGCACCTTCCAGGCCGGACGGGCCTCGCCTTGCGGCGTGACCGCCGCCTGGAAGCTTTGGAGGCGTCCTTCGGTGTTGATGAAGCTCCCCGCGGTTTCGCTGAAGGGCGCGATGGGCAGAATCACCTCGGCATAGTCGGGGGCGCGCGTCTTGAAGGCGGTGAGCGCCACCACGAACTCGGCTGACTTCATGGCGGCCAGCGCACCCGCGGGGTCGCGGCAGTCGAGTTCCGGCTCCACGCCGAGCAGCACATAGGCCCGTCGGGGGCTTGCGAGCATCTCCCCGGCATTGCGTCCCTGCAGCGCATCGGCGCCTATGGGTCTGGGCACCGCCCCCGCGACGTAGGCGCCCACGCTGTTGGCCGCTTCCCCCAGCACGCCGCAGGTGCTGCCGGTGACGCGCGCAAGATCCTGCGCCAGCAGGGCGATGCGCCCATAGGCCGGGTGATGTTGGGCCAGATTGCCCAGCAGAACGCCGCTGGCGCGGCCCTCGATCAAGGCGCGCGCGGTGGCCCGGGCCGCCTCGCGCACCGCGATTGCCGCGCCCTTCCAGCGGGCCGGCACCTCGACGCCTTTATGCTCGCAGGCGGCGTGCAGAATTTCCGAAATCGCATCCGCCAGTGCGGAAGGACGGACGATCATCCGGCTGGCGATGGGCACCAGGAGGTCGTCGTCGGTGGAATTGACGACGTGCAATTCGGCGCCGCGCTTCACCGCCTGTCGCAGCCGCTGCGCGATCAGGGGGTGATCCTTGCGCAAGGCGCTGCCGATGACCAGGACGGCGTCGAGCCCCGAGAGCGAGGCGACGGTCTGGCCCAGCCAGGGCGCGCCGGTGCGCGCGGGGTCAAGGCTGAAGTCGGCCTGCCGAAGACGGTGGTCAACGTTGCCGGTGCCCAGTCCGCGCATCAGCTTTTGCAGCAGATAGAGCTCTTCCAGCGTGGCGTGCGGCACCGCCAGCGCGCCGATCGCGTCCGGCCCGTGGTCGGCGCGGATGCGCGCCAATGCCGTGGCGACGTGTTCCAGCGCCTCCGGCCACTCGCACTCGCGCCAATGCCCATCGCGGGAGATCATCGGGCGCGTCAGCCGTTCCTCGGCGTTGAGCGCCTCGTAGGAGAAGCGATCCTTGTCGGACAGCCAGCACTCGTTGAGCGCCTCGTTTTCCAGGGGGAGCACCCGCATGACGCGGTTTTGCTTCACCTGCAGCCGCAGGTTGGAGCCCAGAGCGTCGTGCGGGCTCACCGATAGCCGCGACGAGAGCTCCCAGCTGCGGGCGGTGTAGCGGAACGGCTTGCTGGTGAGCGCGCCCACCGGACACAGATCGATGACGTTGCCGGACAGCTCGGAATCGACCGTGTGCGCGACGAACGGGGTGATCTCCGCATGCTCGCCGCGTCCGATCATCCCCAGCTCCTGGATGCCGGCGATCTCTTGTCCGAAGCGCACGCAGCGGGTGCAATGAATGCAGCGGGTCATGTCGGTGGCGACCAGGGGCCCCAGGTCCTTGTTGAGCACCACCCGCTTGGCCTCTCCATAGCGCGAGCTGCTCGCCCCGTAGCCCACCGCGAGGTCCTGCAGCTGGCACTCGCCCCCCTGGTCGCAGATGGGACAGTCCAGGGGATGGTTGATCAGGAGAAACTCCATGACCCCCTTTTGGGCCCGAATGGCGTTCTCCGAATGGGTGAACACGCGCATCCCCTCGGTCACGGGCGTCGCGCAGGCCGGGAGCGGCTTGGCGGCTTTCTCCACCTGCACGAGGCACATCCGGCAGTTGGCGGCGATGGATAGCTTCTTGTGGTAGCAGAAATGCGGAATGTAGATCCCGGCCTCGCGCGCGGCATCCATGATGGTGCTGCCGTCCGCCACCGTTACGCCCTTGCCGTCGATCTCAAGTTCAATCATAGGAATTCCCGATCGTTCCTCGCGCCGCCCGCCCTACACCATGCAGCTGCCATGCTGGATGTGGTGCTCGAATTCGGCCCGGTAATGCTTGAGGAAGCTCTTGACCGGCGTGGCCGCCGCATCGCCCAGGCCGCAGATCGTGCGCCCCCCGATGTTGCTCGCCGCCTGCTCGAGCAGATCCAGGTCCTCGGGGCGTCCCTGCCCGTGTTCGATGCGATGAATGATCCGGTACAGCCATCCGGTGCCTTCCCGGCACGGCGTGCACTGCCCGCACGATTCCTCGAAATAGAAATATGACAGCCGCTCGAGCGCGCGAACCATGCACACGGTATCGTCCATGATGATCACCGACCCCGCGCCCAGGGACGAACCCGCCTTGGCGATCGCATCGTAGTCCATGGTCAGATCCATCATCACCTCACCGGGCACCACGGGGACCGAGGATCCGCCCGGGATGCACGCCTTGAGGCGGCGCCCGCCGCGCATGCCGCCCGCCAGATCGAGAAGCTCCCGGAAGGGCGTGCCGAGCGGTACTTCGTAGTTACCCGGCCGGTTGACGTGCCCTGACACGGAAAAGATCTTGGTGCCGCCGTTGTTGGGCTTGCCCAGCTCGAGAAACTTCTGGCCGCCGTGCCGGACGATGTACGGGATGCAGGCGTAGGTCTCGGTGTTGTTGATGTTGGTGGGTTTGCCGTACAGGCCGAAGCTCGCCGGAAAGGGCGGCTTGAAGCGCGGCTGCCCCTTCTTGCCCTCAATGGACTCGAGCAGCGCCGTTTCCTCGCCGCAGATGTAGGCGCCGTACCCGTGATGGTTATGGAGGTGGAAACAGAAATCCGTGCCGAACAGGCGATCGCCGAGGAACCCGCCCGCGTAGGCCTCGGCCACCGCCTCCTCGCAGCGTTCATAGACCTCGAAGATCTCGCCGTGAATATAGTTGTAGCCCGTCCTGATGTTCATCGTATAGGCGGCGATCGCCATCCCCTCGATCACGACATGGGGATTGAAGCGCAGGATATCGCGGTCCTTGAAGGTGCCCGGTTCGCCCTCGTCGGAATTGCACACGAGATACTTGTCGCCCGGCAAATGGCGCGGCATGAAGCTCCATTTGAGCCCGGTCGGAAAGCCGGCGCCGCCGCGCCCCCGCAGGCCCGACTTCTTGACCTCGTTGATGATCGCCTCGGGCGCCACCTGCTCCGTCACGAGGCGGCGCAAGGTTTCATAGCCGCCGGCGCTGCGATACGTCTCGAGGGTCCACGGGCGATCCAGATGCCGGGTATTGAAGATGACTTCGTTGGCCATATCGGGTCTATTCCAGCTCGGAGAGGAGGCGATCGATCGTCTCCGGCGTAAGGAAGCCCTCCATGCGATGATTGTTGATGGTGCACAAGGGGGCATCGCCGCAGGCGCCCATGCATTCGGCGGCCCGCAGCGTGAATTTGCCGTCGGCGGTGGTTTGTCCCACCTCGATGTTGAGGCGCTTCTTCAGATGCTCGACGATATCCAGGGCGCCCGAGAGGGAACAGGAAAGATTGGTGCACACCGTGATCTTGTACCGGCCCACGGGCGCGAGCTCATACATGTTGTAGAAGGTGGCGACCTCGCGCACCGCGATCGGCGGCATGTCGAGATACTGGGCCACGAACGCCATGGTCTCGTCGGACAGCCAGCCCTTCTCGACCTGGGCGAGCCGCAGAGCCGACATCACCGCCGAGCGGCGCTGCTCGGGCGGGTACTTGGCGATTTCCTTGTCGATGGCGGCGAGTGTTTCGCTGGATAGCATTTAGCGGTCGATCTCCCCAAACACGATGTCCTGCGTTCCGATGATGGCCACGACGTCGGCGATCATATGCCCGCGCGCCATCTCATCCATGGCGGCCAGATGCGCGAAGCCGGGCGCGCGGATCTTCATGCGATAGGGCTTGTTCGCCCCGTCGGAAACCAAGTAGATGCCGAACTCGCCCTTGGGGTGCTCCACAGCCGCATAGGCCTCGCCCTCGGGGACGTGCATGCCCTCGGTGAAGAGCTTGAAATGGTGAATCAGCTCTTCCATGCTTTCCTTCATCGCCAGCCGCGAGGGCGGCGCCACTTTGTGGTTGTCCGCGATCACCGGCCCCGGATGCGTACGCAGCCAGTCGACGCACTGCCGGATGATCCGGTTGGACTGGCGCATCTCCTCGATGCGCACGAGGTAGCGGTCATAGCAATCGCCGTTGACCCCGACCGGGATATCGAATTCGACCTGCTCGTAGGCCTCGTACGGCTGCTTCTTGCGCAAGTCCCACTCGACCCCGGAGCCGCGCAGCATCGGTCCGGTGAAACCCAGCGCCAGTGCCCGCTCGGGCGATACGACCCCGATGCTGACGGTGCGCTGCTTCCAGATGCGATTGTCGGTCAGCAGCGTCTCGTACTCATCGACATAGCCGGGAAAGCGCCGCGTGAAGTCCTCGATGAAATCGAGCAGCGAACCGGAGCGGTTCTCGTTGAGCTCCTTGACCGCGGCGGCATGGTGATAACGGCTCGCCGCATATTGCGGCATGCTGTCCGGAAGATCGCGGTAGACGCCACCGGGCCGGTAGTAGGCCGCATGCAGCCGCGCCCCGGAGACCGCTTCGTAGCAGTCCATCAGGTCCTCGCGCTCGCGGAAGGCATAGAGGAAGACGGTCATTGCGCCCACGTCGAGCGCATGCGCCCCCAGCCAGAGCAGATGGTTGAGCAACCGCGTGATCTCGTCGAACATCACCCGGATGTACTGCGCGCGAATGGGCACTTCGAGCCCGAGCAGCTTCTCCACCGCCATGACGTAGGCGTGCTCGTTGCACATCATCGACACATAGTCCAGGCGGTCCATATAGGGCAGCGCCTGGAGGAAGGTCTTGTTCTCGGCGAGCTTCTCGGTGGCCCGGTGCAGGAGGCCGATATGGGGGTCCGCCCGCTCGATGACCTCCCCGTCCAGTTCGAGGACGAGCCGGAGCACGCCGTGGGCCGCCGGATGCTGCGGTCCGAAGTTCATGGTGTAGTTGCGGATTTCAGCCACCGTAGTTCTCCTCGCGGACGATGCGCGGCACGAGTTCACGGGGTTCGATGCTGACCGGCTGATAGACGACCCGCCGCTCGTCGGGGTCATAGCGCATCTCGACGTGGCCTGAGAGCGGGAAGTCCTTGCGGAACGGATGCCCCACGAAGCCATAATCGGTGAGAAGACGCCGCAGATCGGGGTGGTTCTCGAACAGGATGCCGTACAGGTCGAAGGCCTCCCGTTCATACCAGTTGGCGCCAGGCCACAGCGGAAGCACCGAAGGCACCAGGGGCCATGCCTCATCGGCGGCGAATACCCGCACGCGCAGCCGCCAGTTGTGCGTCACCGACAGCAGGTGATAAACCACGGCAAAGCGCGGCCCCTGCCATTTGCCGTCGCCGTGTTGGGCATAGTCGATGCCCGCCAGGTCGATCAGCTGCTCGAAGCGAAGGCGGGCATCGTCCCGAAGCGCCTGCGCGGCCTCCAGCCACGCGTCGGCGCCCACGACCAGTGTGAGTTCCTCAAGCCTTTCAGTGAGAGAGACAACCTTCCCCTCCAGGGTCTCGGCGATCGCCGCAGCCAGTCTGTCCAGTGAGGACGCCATTCACATCCCGGTGCCGGCGCCGCCTCCCCGGGTCTGGGTGACCCGGACGTGCCGCGTGGCCCCGCTCCTATGCAAGAATTGATCTGTTCGTCGGGGTCAACACTCGCCCCATGCGTTCCGCCTGCCCCTCAGCGCGCAATCGTGTTGGTCCGCCTGATCTTGTTCTGCAGCTGCAAGATGCCATAGAGCAGCGCTTCCGCCGTCGGCGGGCAGCCCGGAACATAGATGTCCACCGGAACGATGCGATCGCACCCGCGCACCACCGAATACGAGTAGTGGTAATAGCCCCCGCCGTTCGCGCACGAGCCCATGGAAATCACCCAGCGCGGCTCGGCCATCTGGTCGTACACCTTGCGCAACGCCGGCGCCATCTTGTTGGTCAGGGTACCGGCCACGATCATCACGTCGGACTGCCTGGGGCTTGGGCGGAAGACCACACCAAAGCGATCCAGGTCGTAGCGCGAGGCCCCCGCCTGCATCATCTCCACCGCACAGCAGGCGAGCCCGAAGGTCATCGGCCAGAGCGAGCCCGTGCGGGTCCAGTTGATGAGCTTGTCCGCCGTGGTGGTCACGAACCCCTTGTCGAGAACCCCTTCTATTCCCATTCCAAGGCCCCCTTCGTCCATTCGTACGCGAAGCCCACCAGCAGGATGCCCAAGAACACCATCATGGCGACGAAACCGGTCCAGCCCAGCTTGTCGAGCACCACCGCCCAGGGAAACAGGAACGCGATCTCAAGATCGAACAGGATGAAAAGGATCGCCACCAGGTAGTAGCGGACGTCAAATTTCATGCGCGCGTCTTCGAACGCCTCGAAGCCGCACTCGTAGGGAGACAGCTTCTCGCTGTCCGGGCGATGGGGTGCCAGCACGCGGCCCATCAGCACGGGCACCACGCCGAACGCCAGGCCGACGAGGATGAACAACAAGATGGGAAAATAACCCGCAAGCATGTCCAATTGGCTCCTGCACGCGCGCCCAATGCGATCGCAAAACGCCCCAGTTTAGTTTTGCCGCGAAACCGCTGTCAAGCGCACCTGACACCGGTCGCCCGCCGGCCACGAGGCGGCGGGCGACGGCCTCCACGGGCGCATGCGGCTGACCGCCGCGTGTGCGGCGGCCGAGCAAAAACGCGGCTTCCGGCGATCCTGCAGACCGAAATTACTTCGGAATGTCCTTGGGCTTGGGTGCGGCATTGGCCGGGCTCGCCGGCGACGGCAGGGCAGGGCCGCTTGAAGCAGGCAAGCTCTTCGGCATGATCGTGTTCTGCGACGTCATCACGCCCCCGGGCTTCGCGGTTTGCTCCGACAAATAGGTCAGCCCGAGGCTGGTCATGAAGAACACGGCGGCCAGGATCGCGGTGGTGCGACTCAGGAAGTTGGCGGATCCTGTCGCGCCGAACAGGCTGCCCGAGGCGCCGCTGCCGAAGGCGGCCCCCATGTCGGCACCCTTCCCGTGCTGCAGCAGCACGAGGCCGATAATGGCCAGGGCGGCAAGCACATGTACAATCCAGACAAGAATTTCCATTTCAACCCATCATTGCGTTGTCGAACGCCCACGGGAGGAGGCCTCAGGGCCTGCCCCGTGGCGCCAGGTCCGGTCAGGCGGCGCGCTGCTATGCGGCCATGCAGATGGCCACGAACTCCTCTGCGACCAGGGAAGCCCCGCCGATCAACCCGCCGTCGATATCGGGCATAGCGAACAATTGTGCCGCATTCGCCGCCTTTACGCTACCCCCGTATTGGATCGTCAGGCGATCGGCCAGTTCACGGCTCGCCTGCGCAACCCGCTCCCTGATGAAGGCATGCACGGCCTGCGCCTGTTCCGGCGTCGCGGTCTTGCCGGTGCCGATCGCCCACACGGGTTCGTAGGCCACCACGGCGCGAGCGAACAGATCCAGGCCGGCGGCCTCGATCACGGCATCCAGCTGACGGGCCACCACGGCCTCGGTCACCCCTCCCTCCCGCTCGCCGAGGGACTCGCCCACGCACAGGATGGGAATCAAACCGGCACGAGCCGCGGCGACGAACTTCTTGGCCACCCTTTCATCGTCTTCGCCATACAGCGCACGGCGCTCGGAATGTCCCACGAGCGCGTAGCGCGCGCCAAAGTCGTTCAGCATCGCCGCCGAGACCTCTCCGGTGTAGGCCCCCTGCGCATGCTCGCTCACGTCCTGCGCCCCCCACGAAAGGCGCGTGCCGGTCAGCGCGGCCTGCGCCTGGAAAAGATAGGGAAAGGGCACGCACACGCCGAAATCGGCGCCCGTCCGGTCATTCAAAGCGGCCGCCAGGGCATCCAGAAGCCCCTGATTCTGCGCCAAATTGCCATGCATCTTCCAATTGCCGACCACGAGCTTTCTTCGCATCGCCCACCCCCCCCCAAAAAAAGAGAGCAGATACTACCGGCGATGCCCCCCGGGGTCAATCCCGAGCCCCTGATCATGCGGGCCGCGCCGCTTCCCCGCGCGCCAAATGCGACAACGAAGTCCGGATTATAGCACCCCGCAGCGCTCTTGCGGCGCCCCGGCAAACACGAGACCGCACGGGATATCCCCATCAGGCCGCCGGGATCGACACGACAGGCGGCAGGGCCGCTCGGAACCGGCGCGGGCACTATCGGGAAATGATCTGATTGGTGCCAGGCTGCGGGGCCTTGCTGACGTGATCCAGATAAAGCGCGACGAGCAGCCCCACCAATCCCAGGCTCGCCACTGCCGCGATCCAGAATCCGGCGGCCCCGCGTGCGGGGCCGAGGCAATCGGTCAACCCCAGGGTCACGCCCCCCCCGATGCCCAGGCCCCAGAGCGCACTCGTGT
Source organism: Pseudomonadota bacterium (assembly GCA_021788645.1). Taxonomy (GTDB): domain Bacteria; phylum Pseudomonadota; class Gammaproteobacteria; order Burkholderiales; family JAKAFK01; genus JAKAFK01. The sequence goes on from JAJYKK010000002.1 coordinate 120,622, forward strand.
AGATCAGCATCGGGACGCCGGATTTCTTGTAGCCCCTCAGGACGTTGACCGCGGTGGCCTGCAGGGCGTCCGCGAGATGGTAGAAGCCAACCAGCACGATAAGGTGGGCGGCGACGGCCCGCACCGCGTGCGCCGAGGTATAGAGCGCCGCGATGCGCTCCGACTGGGTCCACAGCAGCAGGCTGACACCCAGCGCAATCCCTATCCCCAGGCGGATCCCCGTCCAGCTCAGGTGCCGGGCGCCGGCAAGTTGGCCCGCCCCGACGGCCTGCCCTACGAGCACCGCGGCGGCACTGCCGAGCGCCAGCGGGATCATATAGGCGAACACCGCGATGTTCGCCGCGATCTGGTGGGCGGCCGAATACACGGGGCCCAGCCGGGCGATGAAAAGCGCCATGAACGTGAACGCCGTCACGTCGGCGAAGAAGGTCAATCCTATGGGCACACCGAGCCTCATGAAGGACACGATGGCCTTCCAGTCAGGCCAGGACCACCGCGCATGGAGATTGAATTGCGCGTAGTCGCGTCGGGTCAGGCACCAGCCCCAGGCGAGAACCGCCATCAGATTGGCATCGATGGCGGTTGCGACGGCGCATCCGGGCGCTCCCATGCGCGGGACGCCGTACAGGCCATACATCAACAGATAGTTCAGGGGCACCTTGAGGGCGAGGGCCAGAAGGTTGAACATCGTCACCGGCCACGGACGGCCGATCCCGGTCGAAAAGCCAAAGAAAAGGCGGAATGCGAGCGTGCCGGGCACGCCCCAAGCGGAGGCCGCCAGGTAGCTTCGCACCTTTTCCGCCACCCCGGGCTGCAACCGGGACACCGCCATGAAGGGGCCCGGATGCGTCAACGCGATGATCGAAAGGAGCGCCAACGCGAGCGATACCCATAGGCTCTGGTGAATCTCCCGGCCGATCGCTTCGCAACGGCCGGCCCCGTAAAGCTGGCCGACAAGCGGCGGCAACGCCAGCAAGACGCCGAGCAAAGACATGAATACAGTGGCCTGAATAGACGCCCCGATGCCCACCGCAGCGAGATCAATCGTGGACAGATGCCCGGCCATCGCGGTGTCAATCACGGCATTCGCAAGGACGGCGATCTGGGCGACATATATGGGCCATGCCAGCCGCAGGATGGCGAGCGCGTGCGAGGGTGACGGATTATGGTCTGCGGGGGGCGTCAAACTGGTCTTTCGCTGGATTTTGAGGGAGCATTCTATCGCACTGCGCCGCGATGCGCCGAGGCACAGGCGAAGCGGGTACGACGTCGGCAGCACCGTGCAAATCCTCACGCCACCCCATGCCTCGGGGCGCGATCAGGCCACGCGCTTCGCGCAGGGACTCCCTCGCTCAAGACGGTCCGCCCCGGAAACATGCGGCGTGACATCTGATTGTCACACTTGTCACATTTCGGTCATCTTTGTCCTTTAGAATACGCGGAGGAACTCGCCGGAACTGCTGTCTTGCCGCTGGGCCGCACGGCAGGGCTGCGACGCCGCCCGCACGCCCGGCAACAAATATTGTCCCATTGCGACTATAATAGGGGGCCTTTTTTGCTGCCATCAGACTTGCCCAACCAGGCCACGATGTCCAAAACATTCACCGACGCCCATCTCAACCGACAACGCCTGCTTGATCGCGGTTTCCGGGGCGCCACTCGCTTCTTCGCCTTCTCCGTCCTGGCCGTGCTGCTCGGCATCATCGGATCGCTGATCGTGGGCAGCATGCCTGCCATCAAGGCCTTCGGCTTCCATTTCCTGGTCAGCCGGCACTGGAATCCAGTGACCGACAACTTTGGCGCGGCCGTTGCCGTGTACGGCACGCTGGTCACCTCCGTGATCGCCATGCTGATCGGCATACCGGTCAGCTTCGGCATTGCCTTGTTTCTCACGGAACTCTCGCCACGCTGGCTGAAGCAGCCCCTCGGAATCGCCGTCGAGCTGCTGGCCGGAATCCCCAGCATCATCTATGGCATGTGGGGTCTGTTCGTCTTCGCCCCCGCGTTCGCCGACAAGGTTGAACCCTGGATCAGCGACAAAATGGGCAACTGGCCCGTGGTCGGCCCCATCTTCAACGGCCCCCCCATGGGCATCGGGATGCTGGCCGCCGGCCTCATCCTCTCGATCATGGTGATCCCCTTCATCGCCTCGGTCATGCGCGACGTCTTCGAGATCGTCCCGGCCATGCTCAAGGAGTCGGCCTACGGGCTCGGCGCCACCACCTGGGAAGTGGTGTGGCATGTCGTTCTCCCCTACACCAAGGCGGGCGTCGTCGGCGGCATCATGCTGGGACTTGGCCGCGCATTGGGCGAGACGATGGCGGTCACCTTCGTCATCGGCAATGCCCATGACTTCAGCGCATCGCTCCTCATGCCGGGAACGAGCATCGCCTCGTCGATCGCCAACGAATTCACCGAGGCCTATGGCAAGCGCTATGCGGGTTCCCTGATCGAACTCGGCCTCATCTTGTTCGTCATCACGTTCGTCGTGCTGTCCTTGGCCAAACTGCTGCTCATCCAGTTGACCAGGAAGGAAGGCCAGCTGTCCTGATATGAGGCTATGATGTGGTCCCTTTACACCCGTAGACGCCTCGTGAACGGCGTCAATCTGGCCGTTTCCATGCTCGCGATGGGCTTCGGCCTATTCTGGCTGGGCTGGATACTCTGGACCCTCGTGCTGAAGGGGGCCGTGGCCATGACGCCTTCCCTCTTCACGCTGGTCACGCCGCCGCCCGGCGTGCCCGGCGGCCTGTCCAACGCGATCGTGGGCAGCCTCTATCTCACCGTTTTCGCGACCGCCCTGGGTACGCCCGTCGGCATCCTTGCCGGCGTCTACCTGGCGGAATTCGGGCAGCGCGGCTGGCTCGCGCCGGCCACCCGCTTCATCAACGACGTGCTGCTGAGCGCTCCATCGATCATCCTTGGGCTTTTCGTCTATGAGATCTATGTGGTGCACACCCGCCACTTCTCCGGCTGGGCCGGCGTCTTCGCCCTGGCTCTGCTGGTCATCCCGGTCGTGGTGCGCACCACGGAGAACATGCTGCGCCTCGTCCCCCACACCCTGCGCGAGGCGGCGGCCGCGCTGGGCGCCCCCCACTGGAAGATCATTACCCTGGTCACCCTGAGATCGGCCCGCGCCGGCATCCTCACCGGCATGCTGCTGGCGGTCGCGCGCATCACCGGCGAGACCGCACCCCTGCTGTTCACGGCGCTCAACAATCAGTTCTGGAGCCTGGACATGAACAAGCCCATGGCCAACCTGCCGATGGTCATCTTCAATTTCGCCCTGAGTCCCTATGACGACTGGCATGTCCTGGCCTGGGGCGGGGCGTTGCTCACCACGATCGGCGTCCTGGGCCTCAACATCCTTGCCCGCATCCTATTCCGTCAGAAATCCCATCCGCTATGAGCATCCAGACCAGCAAAGAACAACTCAGTCCGATCCCGCAGCCGTCCGCCGCCAAGATCACGGTGCGCAACCTGAATTTCTATTACGGCAGCTTCCACGCGCTCAAGAACATCAACCTCGATATTCCCGAGCAGCGTGTCACCGCCTTCATCGGCCCCTCAGGCTGCGGCAAGTCGACGCTGCTGCGCATCTTCAACCGGATGTATGAGCTCTACCCCAAACACCGCGCGGAGGGGGAGGTGATCCTGGACCACGAGAACATCCTCGATCCGGGGCAGGACCTCTATAAGCTGCGCGCCCGCGTGGGCATGGTGTTCCAGAAGCCGACGCCATTTCCGATGTCGATCTACGACAACATCGCGTTCGGGGTCAAGCTCTATGAGAGCCTCAGTCGACGAGACATGGCCGACCGCGTGGAGTGGGCGCTGCGCAAGGCCGCCCTGTGGGGGGAAGTCAAGGATAAGCTCAAGCAAAGCGGCACGAGCCTGTCGGGCGGGCAGCAGCAGCGCCTGTGCATCGCGCGCGCCATCGCCGTGCGGCCGGAAGTGGTGCTGCTGGACGAACCTGCCTCCGCGCTCGACCCGATTTCGACCGCCCATATCGAGGAGCTCATCCACGAGCTCAAGACCGATTACACCATCGTCATCGTCACCCATAACATGCAGCAAGCCGCCCGCGTCTCGGACTACACCGCCTACATGTATTTGGGGGAGCTCATCGAGTTCGGCGATACCGACGTCGTGTTCACGACGCCGAAGAAGAAGGCCACCGAAGACTATATCACCGGGAAGTTCGGCTAACTGCCCCGGGCGCGTCACGCGCCGGCCGCGACACGAACCGTCTCGGCGATGGCGTCGGCCCAGTGCCGCACCTTCTCCAATGACCGTCCCTCGACCATCACCCGGACCACGGGTTCGGTACCCGATGAGCGCAGCAGCAAACGTCCTGTCCCGTTGAGCTCGCACTCGGCTTCGACCAGCGCCGCCTGGACGGCGATATTGGCCCGCGCATCGAACTCCCTGGGTACCCGAACGTTGACGAGGACCTGCGGATAGAGCGTGAGGTCCCGGGTCGCCTCCGCAAGCGTTGCCTTGGCGGCGCGCAAGGCGTGCATGACCTGCAGCGCCGAGATGATCCCGTCGCCGGTGCTGTGCTTGTCCAGGCATATGAGATGCCCGGAGCCCTCCCCCCCAAGCTGCCAGCCCTGGGCCTTCATCATTTCCAGGACATAGCGGTCGCCCACGTTGGCGCGCGCGAAAGGGATCTTCAGTTTCTCGAAGGCATGTTCCGCCCCAAGATTGGTCATCAGCGTCCCCACCACGCCCCCGCGCAGCGTCCCTGACTTCAGACGGTGCCGGGCGATGACATAAAGCAGCTGATCCCCGTCGTACAGGCGTCCCTCGGCGTCGACCATCAGCACCCGGTCCCCGTCCCCGTCAAAGGCCACACCGAGATCGGCACCCTGCTCGCGGACGGCGGCCTGGAGCGTTTCCGCGTGGGTCGAGCCGCAGCCTTCGTTGATGTTGAGCCCGCTGGGCTGCACGCCGATGGGCACCACTTCGGCGCCCAATTCGTGAAACACGTGCGGCGCGATGTGGTAAGTCGCGCCGTGCGCGCAATCGACCACGATCTTTTGTCCGCGCAGGTCCATCTCATTAGGGAACGCGCTCTTGCAGAACTCGATGTAGCGTCCCGCGGCATCGTCGATGCGGCGGGCCTTACCGAGGCGCGCCGACGGCTGGCATTGGAGGGGGCCGCCCATGGCCGCCTCCATGGCCCGTTCCACCTTGTCCGGGAGCTTGGTGCCCATGCTCGAGAAGAGCTTGATGCCGTTATCCTCGAACGGATTGTGCGAGGCGCTGATCACCGCACCGGCCTGCAGCCTCAGGGCCCGCGTCAGATACGCCACCGCCGGCGTCGGCATCGGTCCCACCAGGTAGACGTCCACGCCGGCCGCCGACAGCCCCGCCTGCAGCGCCGATTCGAGCATGTAGCCGGAAATCCGGGTATCCTTGCCGATGATGACGCCGGGACGATCATGGGGCTCTCCCGCGCCGGCCTGCGCCAACACCGTTCCTGCGGCATAACCTAAGCGCATGACGAGTTCCGGCGTGATCGGCTCCTGTCCCACCCGGCCACGCACGCCGTCCGTCCCAAAGTATTTCTTAGTCATCAAACCGTCTCCTGAAAAGCCGCCACGACCGCCAACGCATCGCGCGTGGCCCGCACGTCGTGCACCCGCACGATGCGGGCGCCCCCGATGACGGCGAGCACGGCCGCCGCAACAGAGCCAAACACCCGTTCGCCTACCGGACGGCCGGTGATTTGCCCAATCATCGACTTCCTCGACAGCCCCGCCAGGACCGGCACGCCAAGGTCCGCAAACCGCCCAAGATGACGCAAGAGCGCGAGGTTGTGTTCGAGCCCCTTGCCGAAGCCAAACCCCGGATCGACCGTCAACCGGTCACGAGCGATGCCCGCCTGCAGGGCCGCCGCGACCCGCCGCGCGAGAAACGCATGCACCTCGCCCACTACGTCATCATAGCTCGGCGCGCGCTGCATGGTGCGCGGCTCGCCCTGCATATGCATCAGGCACACCGCCGCCGGCAACGCCGCCGCAACCGCAACCGCGCCTTCCGCCTGGAGGGCATTGATGTCATTGATGAAACCCACTCCCGCACGCACCGCTTCCCGCATCACGACAGGCTTGTAGGTATCGATGGACAGCGGGATGCCGATCCCCTTGAGGCCTTCGAGCACGGGCAGGATCCTGGCCAGCTCCTCCTCGGCCCCCACCGGCGGCGCCCCGGGGCGCGTGGACTCCCCCCCCAGGTCGAGGATGTCCGCCCCTTCCTCCTTGAGGCGCCATGCACGATCGACGGCCCGCGCCGGGTCGAACGCTTCCCCCCCGTCGGAAAAGGAATCAGGGGTCACGTTGACGATCCCCATGATGCGAGGAACGTCGAGCGGGAGGCGCAAAGCGCCACATTGGAGGAAAGGGCGCATCCAGGAAGCCCCGCGGCGGGTTGGAGAAGCAACACGGCCCACAGGCGCCGCCATAGCGCCTGTGGGCCGCATCCTTGAGAACGTCAGGCTTCCTGGACGGGATTGGTGGTGGCGGCGGGTGGTGCGCTGGCCGCGCGGTCCTGCGGCGGGAAGCTGGCCGGCCCCTGCGTGGGTCTCGGCGGACGCGGAGGCCGTCCTTCCATGATGTCGTCGATCTGCTCGGCATCAATGGTCTCCCACTCGAGCAAGGCCTTGGCCATCGTCTCGACCTGGGCGCGATGCTCCTCGATCAGCCGCCGTGCCAGCCCATACTGCTCGTCGATGATGCGCCGGATCTCGCCGTCGACCTTCTGCATGGTGGCCTCGCTCACGTTCTTATGGGTCGTGATGGTCCGCCCGAGAAAGACCTCTCCTTCATTCTCGCCATAGACCATCGGTCCCAGCGCGGAACTCATGCCCCATTGCGTGACCATCCGCCGGGCCATTTCCGTCGCCCGCTCGAAGTCGTTCGCAGCGCCGGTGGTCATGTGGTTCATGAACACCTCTTCGGCGATCCGCCCGCCGAAGAGGACGGCGATGGTTTGCAGAATCTGCTCGCTGTCCATGCTGTAGCGGTCTTCCAGCGGCAGCTGCATGGTCACCCCCAGCGCGCGCCCGCGCGGGATGATCGTCACCTTGTGCACGGGATCGGTCTTGGGCAGGAGCTTCGCCACCACCGCGTGGCCCGCCTCATGATAAGCGGTGTTGCGGCGTTCCTCCTCGGGCATGACGATGGAGCGGCGCTCCGCGCCCATGATGATTTTGTCCTTCGCCCGCTCGAAGTCGTCCATGCCGACCAGGCGCTTGTTCACGCGTGCCGCGATCAGCGCGGCCTCGTTCACCAGGTTGGCGAGATCCGCCCCCGAGAAGCCCGGCGTCCCGCGCGCCAGAATGTCGGCGCGCACGTCCGGCGCGATCGGCACCTTGCGCATATGCACGAGCAGGATCTGCTCACGCCCGCGAATGTCCGGCAACGGCACCACCACTTGGCGGTCGAAACGCCCGGGCCGCAGCAGCGCCGGGTCCAGCACGTCCGGACGGTTGGTCGCGGCGATCACGATGACACCCGAGGTGGCCTCGAAACCGTCCATCTCGACGAGCAGCTGGTTCAGCGTCTGCTCGCGTTCGTCGTTGCCGCCCCCCAGCCCCGCCCCGCGTTGGCGGCCCACCGCGTCGATCTCGTCGATAAAGATGATGCAAGGCGCATTCTTCTTGGCCTGCTCGAACATGTCGCGAACGCGCGCCGCGCCCACGCCGACGAACATTTCGACGAAATCGGAACCGGAAATGCTGAAGAATGGAACCTTGGCCTCGCCGGCAATCGCCTTGGCCAACAACGTCTTCCCGGTGCCCGGGCTGCCCACCATCAAGACACCGCGCGGAATCCGCCCGCCCAGCTTCTGAAATTTGCTGGGGTCGCGCAGGAACTCCACCAGCTCGCCCACCTCCTCCTTCGCCTCGTCGCACCCGGCGACGTCCTGGAAGGTGATCTGGTTGGTGCTTTCGTCGAGCATCCGCGCGCGGCTCTTGCCGAAGGAGAAGGCACCGCCGCGTCCGCCGCCTTGCATCTGCCGCATGAAGAAGATCCACAGCCCGATGATGAGCAGCATGGGGAACCAGTTCACGAAGACGCTCATCAAGAAGGAAGGCTCTTCCTGCGGCTTGGCCTGGATCGTCACCCCGTACTTGAGCAGATCGCTCACCATCCAGGGGTCGTCCGGCGCATAGCTGGAGAACGCCTTGCCATTCTTCTTCACGCCCTTGAGCACGTGCCCCTGGATCGTGACGCGGCCGATGTCACCCTGATGGACTTCCTGGATGAACTGCGAATAATCCATCTGGTTAAGATCGACATGGCGGCCGCTGAACTGGTTGAATACAGTCATCAGGACCAGAGCGATCACCAACCAAACGGCAATGTTCTTGATCAGATTGTTCAAGTCGACTCCTTAACCGAGGGTGCGCAGGGCACCGCGGAAACCATTCTAAACACATTTTCCCCTTAATGTTAGGCCTTGACGGCAAAATACAAGGCCCCGCGCTCCGATTCAGGAGACCCTTGCAACACCGTCCGGGCGCGCACCCGCCCCGTCCCCTGCGGCCCCGCAGGAGGCCTGCCCGCCCAGGAATCCTTTCCCCAACAGATAGATCTCGCTCGAACGCTCGCGCGATGACTTGGGTTTCCTGCTGACCACCTGTCGAAAGCTTCGCCGCAACCCCGCCAGGAAGCCCGGGAAGCCTTCCCCTTGGAAGGACTTGACCAGGAAATGGCCCCCTATTTTCAGATTAGCGCACGCGAAGTCCAGCGCGAGCTCCGCGAGGTGCAGGTGCCGGGCCTGGTCGGCGGCTGCGATGCCGCTCAAGTTCGGCGCCATGTCGGAGAGCACCAGATCGACACGGGCGCCTTCCAGCGCCCGCTCCAGCGCCTGCAGCACCTCGGGCGCGCGAAAATCGCCGCAGATGAAGTCCACGCCAGGAATCGGCGTCATCTCGAGGCAGTCCAGGGCCATCACCCGCCCGCGCCCCGCGAGGCGCTGGGCCACGACCTGCGACCACCCCCCCGGCGCCGCCCCGAGGTCGACCACCGACATTCCGGGGCGCAGCAACCGGTCGCGCGCATCGATCTCTTCCAGCTTGTACGCGGCCCGTGAACGGAAGCCCTCGCGCTTGGCCCGCTGCACATAGGGGTCGCTGACGTGCTCCCGCATCCAGGCTTTGCTGGTCTTACTGCGTTTCATCGGATAAAATACACAATTTTCGGGGTTTCGAAGTGATATCGCTTTCCGGCGCCCAGCGCCGCTATCTGCGTGCGGCGGCACATCGGCTGCATCCAGTTGTCCTGGTCGGCGAAGCAGGCCTGACCGATGCCGTGCTCAATGAGGCGGAGCGTGCCCTTGAGCGCCATGAACTGATCAAGATCCGCATCGCCGCCGCTACGCACGAGACGCGCGCCCGCTGGCTCGAGGCGGCCTGCGAACGCCTGTCGGCCGCCCCCGTGCAGCATATCGGCAAGACCCTGGTCCTATACCGCCCCGCCAAGGAACCCAGGCTCACGCTGCCCGCCGAGACCAAACCCGCGGCCCGCAAGCGGCTCCCGCGCTAGACGTACCGGACATCCAGCACTTCGTACTCGCGCACGCCCCCGGGCGCCTTCACTTCTGCCACATCGCCCGCACACTTGCCGATCAGGGCGCGCGCAATGGGCGAACTGATGGAAATCTTGCCATCCTTGATGTCCGCTTCGTCCTCGCCCACGATCTGATACGTGGCGCTCTCCCCCGAATCGAGATCCTCGATCTCGACGGTCGCCCCGAAGACGCAGCGCCCATCCGCATCCAGGCGCGTGGGATCGATGATCTGGGCGTTGCCGAGCTTGCCCTCGACTTCGGCAATCCGCCCCTCGATGAAGCTTTGCCGCTCCTTGGCAGCATCATATTCGGCGTTTTCCGAGAGATCGCCATGGGAGCGCGCCTCCGCGATGGCGGCAATGACCGCCGGCCGTTCTACCGTCTTGAGGCGATGCAACTCGGCACGAAGCTTCTCAGCGCCTTTCACGGTTAAGGGAATCTTGCTCATGATTTTTTTCTCCGTTGCCCCACTGCGCGGCACGGCCGCCTCCCGCCGCGGCCCTGCGGAATGGGTTGATGGGGTATCGCTCAGCGTGGGTTGAGTCGCTTGTGCAGATCCTGCAGCGAGTAGGCTTGCAACTCCTGCATATGCTGCATGCCGACGCAGGCCGCGCGGGCCCCGGCCAGGGTCGTGAAATAGGTGATCTTGTGGTGAAGCGCGGCATGCCGGATCGCATAGGAATCCTGCACGGCCTGCTTGTCCTCGACCGTATTGATGATCAGGCTGATCTCCCCGTTCTTGATCATGTCCACGATGTGGGGACGCCCTTCGGCCACCTTGTTCACCGGCGTGACGGCAATTCCCGCTTGCGCGAGGTGGGCCGCCGTCCCGCGCGTCGCATAGAGGCTGAAGCCCAGTTGGGTGAGACTCTGACCGATATCCACGGAGCGCGCCTTGTCGGCACCGCGCACGCTGATGAACGCGTTGCCCCCGGCAGGCAGGCGCGCACCCGCCGCGAGCTGCGACTTGAGAAAGGCCTCGGCAAAGGTATCCCCGACCCCCATCACCTCGCCCGTCGACTTCATCTCCGGCCCGAGTATGGTATCGACGCCCGGAAACTTGATGAACGGGAAGACGGCCTCCTTGACCGCGAAGTACGGCGGATGGACCTCCTCTGCCCGACCCTGGTCGGCCAAAGACTTGCCCACCATGCAGCGCGCGGCGACCTTGGCAAGCGGCACGCCGGTCGCCTTGGACACGAAAGGCACGGTTCGCGAGGCGCGTGGATTGACTTCCAGCACATACACGCGATCCTCCTGAATGGCGAACTGCACATTCATGAGTCCGACCACCCGCAAAGCCTTCGCCATCAGGACGGTCTGCCGCTTGAGCTCGGCCTGCAGGGCGGCCGAAAGGCTGAAGGGCGGCAGCGAGCAGGCCGAATCGCCGGAGTGCACCCCGGCCTGCTCGATGTGCTCCATGATCCCCCCGATCAGCACGCTTTGTCCGTCGCAGACGGCGTCGACATCCACCTCCAGGGCATCGTTCAGGAAGCGGTCGAGCAGGACGGGCGAGTCGTTCGAGACCTTGACCGCCTCACGCATGTAGCGCTCGAGGTCGGCGCGCTGGTGCACAATCTCCATGGCGCGCCCACCCAGCACGTAGCTCGGCCTCACGACCAAGGGATAGCCGATGTCCTCGGCCAGCCGAAGCGCATCTTCCGGCGCGCGGGCGGTGCGGTTGGGCGGCTGCAGCAGCCCATTGGCCAACAACATCTGCTGGAAGCGCTCGCGGTCTTCGGCACAGTCAATCATGTCGGGCGAGGTGCCGATGATGGGCACGCCGTTGGCTTCGAGGTCTCGCGCAAGCTTCAGGGGCGTTTGGCCGCCATACTGCACGATGACCCCGAAGGGTTTCTCCACCGCCACGATCTCCAGCACGTCCTCCAGCGTCAGCGGCTCGAAATAGAGGCGGTCGGACGTATCATAGTCCGTGGACACCGTCTCCGGATTGCAGTTGACCATGATCGCTTCGAAGCCGTCGGCACGCATGGCCAAGGCCGCATGCACGCAGCAATAATCGAATTCGATGCCCTGTCCGATGCGGTTCGGTCCGCCGCCCAGCACCATGATCTTCCGGTTACCGGTCGGCTGGGCCTCGCATTCGTCCTCGTACGTGGAGTAGAGATAGGCCGTCGTGGTGGCGAACTCGGCCGCGCAGGTGTCGACCCGTTTGAAGGCTGGGCGCACACCCAGCATCCAGCGCCGGGCGCGCACGGCGTGTTGATCGGTTCCCAGCAGCCGCGCCAGGCGGCGGTCGGAAAAACCCTTGCGCTTCAGTGCCCGCAACGCCTGGGCCGTCAGCGACTCGAGAACGGTGCCCTTGAGCACTTCCTCGTGGCGAACGAGATCCTCGATCTGCGCAAGAAACCAGGGGTCGACTTGCGAAAGCGCATGGATCTCGTCAAAGGCGAACCCGGCGCGGAAGGCATCGGCCAGGTACCAGATCCGCTCGGGTCCCGGGTTGCCGAGTTCGTGGGCGATGGCATCGCGGTCTGCGGTCCGTTCATCGAGCCCGTCGACGCCGGTCTCCAGCCCGCGCAGCGCCTTCTGCAGGGATTCCTGGAAGGTTCGCCCCATCGCCATGACTTCGCCCACCGATTTCATCTGCGTCGTCAAGCGGGCATTCGCCTGGGGAAACTTCTCGAAGGCGAAGCGGGGAATTTTGGTGACGACATAGTCGATGCTGGGCTCGAACGAGGCCGGGGTCAGGCCCCCGGTAATGTCGTTCTTCAGTTCATCGAGGGTATAGCCCACCGCGAGTTTCGCGGCGATCTTGGCGATCGGGAAGCCGGTTGCCTTCGAGGCCAGTGCGGAGGAGCGCGAGACCCGCGGATTCATCTCGATGACCACCATGTTGCCGTTGGCCGGATTGATGGCGAACTGGACGTTCGAGCCCCCGGTATCCACGCCGATCTCCCGCAACACGGCGATCGAGGCATCCCGCAACCGCTGGTATTCCTTGTCGGTCAGGGTTTGCGCCGGTGCCACGGTGATCGAGTCGCCGGTATGGACCCCCATCGGATCGACGTTCTCGATCGAGCACACGATGATGCAGTTGTCCGCGGAATCGCGCACCACCTCCATCTCGAACTCTTTCCAGCCGATGACCGACTCCTCGATCAGGAGTTCATGCGTCGGCGAGGCATCGAGACCGCCCTCGCAGATGGTCAGGAATTCCTCGCGATTGTACGCAATACCGCCCCCCGACCCCCCCAGCGTGAAGGACGGCCGGACGATGGCGGGGAATCCCACCATCGCCTGCACCTGCAAGGCCTCCTCAAGGCTATGCGCGATGGCGGAACGGGGCGTGGCAAGGCCGATGGCCTGCATCGCGTGCTTGAACTTCTCCCGGTCCTCCGCCTTGTCGATCGCCTCGCGGGAAGCCCCGATCAACTCGACGCCATAGGCCTCCAGGATGCCGTTCTTGGCGAGATCCAGCGCGCAGTTGAGCGCCGTCTGCCCGCCCATGGTCGGCAGCAGCGCATCCGGCCGTTCCCGCTCGATCACCTTTTCCAGCATCTGCCAGGTAATCGGCTCCACATAGGTGACGTCCGCCATCTCCGGATCGGTCATGATGGTCGCCGGGTTGGAATTGACCAGGATGACCCGATAGCCTTCCTCCCGAAGCGCCTTGCAGGCTTGCGCACCCGAATAGTCGAATTCGCAAGCCTGCCCGATCACGATGGGTCCGGCGCCGATGATGAGAATGCTTTGAATGTCGATACGTTTTGGCATGATGGAGTCGTCGCTGGAATCACCGTCCGGCGTGGCTGGCCCTCACCTGTTCCATGGGCTCAGGGCGCATCCTTGCGGGCGCGCATGAGCGCAATGAAGCGGTCGAATAAATAGGCCACGTCATGAGGCCCCGGACTGGCTTCCGGGTGCCCTTGAAAAGAGAAGGCCGGGACGTCCGTCCGCTCAAGGCCCTGCGAGGTGCCATCGAAGAGCGAGACGTGCGTGGGGCGCAGACAGGCCGGCAGCGTCGCGACGTCCACCGCGAATCCATGATTCTGGCTCGTGATGACCACCCGTTTGCGGTCCAGGTCCAGCACCGGGTGGTTCGCGCCGTGGTGGCCAAATTTCATCTTGACCGTCTTCGCGCCGCTCGCGAGCGCCAACAGCTGATGGCCCAGGCAGATGCCGAAGATGGGGATGCCGGTGCCCAACAACGCCGAGATCGCGCGGATCGCGTAATCGCACGGCTCGGGGTCGCCCGGTCCGTTGGACAGAAAGATGCCGTCGGGCTTGAGGGCCAGGCAATCACGGGCCTCGGCCTTGGCGGGCAGCACGGTGAGTCGGCAGCCCCGGCTGACGATCATGCGCAGGATGTTGCGCTTGATGCCGTAATCGAATGCCACGACGTGGAACGGCGCATCGGCCGGACGCTCGAACCCTTGCCCCAGCGCCCACTCCCCTTCGTCCCACCGGTACGGTGCCTGACAGCTGACGACCTGGGCAAGGTCCATCCCGGCCAAGCCCGGGAATGCCCGCGCCGCCGCCAGCGCCTCGGCCTCGCTCACCGCTGCGCCGGCCATGATCGCACCCGCCTGCGCCCCCTTCTCCCGCAGGCGCCGGGTCAGCGCACGCGTGTCGACATCGGCGATGGCCACCGTGCCTTGCGACGCAAGGTACTCGGACAACTCGCCCGTCTTACGGAAGCTGGAGGAGCGCAAGGGCAGGTCGCGAATCACGAGACCGGCCGCGAACACCTTGTGCGACTCGGCATCTTCGGGATTGACGCCCACGTTGCCGATGTGCGGATAAGTCAGGGTGACGATCTGCCGGCAGTACGATGGGTCGGTCAGTATTTCCTGGTACCCGCTCAGGGCCGTGTTGAAGACGACTTCGCCAACGGTGATCCCGTCAGCGCCAATGGAAACACCCCGAAACACTGTGCCGTCCGCGAGCACAAGGACCGCAGGCTTTTGATGGGGCACCGAACAAAACTCCCGAAGACCCGCCGATACGCCCTGCTCAGGCCCCAACACGGCCGCGAGCCGTTTGGTTCCGCACGGGACGCCAATCGCGTCGACCAAGCGTCCGCTACGGAACGCCTCCCCAGCATCCGTGACAGAAAGCGCCGATCGGCGAAGCATGCTAAAGAAACGGAGGAAGAACGCCTTCCCGCCGCCCGACAAATCACGCTATTATACCCGAAGGCCGGGCCCGGTTCAACGCAGCCCCAAGACGTCCTGCATGTCGTACAGGCCTTTCTCGCGCCCTGCGAGAAAGCGCGCCGCTCGCAGCGCACCGCCCGCGAAGGTCGTCCGGCTGGTCGCCTTGTGCGTGATCTCGACGCGCTCGCCGATGCCGGCAAACAGCACCGTGTGCTCGCCGACGATGTCGCCGCCGCGCACGGTGGCAAACCCGATGGCTTTCGGCGGCCGCTCCCCGACGATCCCATCGCGGGCATAGACAGCGCACTGCGAGAGGTCGCGCCCCAGCGCGCGCGCCACGACTTCGCCCATCTTGAGCGCCGTTCCCGAGGGGGCATCCACCTTGTGCCGATGGTGCGCCTCGATGATTTCGACATCGTACTCGTCGAGCACGCGCGCGGCCATGTCCAGCAGCTTGAGGGCGAGATTGACGCCGATGCTCATGTTGGGGGCGAAGACGATCGCCAAGTCATTCGCCGCGTCCGCGATGCGCGCCTTCTCATCGTCCCCGAAACCGGTCGTCCCCAGCACCATCTTGACCCCATACCGACGGCACAGCTCCAAGTGCGCGAGGCTTGCGGCCGGGCGCGTGAAGTCGATCAGCACGTCGGCCCCCTTCACGACCTCCGGATCTTCGCTGATTCTGATCCCGCACGGCGCCCCGGTCAGCTCGCCGGCATCCTTGCCGACAAACGCGCTACCCGCGCGCTCGAGCGCGGCATGCAGGCGCAGGCCGGGTGCCTGGGCGAGGGTCTCGAGCAGGGCGCGCCCCATGCGGCCCCCGCTGCCGGCAATCGCGATATTGAGCGTCCGTTCCACCGCATCATCCCCTGGCATGGTTCAAGACGCGCCCGCGGCCTGAGCGCTGGGCACAACATCGCCGGCGACGCGCACGAGGCGGCCGTTCTTGAAGTAGAGGGTGAGCCGCCGCCGGGCGGTTAGCCTGCCCCCCTTCTCGTCGAAATAAATATAGTCCCAGCGGTCGTGATGGAAGATATCGGTAAGCAGGGGCGTTCCCAGCGCGTAGCGCACGTCCGCCTTGCTCATCCCCAGCTTCAGCGCCGACGCCATGTGCTGCGTCACGACATTGCCCTGCTGCACTTCGATCTTGTACGGCTTGAATCCTGGAAGCGAACAGGAACTGAGCGCCAGGAGAACGATGGCGACACCTAATCGATTGTATTTGCGCATGCCCGTCAAAGAAGCGAATTATCCTAAGATCGCCGCGCCCATCGCCTGAGCGCGGACGGCGGAGCCTCGCCGGCATGGGAAGGCAGGGCCTTCGGACGTCGGCACAGGGCCGTATTATATAGTGCTTTCGTTTGCGCTGCTTGGGTGCGGCGGGAAGCCGCGAAGATGCGCGATGACGCGCCCCCGCACCACCGACCGAACGAGATCAATGGAAATGGTAGGCAAAGCGTATCTCGTTGAAATTGGCGCCGCAGTTCGGTTCCTTGATCTCGGCATTGGACACGTGCTGATAGATATAGGCGAGATCGAATGCGTCGCGAGGACCGAAGCGCACGCCGAAGCCCACATGGTCGCCAAACTGAAAGGCGCTTCCCAGGCGCCGGGTGGCGCTCAGCCACGTATGAGACAGGAGGTGGACGCCCACTGCGCCTTCGAAGTAGGGCATCCACCCGGCGCGCGTGCGTTCCTCCAGACGGAATACCGGCGTCACCCCCACGTCCCAAATGGTCGCATTCCTATTGACCGCCTCGTGCGGACGCCACGCGCCGAGCGACACGTTCCAGTACCCGACCAAATGCCAGGGATGCGACGCGAACCACTGACGATGCCAGTTCCACAGGAGGCTAAGGCGCGCAAGGTCCGTATGATCGCCATGCCCGAGCAGGACCGACGCGCCATCTGCGGCCCAGGCCTGGGCCGCACCGACGAACAAGAGTGATCCCAAGGCGGCCGCGCGAACGCGCCTGCCGGCAGTGTCGAGGTACCTTTCGCTTCCCATCATCGCACCCTCCCCTTTCCCCGACAGCGGCCGCGACAAGGCACTGCCCTACGCCGCCCCGCGGTAACAAGCGCCGGCAGGAGGCCTGAGGGTCGCGGTCCCGGGGCTAGGGCTCAGCCAAGGGTCCGATGCGCAGAGACGACCTCACTGGCAGCGTTCGTGCTCCGAGGTGGCTATCGAATGAAACTCCCGCTCGGTCAAATGCGTCGGTGCGTACTGAATCCCCAAGCGGCGCATCCATCGGTGGAAGGCGCGCAAATGGTTGCGCGACCCCCGCTCGAGCTCGGCATACACGGCAAGGATCTCAGGCCTACGCGTGCGACCGGCGGCCGCGCGCAAATCCGCGATGTCCAGCTCTTCGATCACAAGGCCCGTCCGAACGGCCGTTCCCTGCGCCTGCAGCCCCTCCTGCACGAGCCGGTCGTGGAGCGCCTGCATCTCGGGGGAGCGGAACCGCCCGACGCCCAGTCCTTGCGCCGGGTCCGGCACACCATGATGGTCCAGGAGCACAAGGATCGCATCCATATGTCCTTGCTCCGAGGCCCCGATGTTCTCGAACGGACGCAGTCCCCAGCGGTCAAACAGGCGCAGGTAGACGTCCCGCGCGACCTTCTCCTCTTCACGCATGGTCAACAGGTCGTCACGTTCATCGTGAGTGAGGGGACCCGGCGCGCTCGCCGCGAGTCCCGCCCGAAGCGCCGCAAGATGTCTTTCCCGATGCGCCTCACGCGCGCCACCCGAATTCGGGCGGCCGATGCTTCCCTTCGATGACCTCATATTGCCTCCACTGTTTCAGGATATGCAATTTCTGCCGACGGCGTTTCAGAGCTCCCTGATTTCCCGGGCCGCCCGGCTCAATATGGCCTGGATCTCCTTGATCTGTGCCTCGGATAGGCTCTCGCCGCGCATCCGCGCGTCCAATGCCTCTTTGATCGCCTGCAGGCCTTGCCGGGCCGCCCCCTCGCATCCCGGCCCCGACGACGACATCCGCGCCTCGACGGCGTCGGCGAAAGCGCGATTCTCGCGCAGGAATGCGTCGCCTTGAGGCGTGATGGCGTACAGCTTCCGATGACCTTCCGAAGACACGCAGACATGACCGACATCCTGAAGCCAGGACAGCATCGGATAGATCATTCCCGGGCTCGGGACATAGCCACCGCCGGATTTCCCCTCGATGGCCTTGATGATCTCGTAGCCATGGCGGGGTTGTTCGCCGATCAGTTTCAGCACGACAAACCGCAGCGCCCCCCCCTCGAACATGCGTCGACCGCGCCCGCCGCGCCCGCCGCGAGCGCACCGCCCATTGCCCGTTTCCTCCTCCGCTCCGCCCTCGGCTCGGCGGATGCCGAAAATCCCCTCTTGCTGCAAGCATCTGCACTTGCTCGACAACATGGCCGCTCTCCGATATATCATAGTACGATATATCATATCTCATCGAAGGCGTCGGCTTCAAGAAAAAATTCCGCAGCCTCCGCAGGCGCCTCCATCCGGCTTTCGCGCGATCGCCGCGATCCGTTCAGGATCAAAATGCGCTACACTGGGATTAAATAAAGTAAGCTTATTGGCGCAGAAGGAAAACAAATGCTCGACCTACACCTCAGAAAAAATGGCGTGCTCTGGAGCTTGCGGCTCCTCCTGAAGCCGAAGCAGCAGGTCTGGGTGAATGCCCTGGATCCCCGCCACCCCGAGGGGAGGTTCCGCTTCGAGGCGCGCATCCCGATCGAAGACATCGTTGCGTTTGCCGAGGAAGGCGAGCTCTACGCCATGTATACGGAAGATTGGCACTGGATCGGCTGCAATTATCGCGGAGACCGGTTCCGCTTCGTCTCCACCTGTCCGGACACGAGACACCCGTCTTGCGCCGGGCGGCTGCGAACCGCGGAAGACTTGGGCTCATGGCTGCCGCCGTCCAGCCACTAGCGCCTTACCCAGAAGACTGAAGATCCCCGCTGCGCGGCGCCGTTGCGCCGCCCCCCGAGGAATTGCGGGCCGCATCGAAAGGGCAGCCGCCCACCACCCGTCCAGCCCCCGGGCCCCAGGGGCGATCGCCTCCCGCCGTCCGGCACGCCATGCCCCTTCGCGCCGAACAACGCACCCCATCCGGGGATGCGGGATAGCGCCTGTAGTATAATCGGCCGCATGGACGCGATCATCGAGGTCGATCATTTGACCAAGCGCTTCGGCGGCAACCCGCCGGCCGTCGACGACGTGACCTTTTCCGTCGCCAAGGGAAGCGTGTTCGCCTTCCTGGGCCCGAACGGAGCGGGGAAGTCGACGACCATCAAGATGCTCACGACCCTGCTTCGCCCGACGGCCGGCACGATACGCGTCGCTGGGCACGATCCGGCCGTGGATCCGGACGCGGTGCGGCATGCCTTCGGCATCGTGTTCCAGGACCCGTCGCTGGACGACGACCTCACCGCGCTCGAGAACCTCGAGTTTCACGGCATCCTGTACGGCGTGCCCAAGGAGACACGCCGCGCCCGCATCCTGGAACTCCTCACCCTGGTGGACCTCATGGAGCGGAAGACCGACTTCGTCCGCAATTTCTCGGGCGGCATGAAGCGGCGACTCGAGATCGCCCGCGGGCTGCTCCACCACCCGCAGATCATCTTCCTCGACGAGCCGACCCTGGGGCTTGATCCGCAGACGCGCAACCACCTCTGGGGCTACGTGCAGCGGCTTAACCGGGACGAAGGCATCACGGTTTTCTTCACCACCCATTACATGGAGGAGGCAGACAGCATCGCCCAGCGCATCGCCATCATCGACCACGGGCGCATCATCGCCGAGGGTTCGGGAGATGCGCTCAAGGCAAAGACGAAGACCGCTTCGCTCGAGGAGGCCTTCCTTGCCCTGACCGGCAGCGCGATTCGCGAAGAGGCGGGAAGCGCGACGGACCGCATGCGCCAGGCACGGCAGATATGGGGCGGCCGCCGCCGCTGACTCGCTCATGGATTTGAATGGCGTCTATGTGATGTGGCTCCGGGAGGTGAAGCGGTTCTTCCGCTCCAAGTCCCGCATCGTGGGATCCCTTGGCCAGCCGCTGCTTTTCCTCGTCGCGCTCGGCTACGGGCTCGGCCCGGTCTTCCAGAAAGCCGGGCAGGGCGACTACCTCGCGTTCATCGCCCCGGGCATCATCGGCATGTCCATCATCTTCACATCCATCTTCAACGGCATGCAGGTGATCTGGGACCGGCAGTTCGGCTTCCTCAAGGAAACGCTGGTCGCACCGGTCTCGCGCCTTTCCATCATGTTTGGCCGCACGCTGGGCGGCGCCACGGTCGCTGCGCTGCAAGGCACCATCGTGCTCGCCCTCACCATCGTCGTGGGCTTCCGGCCAGCCTCCCTGACCGGCATCCTCCCGGCGCTCGTGCTGATGCTCCTCATCGCGCTCCTCTTCAGCGCGCTGGGCATGGTCGTCGCTTCGCTTCTGCGCGACATGCAGGGCTTTCAGCTGATCATGAACTTCCTCGTGATGCCCCTTTTCTTCCTCTCCGGCGCGCTCTTTCCGCTTGACCATGTCCCCGAAGGGCTCCTCCTCGTCGCGCGCTTCGATCCGCTTTCCTACGGCGTGGATGCCCTTCGCATCTTTCTGCTCGGGCAGGGCATCTTCGGCATCGTGCCCGATGTCGCCGTCCTGGTCGGCGCGATCGCGGCATTCCTCGTCCTGGGCTCCTACTTCTTCTCTAAAATAGAAATCTGAGGGCGCCCGCCGCTGCGCTTCACCTTGCACCGCTCGCATGCGGATCCGACGGCGAGCGCCGCACCCGCGAAAAGCCGCGCATCGGCGGCTTCGCAAAGACAAGCGAGGGTCATCTGTGATAAGTTAGCATTCTCATTTTTCTTACGACCCTTACGACTACCGATCGGACATGAGCGATTCCACCAATCTCAAAAGCATGGGCCTCAAGGTCACGTTGCCGCGCCTGAAGATTCTCAATCTTTTCGAGCACAGCGAAGAGCGCCACCTCACGGCGGAGGACGTCTACAAGAACCTGCTCGCCGAGGGCGAGGACGTCGGCCTGGCCACCGTCTATCGGGTGCTCACGCAATTCGAGCAGGCAGGGCTCCTGACGCGGCACCACTTCGAAGGGGACAAGGCCGTCTATGAGCTCAACCAGGGCGGCCATCACGACCACTTGGTTTGCCTGCAATGCGGCCGCGTGGAAGAGTTTCTGGATGACGAAATCGAGCGGCGGCAGCGGGAAATCGCGCAGCAGCGGGGGTTTGAGATCCGCGAGCACTCACTTTACCTCTATGCGGACTGCACCAACCCGCAGTGCCCAAACCGCAAAGGCCGCAGCGCATAGCGACCAGCCAGGAAGACAGACGGGACGCCGCCCACTCCGGTCAGCGGCCCAGCATCTCCCGCGCATGCCGGCGCGTCGTATCGGTGATGTCCACGCCGCCCAGCATGCGCGCGATCTCATCGACGCGCGCCTCGGCGTCAAGGACACGGATCTCGCTCGCCACCGACCCGTCGGCTGCGACCTTGACCACCTGCCAGTGTTGCTCGCCGAGGGCGGCCACCTGCGGCAGATGGGTGATGCACAGCACCTGCCGGGTGCGCCCGAGGCGCTTCAGCATCTGCCCCACGATTTCAGCCACGCGCCCGCCGATGCCGACGTCGACTTCATCGAAGATCAGCGTGGGAATGGGGGAAACCTGGCTCGTCACCACATCGAGGGCGAGGCTGATCCGGGAAAGCTCTCCGCCTGAGGCCGTCTTGGCCACGGGGCGCGCGGGCGAGCCGGGATGGGGACTGACCAGGAACTCGACCTGGTCGAGCCCGTGCGCCGTGCCCTCGGCCAGGGGCGAGACACCGACCTCGAAGCGCCCTCCCGCCATGGCCAGTTCCTGCATCAGGCGCGTCGTCTCCCCGGACAGCGTATCGGCCGCCTTGCGCCTGAGTTCGGACAGGCGCCGAGCCGCGGCCAAATAGGCCTCCTGCGCCGCGGCAGCCTGCGCCGACCAGTCGGCCTCGTCCAAAGCGCCCAGTTCGGTCAGGCGCGCCCTCGCATCGGCGAGCAATCCGTTCAGGCCTTCGGGCGTCGTCCGGTATTTCCGTGCCGCGCTATGGATTTCGTCCAGACGCCTCTCGCATTGCTGCAGCCTTTGGGGATCGAGATCCAGCCGCTCGACATAGCGCCGCAGCACGTGCACCGCCTCCTGCAGTTGAATCTCCACAGGCGCCAGGAGTTCAAGCGCCTCGCCGAGGGACTCGTCATATTCCCGCAGGGCGCGCAGACGCGAGATCACGGCAGACACGCTCTCGAGGCAGGCCCCTTCGCGTTCCGACAAGTCGTCCACGCCGCCGCGCGCCCCCTCCAGGAGACGCGCCGCATGCGCCAGGCGGGCATGCTCGGCACGCAGGAGATCCCATTCGCCCACGCCTAGGCCCAGACCTTCCAACTCGTTGACCTGCCACGTCAGCTCGTCCCGCTCCTTCATCAGCGCGTGCGCAGTCCCCTCCCATTCGCGCTGCCTTCGTGCCGCCTCCACCCAGCGCCGATAATGCCCCGCCACGTCCTGCCCCAGCGGGCCGGCCCCTGCGAAACTGTCCACCAGCGCGCGCTGCGCGTCGCTCCGAAGCAGGGACTGATGGGCATGCTGCCCATGGATGTCGACCAGAAACTCCCCCGCCTCGCGCAATTGCTGCAACGTGGCCGCACGCCCGTTGATGAAGCCCCGCGAGCGGCCGTTGGCCTCGACCACGCGCCGCAGAAGGCAAAGCCCGTCATCACCGGCGAAATCGCCCTCCTCCAGCCACGCGGCGAAGGCCGTCAGGCGCGCGAGATCAAACTCGGCGGCCAGTTCCGCGCGATCGCTCCCGGCCCGGATCAGGCTGCTGTCCGCCCGCTCGCCGAGAATGCAGGCCACGGCATCGATCAGGATGGATTTTCCCGCCCCCGTTTCGCCGGTGAGCACGGTAAAACCGCCGGCAAAGTCCAGATCGAGCGATTCAACGATGACGAAATTGCGGATGCTCAGGCGAACCAGCATGGCCTCTCCCCCCGCCTTGCACGCTTCTCGCATCGCCCCACGCGCACTCTCCTCTAGAGTTTCTCGCCCCAGTGGAGCTTTTGCCGCAGCATGGCATAGTAGCTGTGGTCCACGGGATGCAGCAACCGGATGGTGCGCTCGGCGCGCCCCACGCGCACCCGGTCGCCCTGGATCAGATCGAAGTGCCGCTGGCCGTCGAAGTGGACCCGCGCGTCGTCGGCATGGGTAACCAGCACCTCGATCGAGGCATGGCTGTTGAGCACGATGGGCCGAGCGCTCAAGGTGTGGGGGCAGATGGGCACCAGGGCCACCGCCTCGACCGACGGATGCAGGATGGGCCCGCCCGCCGACAGGGCGTAGGCGGTCGAGCCGGTCGGCGTCGCCACCACGATCCCGTCGAGCCGCTGACTGTAGACGAAATCCCCATCGATGTAGATGATCACCTCGATCAGCCGCCCGATGGTGCCCTTGCCCACCACGACGTCGTTGAACGAACAGCCGTCGAACACCTTCTCGCCCGCGCGCCAGACACTCGACCGCAACAGGATGCGCTCTTCGGTGATGTAGTCCCCGTCGAGCACCCGTCCGATGGTCTCATCCATGGTGTCGATTGAAACATCGGTCAGGAACCCCAACCTTCCCTGATTGATGCCCAGCAGCGGCACATTGTGTTCCACCAGGGTGCGCGCGATGTTGAGCATGGTTCCGTCACCGCCCATGACGATGGCCAGGTCGACGCGGGCGGCCAGTTCCGGCAAGTTCTCGGAAGGCAGTCCGAGCGTGCCCACGCGCTCGGCGGTTTGCCTGGCGAGCAGGACCTGTATCCCGCGTTCGGTGAGAAATCTTGCCAACGCGCCCAAGGGGGCGCCAATGTCCGGGCTCTGATATTTGCCGATCAATGCAATTGTCTTGAACTTTTCAGCCATGTCGTCGATTATAGCTTTGAGCCGTGACTTTGACACGCCATCCAGCCGGGCGACTTTTTTGTGTAGAATGAAGCATCATGTTGAGCGAACGCGCACAAATCCTGCTTAAGACATTGGTCGAGCACTATATTACCGAAGGGCAACCGGTCGGCTCGCGCACGCTATCCAAATATTCTGGGCTCGACCTCAGCCCGGCAAGCATTCGCAACGTCATGGCCGACCTCGAGGAATGCGGCTACATTGCAAGCCCGCACACCTCGGCAGGACGCGTGCCCACCGCTCGCGGCTACCGTTTCTTCGTCGACAGCCTGATCACCATCAAACCGCTCCACGCGCTGGAGATCCATCAGCTGGAAAACCAGCTCTTGCCGGACGATCCGAAACGGCTCGTGGCGGCAGCCTCGCAAATGCTGTCGCAATTGACCCGGTTCGCCGGTGTCGTCATGACGCCAAAGCGTCATAATGCGGCCTTCCGGCAGGTCGAATTCCTCAAGCTCTCGGAAAAGAGAATCCTGCTCATCATCGTCAACACGGACGGCGAGGTCCAAAACCGCATCATCGTCACCGAGCGGATCTACTCCCCGGCGGAACTCACGCGGGCGGCGAATTTTTTCAATCAGAACTATGGCGGTCAAACCTTCGGCGAGGTGCGCCAGAAAATCTGGGCCGAACTCAAGGCGTTGCGCGAGGACATGGCCGCGCTCATGAGCGCCGCCCTGGAGGCAGGGCGCGATGCGCTGGCGCACCAGGACGAAGATTACGTGCTGTCGGGAGAATCCAATCTGCTCCATATCGATGATCTGTCGTCGAATATGGCCAACCTGCGCAAGCTCTTCGAGATCTTCGATCAGAAGACCGCTCTCCTGGAACTGCTCGACCGCGGCCGCCGAGCCGATGGGGTGCGGATCTTCATCGGCGGCGAATCCGGCATTCTACCCCTCGATGAATGCAGCATCGTGACAGCCCCCTACGAGGTCGACGGACAGGTCGTGGGCACCCTGGGGGTGGTGGGACCGACGCGGATGGCCTATGAGCGCGTGATCCCGATCGTCGACATCACATCCCGACTCCTGAGCAGCGCCCTGTCCTACCACTAGGGCGCCGAGCTCTCCTTTGTTCCCTCTTGCGAGAAAGGACCGCCCCATGGCCGCCTGCCCGCCCGAGACCGGACGCGCACCAAAGCGCATCGGCGTCCTGCTCGTCAATCTGGGCACACCCGAGGCCCCCACGCGCGCGGCGCTTAAGCACTTCCTCAAGGAGTTCTTGAGCGATCGGCGCGTGATCGAACTGCCGCCAGCCATATGGTGGCCCATCCTGCACGGGGCCATCCTCACCAGGCGGCCCGCCCGATCGGCCCGCAAGTATGCGAGGATCTGGACCGCCGAAGGCTCGCCGCTCAAGGTCCACGCCGAGCGGCAGGCGCAGCTCCTCGCCCGGGCGCTGGCCAGCCCCTCCGGGACGATACGCGTTGGCACCGCCATGCGCTATGGCCAGCCCTCGATCGCCTCAGGCTTGTCGGCGCTGGCGCACGACGGCTGCGAAAAAGTTCTTCTGGTCCCGCTTTATCCCCAGTATGCGGCAAGCTCCACCGCGACCGTGTTCGACGAAGCCTTTCGCGTATGGGCGCGCATGCGCAACATGCCGGCCGTGCGGACGATCAAGGATTTTTCCGATCATGCGGGCTACATCCAGGCGCTCGCGGCCAACGTGCGCGACGCCTGGCGCGAGCAGGGGCGTCCGGAGCACCTGCTCATGAGCTTCCACGGCATCCCGCGCGCGGCCGTCGACAAGGGGGATCCCTATTACAGCCAATGTTGCGAGAGCGCGAGGCTCCTTGGGGCCGCCCTCGAGCTCCCGGCAAGCGCTTATAGCCTTTCCTTCCAGTCACGATTCGGCAGCGCCCGCTGGCTCGAGCCCTCCACGACGGGCACCCTCGCGCGGCTTGCGAAAGAGGGCGTGAAGCGCGTGGACGTCGTGTGCCCCGGCTTCGTCGCCGATTGCCTGGAGACCCTCGAAGAGATCGCGATCGAAGGCAAGGCCACCTTTCTCAACGCGGGTGGGACGCAATTCCGCTATATCCCCGCCCTCAACGAACGCGCGGAATGGATCGCGGCCTTGGCGGACATGGTGCGCGAGAACCTACGCGGCTGG
Source organism: Pseudomonadota bacterium (assembly GCA_021788645.1). Classification (GTDB taxonomy): domain Bacteria; phylum Pseudomonadota; class Gammaproteobacteria; order Burkholderiales; family JAKAFK01; genus JAKAFK01. The sequence goes on from JAJYKK010000002.1 coordinate 146,415, forward strand.
GACCTTGCGGATCGCGACGCGCCACCGGCGCGCGGCGAGACGCCATGAACAAGGGCTCGGGTAGCCGCCTGCCGTCCCAAGCGCCCGCAGGCGAGCGACTGGTCGTGGAGGAGGGGGTCTGCCTCCAGGACATGAATACGTTCGCCATCGCCGCGACCGCCGCCCGTTTGGTGCGCGTGCGCGAGGCGCGCGACGCGGCGGCGATCGCCCGTGATCCGGTCCTGGGGCCCGCGCCCAAGCTGATCCTGGGGGGCGGCAGCAATCTGCTGCTCACGCGGGACCCTGCGCCCCTGGTCGTAAAGGTGGAAATCGCGGGCATGCGCGTGCTGACATCCACACCGAAGGCCACCGTCCTCGAAGCGGGCGCAGGCGTGCGCTGGCACGAGTTCGTGCGCTGGAGCATCGCCCAAGGGCATCCGGGCCTCGAGAACCTTGCCCTGATTCCCGGCACCGTCGGCGCCGCACCGGTACAGAATATCGGCGCCTACGGACTGGAAGTCGCCCAGCGCATCGAGTCGGTCGTGGCCACCGACCTGTCCAGCGGGCAGGCCGTCGAGTTCGATGCCGAGGCATGCCGCTTCGGTTATCGGGACAGCGTGTTCAAGCGGGAATGGGCCGGCCGCTGCCTGATCACGCACGTCCGGTTCCGACTGCCCAGGCCCTGGCGTGCGGTGCTCGGGTACGCGGACCTCGATCGCCATTTTTCGCGGGCGGGCCTTGCCCATCCCGATGCGCAGCAGATCTTCGAGGCGGTCTGCGCCATCCGCAAGGCCAAACTTCCCGACCCCGCGGAGGTCGGGAACGCGGGAAGCTTCTTCAAGAACCCCATCGTCGAGGCAGCGACCCGGGATGAGCTCGGCCAAGCGTTTCCGGGTCTCGTGAGCTATCCGCAAGACGATGGTCGCCACAAGCTCGCGGCCGCCTGGATGATCGAATCCTGCGGCTGGAAAGGGCGCAACCTGGGACGGGCAGGCATCCATGCGCGGCACGCCCTGGTGCTCGTCAACCTCGGCGGTGCCGCCGGCGCCGAGATCATCGCCTTGGCCGAAAACGTGCGCGCGGATGTCCTTGCGAAATTCGGGGTGCGCCTTGAGTACGAGCCGGTCGTCGTCGGCTAGCGATCCTTGTCGGCCCCCCCCGCTTTCGGCGCGGCGCGCCCCTCCAGCGCGGCGCGCACCGTGGCGAGCAGGTGCGCGCCGAGCGCGGGCGAGGCGCGCCTGATGGCCGCGCGCCAATGGGGAAAGAGCCCGATTTCCTCTCGCTGCTCGTGCTTCGCCAGCAAGCCGGAGAGGATGGCGAAAAACGCAGCCACCTCCTCCGCGCGCGGCAACCCGGACGCGAAGAAGTCCTCGAGCAGGGCGGTGTGCGCGAGAATCTCTTCGTGCTCGCGCCGCATCGCGACGGAGGAATCCGCCTCCGGGGCGCCCGTGGGTCCAGGGAACAGCGGCTGCAAGACGTCGTTCTCCACCTGGACGTGACGTCGCAACCCTTCGGCGAATCCCCGAAGGTCCGCGGCCGCCTCTGTCATGCGGCCCGCGTTGACGCTTTGGAGGGCATGCGCAAAGAGCGCATCCAGGCGATTGTGATCCCGCATGAGGACGTCGACGGCATCGCTCGGGGCCACGTCCTCGCGGTGGCGCACGATCGTGCGCCACCGCCCGCTCCCCTCCGTCCGCGTGTCCCAGGCCAGCGTGTCGCGCAGGTGCAGATTGGCCACGCCCATGGCTTGCGCCGGATCCACCGAAGTCAGGAGCTCGACCGCAGCGCCGCGCGCCAGCGCCTTGAGCACATGCAAGACGGCGCCGGGCACGCGGCTAGGTGACTGGTCCGTAAGATCGATGTGCCGTACCCGATCGCCCATGACTCACCTCCGGCCGCCGCCGACCGAAAAAAACCACAATGATTTTACGGTCTCCTCTTGAAATGCCGCGCTCCGCCTCTATATGCATGGGATAAGCCATACGGAGACCCTAGAGACGCTACGGAGACCATCGATGCAAGACGACAAGCCAACCCCCGCAACCTCTCAATCCGAGCCATCCGCTGCTGCCAGCCGGGAGCCCGAGGGCGCAGCCGCCACGGAAACCATGCCGAGCCTCGAAGAGCTCCTCAGACAAGCCGAGCTGCAGGCCAAGGAACACTATGATGCGTGGCTGCGGGCCAAGGCGGAGACCGAGAACATCCGCAAGCGCTCGCAGGCGGAAGTCGCGAGCGCGCACAAATTCGCCATCGAGGGGTTTGCCTCGGAGCTCCTCGCCGTCCGGGACAGCCTGGAGGCCGCCTTGCAGGCCAAGGACGCCGCGGTCGAGAATCTGCGCGACGGCGTGGAGCTCACCCTCAAGCAGCTGACCGCCGTATTCGACAAGTTCAATGTCGCCGAGGTCAATCCGGTAGGCGAGAAATTCGATCCCCATTACCACCAGGCGATGAGCATGGTTCCCGCGGAAGCCGCGCCCAATACCGTCGTCGGCGTCATGCAGAAGGGCTATCGCCTCAATGATCGCATGCTGCGCCCCGCGCTCGTCACCATTGCCAAGGCGCCGGACGCTTGAAAACAGGGGCGGGCCGCCCAATCTTGAGGGCATCAGCTTTCAACTCTACACTTAATTTCGTCAAGAAGGGACGTGATGATGGGAAAAATCATTGGCATTGACCTGGGCACCACGAACTCGTGCGTGGCCATCATAGAAAGCGGCAAGCCGAAGGTGATCGAGAACTCGGAAGGCGCGCGCACCACGCCGTCGATCGTGGCGTATACCGAAGAAGGCGAAGTGCTGGTGGGCGCTCCCGCCAAGCGCCAAGCGGTCACCAACCCGCGCAACACCTTGTTTGCGGTCAAGCGCCTGATCGGCCGCCGCTTCGCGGAAGACACCGTGAAGAAGGACGTCGGCCTGATGCCGTACAAGATCGTCAAGGCGGACAACGGCGATGCCTGGGTGGAAGTGCGCGGCAAGAAGATCGCCCCGCCGGAGATATCCGCCCAGGTGCTGCGCAAGATGAAGAAGACGGCCGAAGACTATCTCGGCGAGGAAGTCACGGAGGCCGTGATCACGGTCCCTGCGTACTTCAATGATTCGCAGCGCCAAGCCACCAAGGACGCGGGACGCATCGCCGGGCTTGAAGTCAAGCGGATCATCAACGAACCGACGGCGGCGGCCCTCGCCTTTGGCCTGGACAAGAAGGCCGGCGATCGCAAGATCGCGGTCTACGACCTGGGCGGCGGCACCTTCGACATCTCGATCATCGAGATCGCCGAGGTCGAAGGCGAACACCAGTTCGAAGTCCTCTCGACGAATGGCGACACCTTTCTCGGGGGCGAAGACTTCGACCAGCGCGTCATCGACTATCTGGCCGACGAGTTCAAGCGCGAGAGCGGCATCGACCTGCGCAGCGACGTGCTTGCCCTGCAGCGCCTGAAGGAAGCGGCGGAGAAGGCCAAGATCGAACTCTCCAGCAGCCAACAGACGGAGGTGAACCTGCCGTACGTCACCGCCGATGCGACGGGACCCAAGCATCTCGCCGTCAAGATCACGCGGGCGAAATTCGAGAGCCTGGTGGAAGACCTGATCGAGCGGACGATCGCACCCTGCAAGATCGCGATCAAGGATGCCGGCGTCAAGATCTCGGAGATCGACGACGTGATCCTGGTCGGCGGCCAATCCCGCATGCCCAAGGTGCAAGACAAGGTCAAGGAGTTCTTCGGCCGCGAACCGCGGCGCGACGTGAACCCGGACGAGGCGGTGGCGATCGGCGCCGCGATCCAGGGGGGCGTCTTGCAAGGGGAAGTGAAGGACGTCCTGCTGCTCGACGTCACGCCGCTGTCCTTGGGAATCGAAACGTTGGGCGGGGTGATGACCAAGCTCATCCAGAAGAACACCACGATCCCCACCAAGGCCTCGCAAGTGTTCTCGACGGCGGACGACAACCAGTCGGCGGTGACCATCCACGTGCTGCAAGGCGAGCGTGAAATGGCCTCCGGCAACAAGAGCCTGGGCCAGTTCAACCTCACCGACATCCCGCCGGCACCGCGCGGCATGCCGCAAATCGAGGTGACTTTCGATATCGACGCGAACGGGATCTTGCATGTCTCGGCCAAGGACAAGGCCACCGGAAAGGAAAACAAGATCACCATCAAGGCAAGTTCGGGGCTCTCCGAAGAGGAGATCCAGCGCATGGTGCGCGATGGCGAGACCCATGCCGAAGACGATCGCAAGGCGCTCGAACTCGTCAATGCGCGCAACCAGCTGGACGCGCTCATCCACTCGGTAAAGAAGTCGCTGGCCGAGCACGGCGCCAAGATCAGCGAGGCCGACAAGTCGAAGATCGAGTCCGCCCTCAAGGACGCGGAGGAAGCGCTCAAGGGCAACGACAAGGCGGCCCTCGAGGCGAAGATGCAGGCATTGAGCGAGGCCTCGCACAAGCTGGCCGAGCACATGTACGCGGGCGCGCAGGGGGCCCCCGAGCACGGCGCTTCCGGCCAGAAGGCCGAAGAGGAAGTGGTCGACGCGGAATTCGAAGAAGTCAAGGACGACAAGAAGTAGAAGCCAAGGGTCGGCGACAGGCGGCGGGGCACCAGCGTCCCGCCGCCTTGTCGCATTTTGTGTTCCGTTGACCGGCTTGCCCGGCCACGTCTTGCCTACTGTACCTAGGACATGTCAAAGCGCGACTACTACGAAACCCTGGGGGTCAACCGCAGCGCCTCCGATGAAGAAATAAAGAAGGCCTACCGCAAGTTGGCCATGAAATATCATCCGGATCGCAATCAGGACGATCCGAAGGCGGAGGAGCGGTTCAAGGAAGCCAAGGAAGCCTACGAGGTGCTCTCCGACGGCTCGAAACGGTCCACCTACGACCAGTTCGGGCATGCCGGCATGGATCCGAACGGCCACGGCTTCGGCGGCTCCGCCGGCTTCGGCGGCTTCGCCGATGCCTTTGGCGACATTTTCGGGGAGATGTTCGGCGGCGGGCGCCGCTCGAATGTATACCGCGGCGCGGATCTGCGCTACAACCTCGAAATCTCCCTGGAGGAGGCCGCCCACGGGGCCGAGACCAAGATCCGGATTCCCACCCAGGAGCCCTGCGAGACCTGTCACGGCAGCGGTGCCAAGCCGGGAACCGAGCCCGTCACCTGCCCGACCTGCGGCGGCCACGGCCAAGTGCGCATGCAGCAGGGCTTCTTTTCCATTCAGCAGACCTGTCCACAGTGCCAAGGCCACGGCAAGGTGATCCAGACCCCCTGTCCCGACTGCCGGGGCGCCGGCCGAGTCAAGAAGCACAAGACGCTGTCGGTCAAGATTCCCGCCGGGGTGGACGAAGGCGACCGCATTCGCCTAAGCGGCGAAGGCGAGGCCGGGGTCAACGGGGGCCCCCCGGGCGATCTCTATGTGCAAATCCACCTCAAGGCGCATCCGGTCTTTACCCGCGAGCACGACGATCTGCACTGCGAGATGCCGATCAGCTTCGCCACCGCCGCGCTGGGCGGGGACATCGAGATCCCGACGCTGGACGGTTCCGCGCTCCTCAAGATTCCCGCGGAAACCCAGACAGGCAAGGTCTTCCGCCTGCGCGACAAGGGCATCAAGGGCGTCCGCAGCCACACCCGCGGCGATCTGCTGTGCCACGTGGTGGTGGAAACGCCCATCCATCTGACGGATCGGCAAAGAGAAATCCTGCAGGAGTTCGAATCCATCACCCTCGCCAACCGGGATCTTCACAACCCGCGGGCGAAATCCTGGATGGACAAGGTCAAGGCCTTCTTTACGCAGTGACGCGCGGTGCGCCCGTCACCCCGCCGTGTCGGCACGCGCTAGCCCTTTCGCCAAAGGGCGGCGCGCAGGCGCGCCACCTGCTCCACGCTCGCCGACAGGCGAGCCGCGGCATCGCCCAGGAGATGCTCCTCGCCGCCGGGCGCAAAGCTCGCCGCGAACGCTCCGTCAAACCACGGCGAGAGGCCTTGCAAGGCGCCGCGATCGATGCTGCCGGCAACCAAGGTCACGGGCACGCCGGCGCCCCGTGCGCGGCGCGCCACCGCAAGCGGCGCTTTGCCCGAGAGCGTTTGGAGATCCGAGCGCCCTTCGCCGGTCAGGACCCAGGCCGCCTCCTGCAGCGCGGCCTCTAAATGGAGCAGATCGAGCAGCGCATCGGCGCCGGAGCGAAGGCTCGCGCCGAGCAGCAGGAAGGCGTACCCCAGCCCTCCGGCCGCCCCGCTGCCGGGGTATTCGTGAAGCGGCAATTCCCGCCACTGGCCGCATTGGGTCGCAAAGCGGGAGAGCCAGGCATCGACCAAAGGCACCTCGGCGCTTGCCAAACCCTTCTGCGGGCCATAAACGGCGCTCGCGCCCTGAGGGCCGCACAGCGAGAT
>JAJYKK010000021.1 GCA_021788645.1 Pseudomonadota bacterium
CACGCCACGCCACGCCACGCCACGCCACCCCACGCCACGCCACACGCCACACGCCACACGCCACACGCCACACGCCACACGCCACACCACCGCACCCGGAAGGGTCCGCAGCGGGCCTCATCGACTGGTCAGCGCGCCTTTTGGAACATCCCCGTGCCAATGTACCCATTTCTCGGACAGGTTTCAACCGCACCGCGCGGCATCGCGCCGGGCCGCCAGGAACAAGCCCCCCCGGCAGGCCTGACGGGGGGCGCCTACGATTAGGCACCCGCTGCATCGTCCGACCCGCGATTTTCTTCCGAATGGAACGCGTGAGCGCGGGCCCAGTGTTAAACTGACCGCCTTGTCGCCCCCTCTGTCTGGATGACTCCTTGCGATGAAAGCGCACTTGATTGGGATGTGCTGCCTGTGCGCAGCCGCCCTTCCCGGCCCATGCCGGGCGGATGTCTATGCCTATACCGACAGCCAGGGCATCATCCACTATACCAACAGGCCGAACCATCGAGCGCAGCACATGCGGCTTGTCCTTCGCACGCCGCCGGCCCTCCCGTTGCCGGAAACGCCGCCCGCACCCGCCTTCGCGGGCAAGCCGGGGCATTATGCCGGGTTGATCCGGAAAAGTTCCGCCGCTTGCGGCATCGACCCTGCGCTGGTGAAGGCAATGATTGTCGCCGAATCCGGCGATAACCCTCAGGCGGTCTCGCCCAGGGGGGCCATCGGCCTCATGCAACTCATGCCCGCCACCGCCCGCCGCTACGGCGCCTTCGACCCCTTCAATCCGGCCGAGAACATCCAGGCCGGCACCGAATATCTGCGTGACCTTCTGACGCGGTTCAACCAGAATCTTGCGCTCGCGCTCGCCGCCTACAACGCGGGCGCCAAGGCCGTCATCAAGTATGGCTACAGTATCCCGCCCTACCCGGAAACCGAAGCCTACGTCCCCAAAGTCCTGCGGCTGTACCGCGCGTACAAGCGAAATAGCTAGCCGCGCTGTCGCACCCGATTTGTCTCCCCTCCGGACTCCACGCTACACTATGGGCCTTTGCAATCGTGGAGTGCGCATTCCCAGGAGATTATGCATGCCCCCCAGCCGTCGGCATCCCATCCCCTCTCGGAAAGCACCGCGCATCGGTTCATCATGACGCTCGCCCCACCGCTCCCTGACGCCATCGGCGCCATGCTTCTCGCGCGCGATCTCATCAGCACCGCCGACCTCGACAAGGCACTCGCCTTTCAGCACAAGTTCGGGGGCCGGCTCGGATCCATCCTGGTGCGAATGGGCGCGCTCTCCGAGGATGCCCTGCTGCCGGTACTGTCCGCGCAACTCGGCCTCACCGTCCTGGAAGCGGATGCGCTCCCACCGGACGCGGGGCTCATCAGCAGCGCCATTCAAGCCAGCGCCATCCCGGCCGACTGGTTCGTCGATCAGCAGCTGGTGATCTGGAAAGGCGTCGAAGGCACGATCCACTGCGCGTGCCGTTACCCGCTCGACGGGTACCTGCAGGAAACCCTGGCCGTTGCGTTGCCCACCCATCGGCTTGCTTGGCATTTCATCCGAAACCAGGATCTGGAACGGCTGCTGAAGTCGATCGAAATCCCAACCCAGGACAAGCTCGTGGACGAAGTCGCCCATCTGCGCGAGCTCGCCGAAGAGGCGCCGATCATCGAGCTCGTGAGCAACGTGCTCGCGCAAGCGATCGACGACGGCGCATCGGACGTGCATATCGAGCCCGAGGAACAGGCGTTCGAGGTGCGCTACCGCATCGACGGCATCCTGCAAACGCGCCTGACCCAGCCACGCGAGCGCTTCGATGCCGTGACCTCCCGGATCAAGCTTATTTCCGGCTTGGACATTGCCGAACGGCGACTGCCCCAGGACGGTCGCATCTCCATCCGGGCAAGCGGGGCCGACCTTGACATCCGCGTGTCGACCGTGCCTTCCGTACGTGGCGAATCCGTGGTCATGCGCCTGTTGCCCAAGGAACGCGCCAACCTCGATCTCGCGCGACTGGGCATGGAAAAAGACCATCTCGCGCAGTTCAGCCGCTGGGTGGGCGCGCCGCATGGCATCATGCTGGTGACGGGTCCCACGGGTTCCGGCAAGAGCACCACCCTCTATGCGGCGCTCGACACGGCCAACGACCGCACCAAGAAGATCATCACCGTCGAGGACCCGGTCGAATACAAGCTCAATGGCGTGACGCAAATCCAGACCCACACGGAAATCGGCTACCATTTCGCGCGCGCCCTGCGGGCTATCCTTCGCCAGGATCCGGACGTCATCATGATCGGCGAAATCCGCGACACTGAGACCGCGGAGATCGCGGTCCAATCGGCGCTGACCGGCCACCTCGTGTTCTCCACCTTGCACACCAACGATGCCCTCAATGCTTTTACCCGCCTGCTCGACATGGGCCTCGAACCTTTTCTCGTCGCCTCCTCAGTGCGCGGCGTGCAGGCACAGCGTCTGGTGCGGCGGCTATGTGCCGCCTGCGCAAGGCCGGGCGCGCCCACCCCAGCCATCCGGGATATCGCTCGCGCACTGCAGGAAGGCTATCCCGACCTTCTCACGGGAGAGCCCAACTGGCGCGAGCCCGCCGGATGCCCCGCCTGCCATGGCACCGGCTACCGCGGCCGCTTCGGCATCTACGAGATGGTCGAGGTCACACCCGCGATCCAAAATGCCGTGATGAAGCGCGCCACCGCAGCCGACCTGGTCGCCATCGCCCGAACGGACGGGTACCGCAACCTGCGGGAAGACGGCTTGATCAAGGCCTGGCGGGGGCTCACCAGTGTGGACGAAGTCCTGCGCGTGACGGGCGCAGGCGAGCAAGGGGAATAACGCGTGGAGTTTCGCTATCGCGCGGTTAATGCCCAAGGGCAGGCCAGTGCCGGCCAAATCGGTGCCGCCAGTGAGCGCGAAGCCGTACGACTGCTCCAGCACCAGGACCTGACCCCCATCGAGATCGCCCCGCTGGGCGCCGACGCAGCGCCCGTCAGCACCGGCACACGGCTCAAACGCGTCAAGGGCCAGGACAAGGCGGTGGTGATCCGCGAACTCGCGACGCTGCTCAAGGCCGGCGTCTCCCTTGCGGAAGCGGTCTACTCGATCGGGCAGACCCACACGGACACGGGGCTAGGCCACACTTTTGGGCAAGTCCATGGTCGGCTGCGCGGCGGCGAGAGCTTTTCCGCGGCCATGCGCGCGGCCGACACCGAATGGCCAGACTACGTCTTCCAACTGGTTGCCGCCGGCGAGCATACCGGCAAGCTTGCGCAAGCGCTGGAAAGCGCTGCATCGCAAATGGAATATGAGCAGCGCATTCAGAACGAGATGCGCAATGCGCTCATCTATCCCAGCATTCTCGTGGTCTCGGGCATCGGCGCCACCTTGCTGATCTTTCTGGTGGTCGTACCGAAGTTCGCCAACATCCTCAAGAACAGCCATGCTCACGTGCCCGCCCTGTCGGTATGGGTCCTCACGGCGGGCATGTTCGTCAAGACGCATCTGCTCATGTTTGCCCTCGTCGGCGCGGCAGCGCTCTTCACCGCGGTGGCCACCGCGTCCAATCCGCGAGTGCGCCGACAGGCCCTGGAAACGGTGTCGCGCCTGCCCGTGCTTGGGCGCTGGCTGGTCGAGACCGAGATGGGCCGCTGGGCCGCCATGCTGAGCACGCTGCTGGAAAACCGCGTGCCCATCCTGCGCGCCATGGAACTCGCGCACAGCGGCATGCGCCTGACGTCGGGTCAAGCCAGGCTGCAGCAGGCGATGCGCGAGATCCGCGCCGGCAAGAAGATCGCCGATGCGCTGGCCACCGGCCATCTGCTCAACATCACAGGCCTCAACCTGATCCGCGTCGGCGAACGCTCGGGGGAACTCGCGCCCATGCTGCGCGCGATGGCCACCCTCTACGAAAATGCCGGACGTGATCGCCTGAAGCGCTTCCTCACGCTGCTCGAGCCCATCGCCATCCTGTTGATCGGCACCGTGATTGGCGTTCTGATGGTCGCCATCATGCTGGCGGTCACCAGCATGAACAACATCCCCCTTCACTAACACCACGCGCATGAGCACCACGTGCCCAGCGCTTGGGCCCACGGCAATCTGGTAACATAGCGGCTTTTGGAGTAGGTAAAATGGACAGAAGACTCTTGAACGAGGGGTTCACCCTGATCGAAATGCTGGTGGTCCTGATCATTATTGGACTGCTCGCGGGGTTGGTGGGACCAAAACTCTATGCGCGCGTGGACACTTCCAAGGTGCAAACGACCGAAGCCCAGGTCAAGATGCTGAAAGGCGCATTGGAGACCATGCGCCTCGATACGGGGCATTTCCCGACCACGACCGAGGGACTGGCGCTCCTATGCAACGCGCCTGCGGATCCCCATCTGAAGGCCCTGTGGAAAGGCCCCTATCTCGATCAATGTCCGGTCCCCAATGACGGTTGGGGCAACCCCTTCCAGTATGCGCTGCTTTCAGGCAACCCCCAGGAGCCGTTCGCCCTCTATTCATACGGAGCTGACGGTAAGCCCGGCGGAACCGGCATCGATGCGGACATCGGCATCCTGCCGCCGCAATAGCGGCGAGCGTGGGTTCACGCTCATCGAGATCCTGGTGGTCTTGATCCTCGTTGGCTTGATGATGGGGGTTGTTGTCCCCAACCTGGAGGCCACCCTCCGAAGCGCCAGATTCTCCAGCCAGAGAAGAACCATCCTCAGCGAACTCGACGGCTTGAGCTACCGCGCGTATATCACCGGCCGGCCGATTGTTCTCGGGTCACCCACGGCCGGCGACGCCACGCCGCCGGCGAGTCCCCCCCGGTACCGCCCTCCCCTGCCGGCCGGCTGGCGCCTCGACATCCCGAAGCCCATCACCTTCGCTTTCAACGGCCTGTGCAGCGGCGGCCGCATCGCCTTGATCCAGCCCGATGGCGCACGGGAGACGTTGACGCTCAAGCCGCCCCGCTGCGGCGTCGCCATGGACGGCCGGTGAGCATGAAACGTCAAGACGGATTCTTGTTGCTGGAAGCGATCGTGGCCTTGGTGTTGATCGCAACGGTCGGCATGGCCCTCTTCGAATGGATCAACAGCAACCTCGTCTCCCTCGCCCATGTGGAAGATGCGAACGCGCGCGCCCAGGCGGCGATCAATGTGATCGAATACATGAATACCGTCAATCCCATGCTTCGGGAAGAGGGCAAGGCCAATCTCGGCGACTATCGTTTCTTCTGGCGGGCGCGCCCCGTAACCAACATATACAACGGTGCCAACTATCCCCAAGGGGAGAGCCTGTATCAGCTCGCCCTTTATGACAACACCGTCCATGTCCTGCGGCACAGCGGCGCACCCTGGTTCAGCCTGACGCTCAAGCAAGTGGGATACAAGAGGGTCCGTGAACTCAAATTGCCCTTCTAGGCAGCCTTCCCCGAGGGGGCGCGCCGCCGGCTTCACCCTGATCGAAGTCCTCGTGGTGCTCATCCTGGTCGGGCTCATCAGCGCCATCCTCATGGAAGGCATGGAGCAAACCTTCTGGGTATCGGGACATTTCGACAGCCAGATTCACGCCATGCAGGCGGGGGCCATGGCCACGGATTGGTATCGCGAGACGGTGGAGGGGCTTCAGCCTGATTTCACCGGCGAGCCGGACGTCTTTTCCGGGGCGGCAAGGCAGTTTAGCGGGCTCACCACCGATCCCCTGTCTGACCAGTACGGCGCCCCCCTCGCGTTCACAATCTCGCTGGATTACGATGCCGATCGCGACGAGACCCGACTGGTCTATGGCACCGGTACCCATGCCACGACGCTGATGACCTGGCCGGGAACCGCAGGCAAGTTCCAATATGAGGACACCCAGGGCGCGGTCCATGACGCATGGCCTCCGCCCCTGGGCGGCCCCTGGCCCCAGTTGCCGACGGCCATCTTGTTGCATCGGGTGGATCACGGCGGGCGCGAAATCCTGGTCGCCACCCCCATGGGGCCGACGACCCCCCTGCCGCGCGTCCAGGATTTGTTTGGCCAGCCCCAGTAAGCCGCCTCGCGCGGTGCCGGGATCGGGGCAGAACCGGCCACAGAGGGGGGGCCCCGACCCAAGGGGAGCCTTCCATGCGGCCTTCGACAGTAGCCCGAGTGCACCGCTTGGCGTAGGATAATGACCCGTTGACCACCCACCCATGACACGTTGCCGCATGCGCTCCGTCCGCTCCCCTCAGGCCGGATTCGTCCTCGCCTTGACCCTCTGGATATTGGCGGCGATCACCGTGGTCGTAAGCTACTTCGCGCTACGGGTGCATCGCGCGCTCACTCTGGCGTACGACTCGCAGCAGAACGTCCAGCGCCTGGTGGACCTCGACGACACCCGGGCAGAGATTCTCTTTCGCCTCGGGGTAACGCCGTTGTCCATCTATGGGCTCGGACCCACGCCGAATCAGGCAATTGCCCTTGACAACCGGCCCTACCAAGGGGCGGGGGGGACCATCGTGCGGCTCCAAGACGATCGCGGGCTCCTCAATCTGAACATCGTCTCCGACGACCGCCTGAACCGCTTCCTGGGCCTGCTCGGCATTCCGGACAATGCGCGGGCGCATATGATCGACAGCCTGCGCGACTACCAAAGCACGAACAATCTGGCCCATCGCCTGAATGGGGCCACCAGAGCCGACTACATCGCACGCAACCTGCCACCGCCGCGCAATGAGAAGCTGCTCACCCCTTATGAGCCGCGGCGGATCATCGGCTGGATCCACCAGCCGCTGCTGTGGCGCAACCAGACCCTACCGCGGCTGACCACCGTCAGCGCATCGGTGGCGATGAATCCCAACACGGCCCCCTGGCAGGTGCTCGCCACGTTGCCCGGCATCACCCCGGAAGGCGCCCGGCGGATCATTCGGCACCGCCAGCTCGAGCCCATCGTAGACCAGGATCAGCTGGCCGCCCTCCTGGGCGTGCCGGCGCAGAATTTCATCATGCAAATCATTAGCCTGCCGGCCGATGCGATTCGTGTCACGCAGACCGCCCCTGGACTTCCGTGGGCTATGCAGTATAATGTTTCGCTCACTCCAATGGATATGACCGCCCCCTGGCGGATCGACTATTACTTCAAGGTGCCGACCGGGCATGTGGACAAGGCTGAAAAGCTGTACGCGTTACCTGCACGCGATTCGCTTTCCAGCCTTTCCCGTTCGGCGGTTCCGACATTGCCTTGAGCGAGTTGACCGCGCGCGCGGACGAACGGGCGAGGTCGAATGGATCCTCTCTCGCCCCCTGTGTCGCTTCCGCGAGGTCAGTTTAGGCCATATCCCGCCGCCCAAGCGCGCCCAAGCCCTGAAGCTCCTGATGCGCACCGCGACGCCTTACCCGGAAAGCGGCTATGCGGTCGTCTGGCACCAGGACTCGGCCATGGTATGGACCTGGGATGCGCAACGCGTGCGTGCCGCAATCCAGGAAGCCTCGCTCGATCCGCGACGCGTGACCATCATCCCCGAAACGCTGCTGCAACCCACGCACACAGGCCTTCGCCTGATCACGTCCCTAGACGGGTTCGAGGGCCAGATCTGGCACCAGGGCCATCTCGTCCATAGCCGCTGGTGGCCTGCCCTCCCGGCTGACGCGGAGTGGATCGCCTTCCAGCGCGATTCGGCGCAACCGCCCGATCAGCAGCAGGTGCGGGCACCCACCCCGCAGGCAGTTCCCCTCGAAGCCAAGCCCTGGGCCAAACTCAGGTCCCTGGAAGGCGCCCAGCCGCGCGGCATCCGCGACGAGCGCCTCTACTATGTCCTGGGGGCGTTGTTGCTGGGGCTTCCCACCGTCTGGTACGGGGCGTGGATCCTCAAGCTGTCCCAGGCCCACGACAGGCTCAAAGGCGAGCTTGCCACGCTGGAAGCGAAGGCCGACCCCATCCTCAATACGCGCAACATGGCCTACGGCGCGGCGGCCCGCATCGAGGCGCTCGAGGCCCTGAGCGACTACCCCTCCCAGCTCTTCCTCATGTCGGAAGTCGCCCAGGCGTTGCCGGCGAACGGTGCCTACCTCAAGGAGTGGCGCTACCGCGAGGGCGATCTGCGCATCGTGATCGCCTCGCCGACGGCACCCCTTTCCGACCGGTTCATGGTCAATGCGCTTCAGTCCGCCGGCCCCTTCAACGCCGTGCAAGCCACGACTGGGGGCGATCCCAAGATGCTCGCGCTCAAGATGGCCGTGCGAAAAGCATATCGGCCGCCACTGAAGGCGCGCACGCATGCTTAAGGACCTCATCGCGCAACTCAAGGCAAACCTGCGTCTGCGTCTCGGCCTGGGCGTCATCGTTGCCATCCTATGGCTCTATGGACTGCTGACGCTCCAGGACCGGGCGCACACCTTGCGGGCGGCCGACAGCAGCCTTGCAAGTCGCATCACCCATGTGCGCGGCGTCCTCGCGCAGCACGCGTGGGGGCCGCGCCTGACCTCCGCCCGACTGCAGGAAGTGGCACTGGAGAGTACGCTATGGCAAGGCGAAACCTTCGGGCTCGCGCAGGCGACGTTCCAGGACTGGCTCAACCAAGCCCTTGCCCAGGCTGCCGTCGGGCGCCCCGACGTCACCATGGGGGCGGGCAGCGACAACGGCTCGGACGAAGGGTCCGGCAATGCGTCCGATGGACCGAGGGATCTCTGGGCCGTCGAGGCGAAGGTGGAGTTTGACTTCAATCCTCAAAACTTCAACGAATTCATGATGGCCGTGGAAAAAAGCCCCCGCCTGATCCGCATCAGCTCGCTCGCCGTCCAGGAAGATCCGATTCCGCGGGTCAACGCCGTGTTGGTGGCTTACTTCGAGAAGCCCAAGAAGGGGTAGCGGGAAACCATCGTGCCCGACTGGTCGAAAAGTCGCCTCCTGATCCTCGCCGCCGTCATGCTGGGGTTATTGACATGGATCATGGCACGCAGCGTGCCCCACGCGCCGGTGCCCCAACCGCCGACGGATGCGCCGCAGGCGTGGGTGCTGCCGAGCGCATGGCGGGCCGACCCGCAAAAGGCGCTTGCGGTGATCGTGCAGAAGAACCTCTGGGGAACGAAGGTGGCCGCCGCCGCGGCGGCTCAGAACCCGGAAGACCAAGAATGGCGGTTCGTGGGTGTCGCGCGCCGGGGGAGCGATCAATACGTCCTGATCGCCTTTGGCAAAAAAGCGCCGGAGACGCTCAAGGCCGGCGACTTGCTCCCCGGGGGAGCCAAGATCTTGAGAGTGGCGGCTGACCACCTGTGTATTTTGATCGACGGAAAGAAACGTAAGCTCGGGATTTATCAATGACGAAGCTGGACTTGCGGTTGCGCTCTCACGTGGTTTGGATGGCCTTGGGTGTCGTGCTGAGCGGCTGCGCCAGCCAGTCAGGCATCATCCCCCCTCCCCTCACGCTTCCCCAGAAGGCGGCGCGCAAGGCTGCAGTTCCCCCGTCCTACGGCCCCACGCAGACGGTCATCGAGCAGACCCCGACGGTCCCGGCCCCGAGCGTCACGAGCACCGTCCCGCCCACGCCGCCCGCCGGGCCGAAGCGGCCCGAGAAGGCCGACATCACGCTGTCCTTCGACCAGATGCCCCTGCCGACCTTCATCCAGGTAGTCTACGGCAAGATCCTCAAGGTCAACTTCACCATGGACCCCCAGGTCGCCGCCCGCACCGACCTCGTGACCCTGCGCACGGGCAAGCCGCAGACAGCCTCCCAAGTCGCGGACATCGCGCGCATGCTCCTCAAGAGCTATGGCGTCGCCGTGACGGAAATCTCGCCGGGTTTCTACCGCATGGTGCCAAACGACACGACGCAAGGCTACGCCCCGGAGATCATCCGCGGCTGGGCCTTGCCGCAAACCCCCATGCCGCTGCGACCGATTTTTCAGTTGGTGGAGCTCCACGCGGTGCGCAATCCCGACGTGGCAGGCTGGATCCGCACCATGTTCGGGCAGCGGGTGCAGGTGCAAGAAGATCCGGATCGAAACGCCGTGTTGCTCTCCGGCCAGTCGGATGACGTCGAGGCGGCCTTGAACGCGATCCATGTCCTCGACCAGCCCCTCATGAAGGGCCGGCACAGCGTGCGCATCGACCCGGTCTTCTGGTCGGCGGATGCGCTTGCGAAGAAGCTGGATGACATCCTGAATACGGAAGGATACGCCACTGGCACTGCGAGCGTCGGCATCAATTATCCCATCACGATTTTGCCGATCGATGGCATCAACGCCATCATCGCCTTCGCGGCAGACCCTGCCGTCCTTCAGCACATCGTCGAATGGGCGAAAACCCTGGACAAGCCCAGCCCCACCCAGGGGGCCGGCAGCAGGTTCTTTGTCTACCACGTGCGCAACACCGATGCGGGCGCGCTCGCCAAGACCATGCGCGAGCTGATGAGCAGCGCACCGGCCGCGCCCCCCACGACGGGCCCCGGTGCTGCCTCCCAAACGGCGGCGACGGGACCGCAAAAGATCGTCGTCGATCCCGGCACCAACAGCCTCATCTTCGAGGGCAATCCGCAGGAATACACGCAAATGTATGGCTTGCTCCGCTCCCTCGACAAGCCGGCAAAGGAAGCGTTGATCGATGTAACGGTCGCCGAACTCAATCTGAACAACACCACTCAGCTCGGCGTCGAGTGGCTTTTAGGCCGTGCCGGCATCGGAAGCTACACCGTCTCAGGCGGCACGCTCGGAAACCTCGGGCTGGGCACTGCGGGGCTCACCCTCACGGCGTTGAATGGCGCAGGCCAGGTGCGCGCCGTGCTCAATGCGCTCGCCACCACCAGCAACGCCCAAGTGCTCTCGAGTCCCGACGTGCTCGCGCAAAATGGCGAAACCGCCACCATCCAGGTGGGGGCCCAAGTGCCGGTCATCACGAGCCAGCAAACCTCCCCCACCACGGGATCAAGCAGCATTCTGCAGTCGGTGCAGTATCTGAATACGGGCGTGATCCTGAAGGTGAAACCCGTCATTCATTCCGATGACCGAATCGATCTGACGGTCTCCCAGGAAGTGAGCTCCGCAGTGCCGACGACGACGGGGGTGAGTGCTTCGCCCACCATCAACACCCGCAAGCTGGAAACCAAGCTGACGCTCAAGGACGGCTCGACGGTGCTGCTCGGCGGCCTGATCTCGGACAGCAATACAAAGGGAGACACCGGCGTACCGGGCTTGAAGGACATCCCCGTGATCGGTCAGCTGTTCCGGAACAGAAACGATAACCGCACCAAGGATGAGCTCATAATGCTTATCACGCCATACATCGTCTCCGACGATCAGGACGCGCAGGCGATCACCGAAGCCTTCAGAAACCAGCTGGGGCCATGGGCGCAGAAGACCGCCACGCACCCGGGCCGATAGGCCTGCCATGGGGCAAACAGTCGGCGCGAAGCGCGAGACCACCGTGGGTTCGGTTCAGTGATGGCCGTCGGGCTGATTCTTGCCCCGAAAAGGCCTGCGAACGACCGCCCGGAACACCCGCTACACCTTATTGCCGACACGGCCCCAGACATCGCCTCGGGCCTGACACGGGCCCGAACGCCGCCCACGGGCGCTCCTCAGAAGACGAAGTACGTAAGCGGAATCTGCGTGCCGTTCGGGAGCGTCAGAATGGCGTCTTTGGCATCGGAGAACTGAATCGTTACCGTTCCCACATTCGCATTCGCGATGCCCGGGGCCTTGTATGTACCGGTCAGCGTCTGGCCGTTGGCATACTGAACCCAAGTCCCCTGGTAGGTGGTCGGCGTCGTCATGGCGTTTTCAGTCGAATACCAGACCGGATCCCCGTTGCCATCGTACATGTATCCAGCCATGAACAAGGTGCCATTCTGGACCTCAAGGGCGAAACCCCTTCCGCTCTGGGCCGGGTCCCACCACCAACCGGTCTCAGGCTGGAACGCAACCGGCGCCGCCGACAAGCCGTTGGGCACGATATTGAAACGTTGGATGGGAATCACGCCCCCGGGCCATGTGAGGGTCCCGTGGGTTGCATCGCTGAATTGAAGCGTGACGGTCCCCGGCGACGGAAGAGCACTGTTGGATTGATACGGCCCCGTCAAGGTCTGCCCGTTGCCGAAGGCCAAGAGCGGGCCTTGATAGACCGCCGCACCGGACAGGGCGCCCGTCGAGACGTACCAGGTGGCGCGCCCACTCGCGTCATACAAGTAGGCGCCGAAGAACAAGTCGTTTCCCTGCTCTTCGATGGCGAACCCCTGTCCGCTTTGGGCCGGGTCCCACCACCAGCCGGTTTGAGGCAGAGCGGTGCCGGCAAGATCGAGGAAACCAGAGCTGTCAGGGCCGATGACTTCTGTGGGTGACGCGGTATCGGAAAGCGTCCCGATCCCCAATTGGCCATAGGCGTTGGCGCCAAAAGCCACCACGCTGTCGTCCGAACGGAGGGCCACCGAATGGTCACCTCCGGCGACGGCGGCAAGAATTCCTGTCAACCCTGTCACTGGTTGCGGCGAGTCCACCCAGCCCGGCGATCCGGGCGTGCCGGCGCCTGCTTGCCCATCCCTATTGCTTCCCCATGTCCAGACGGTGCCGTCCGATTTCAGCGCCACCACGTGCCCTTCGCCAGCCGACATCGACGCGACACCGCTCAGGCCAGGTATCTGGGTGGGCGTGGGAACGCACAGCGTGGAGGCACAGCCCGCGGAGTCATTCGATCCCAGCCCGGCCTGGCCCAGCTGGCCGTCGAGGTTATTGCCCCAGGCCCATACCGAACCGTCGGATCGAATCGCGTAGCTGCTGTCGCCCCCCGCAAACACCGCGGTCATCCCCTTGATGCCGACTGAATCATAAGGATCGATCTGCGTTGGGAACATGTTGTCGGTCTCGGTGCCGTTGCCGAGCTGACCATTGTCGTTGCGTCCCCAACTCCAAAGCGTTCCATCGCTTTTGAGCACCAGCGTATGAGCGTCTCCGGCCGCAATCATGGACACGTTGGCGATCGGGACCCGGACCGGGGTCAGCGCATTAGCCTTGGTGCCGTCCCCAAGCTGGCCGTAGGCGTTATTGCCCCAAGCCCACAGGGTCCCGTCGCTGGTCAGCGCAAAAGCATCATCGGCCCCCGTGAAGATCTTGACAACGCCGGTCAACCCGGAGACTCTGACCGGAACATCGCTCGGCGTCGTCACGCCATCGCCCAGCTGCCCATAGGCATTGTCGCCCCAGGCCCAAACCGTGCCATCGCTTTTCAATGCCAGATTATAGTTTGCGCCAGCCGAAATCGCCGTCACGCCGAAGAGGCCCGCAACCTCGACCGGCATCTGCTCGTTGGTGGTCGTCCCATCCCCCAACTGCCCGCTGACATTCTGCCCCCACGCCCATACCGTCCCTTCGGTTTTGAGTGCGATCGTGTCATACAGCCCGGCGGAAACCGCCGCGGTCGCCCCTTCTGACATGGGTGCCACCAGGCACAGGGTGATTGTGACGACACCAGCGACGAGCTTGGACATCCGCATAGGTTCTCCGAACATTCCTTTTTTTGGGCGGCAGGCGGGGCGGGCAGGAGCGATCACGGCGACGTGATTTGAGCTCGGGCTCGAAGTTGGGCGAGGTACGCATTGATCCGCTTGGTCGTCACCTGCTGAATGATATATTGCCGCACGGTCGTAAGCGCCGGCACCGGATCAGGTCGTGTGCCCAGCAACTGAATGATGTGCCACCCAAAGAAGGTATGCACCGGTTGAGAAATTTCCCCGGGCTTCAGCTTCCTGACGGCATCCACGTATTGGGAAACCAGTTTCGTGGCACTGATCCACCCAAGATCCCCACCCCTTGCGCCGCTAAGCTTGTCCATCGAGTACGCCTTCGCCTCTTTGGCAAAGTCATCCGTCGTCTTGATCCGGTCCCGTATCGCTTGGGCCTCCTTTTCCGTCGAGACAAGGATGTGGCGTGTATGGTAATCCACGCTATCTTTCTTCGCCCATTTGTCGTATTGCGTCTTAATATCCTTCTCAGTGATGGGATGCCTTGCCAGATACTGATTTATTGCCGCATCCGCCAGAATCTGGCGCGTCGCGTCGCGAATCTGCCTTTTCACGTCGGCATGCTGATCCAGCCCCCGCTTCTGGGCGTCCTGAACCAGCAACTCGCCGGCGACGAGCTTGGCGAGCATCGCCTTCTCGGCATCGGGTTCGTTTGCCATTGCTGGCCGGGCGTTGAGCGCCACCTGAACCGCTTGACTCGTGATCGGCACACCGTTGACCGTCACCAAGGTCTTCGCAGAAACACCGATCGATATGGCAAGCCCCAGCATCGCCATGGTCAACTTCCAGTACATTCAAGATCTCCTTGTCGCAAGACAATCAGCAACCGGCATAGTTTACGGCGGGAGCGTCCGGTCAGGCAACACGCAGCCAGATTTCCCCCATCGCCCATGAGAACTTGACGTGATCGTGCCCCGTGGCGGCCGTATAATAGGGCACGAACAGCTTGATGGAGTGGGTCACCATGAAGACAGGGCGAAACGCGCCTTGCCCTTGCGGAAGCGGGAGGAAATTCAAGCTCTGCTGCCAGGAAAAATCCGAGTTTCTGGCGCCCAGGCCAGCGGCCGGGCGCCCGAGCCGGACGGTTCAGGACCCTATCCAGCTTATCCAGCTCGCCATGCAGCGCCACCGTGCGGGACACCTGACCGACGCGGAAGCCCTGTACCGGCACATCCTCCAGTTGCAGCCCGGCCATCCCGACGCGCTGCATTTGCTGGGCTTGCTCGCCCATCAGCGGGGCAGTTACGAAGAAGCCACCGGGCTCTTGCGTAAGGCCATCCGTTCGTACCCCAACGCTCCCCATTTCCACAACAATCTCGGCGAAACGCGTCGCGCCATGGGCCTCGCGGAGGAAGCGATGACCCATTATGGCCGAGCCTTGGCGCTCAAACCCGATTTTGCCGAGGCCCATAACAATCTGGCCATAGCATACGCCAGCCGGGGCCAACTCGAGGAAGCCCTCGCCAGTTTCACGAAGGCGCTGGCACTGGCCCCGACGGCGCAGATTCATTGCAACATCGGGCGATTAATGTTCGATCTCGGCAAGAAGGAAGAGGCGCAGGCACATTACGAACAGGCGCTCGCGATGCACCCAGCGTATGCCAATGCCCTCAAGGGGCTTGGCGATTTGGCGATCGCGCGGCAAGATCTCGCCAAAGCGCTTGCCCTCTTCCAAAAGGTGGTTGCGCTCGAACCAGGGTCTGCGGAAGTCCTCCACAATATGGGATTCTGCCAGATGCTCAGGGGCGAGATCCGCGACGCGACGGTCCACTTCGAGAAAGCGATGTCACTGGCCGCGGGCGCCGATTACATCCACAGCAGCCTGCTCTTCGCCATGCTGTGCGACGAATCCGTATCCCCCTCCGAGCATTTCCAGGCCCATCTTGCCTTTGGCGAAAGGTTCGAAGCGCCCCTGAGGCCTTACTGGAAACCGCATTCAAGGACGCGTGATGCGGAAAGGCGACTGAAGGTGGGATACGTTTCCGGGGATTTCCGCAAGCATTCCGTCGCCTATTTCATGGAACCGGTGCTCGCCTCCCACGACAGAAGCCGAGTGGAATCGTATTGCTATCACAATTCGGTCCATGCCGATGAAATGACCGCGAGGCTGCGCGAACGGTCCGACCATTGGATCGAGTGCGCCCGGATGACGGACGACGAATTGGCAGAGCGGATCAGGAGGGATGCGATCGACATCCTCGTCGACCTTTCCGGCCACACCCATGCCAATCGCCTGCTCGTCTTCGCGCGCAAGGCCGCCCCCGTTCAGGTGGCCTGGCTGGGCTATGCCGCGACCACGGGCCTGTCGGCTGTCGATTACCGCATCACAGACATGATCTGCGATCCGCCCGGAACAACCGAGCAGCATTACACCGAGACGCTCTACCGGCTTCCGGAGACGTCGTTGTGCTACGGCTCTTCCGATGACGCGCCTCCCGTCGGGGAACTTCCTGCAGCAAGGAGGGGGTACATCACCTTCGCCTCCTTCAATGCCTTCACGAAGGTCAACGCACCGCTCATCGAGCTCTGGGCCAAAGTCATGACGGCTGTTCCGGACTCGAGACTGGTGCTGAAGGCCAATGCACTGAGCGACCCGGAAAGACGCGCCCGGGTCGCCGAGATGTTTTCGCAGCATGGCGTGGCCGCGGACCGGCTGGAACTCGCGTCATGGGATCCGTCCTATCGCGACCACTTGAACCGCTACAGTGAAGTGGACATTGGACTCGATACCTTTCCCTACAACGGCGTGACCACCTCCGCCGAGGCATCCTGGATGGGCGTGCCGATCGTCACGCTCGCGGGCGCGCGCTTCGTCTCGAGGATGGGGGCGAGCATCATGACCAACCTCGGCCTGCCCGAGCTGGTCGCAAACACGGAGGAAGACTACGTGACCATTGCTTCCGGCTTGGCAGAGGATCTTCCACGACTCGCCGAGTTGAGACGCGGCATGCGGGAACGCATGAAGCATTCGCCGCTCGCCGACGCGCAACGCTTCACCCGGCACCTGGAAGAAGCCTACCGCAACATGTGGCGGACCTGGTGCGCCGCCTGATGGGGCCTTGCCTTCCCGCCCACCGGCAAGTGCTTTTTGCTTGGCCCATGGCAGGACCGGTGGACCCCGCGCCGCTAGGCTCCCCGCAAGAGTCTGCGGATCAGATAGCGCCTCAAGCGGCTCCTGAAGTTGCCGAGAATACCCCTCGCAGGCTTCCTAAAGGCCCCCACCGTGTCCCCCCAGGGCGCACTTCCCGGATCAGGATGCGGCGACCAGTCCGTCTCCGCTTCCAGCAACTCGAGCCCCGCGTATTTAGCCAGGGCCCTGTAGCCATCGGGATAGAACCGCCAGCAATCGACCGGGAAACGGTGTTCGGGGCCGCGGGAGGGGGCGATCAGGAAGATCATGCCGCCAGGCCTCAGGATGCGCACCATCTCGAGCCAGGTCACCCAGAAGAACTCCACATGCTCAAATGCCTGGCCCGAAACGACGAGATCCACGGAATCGCTTTTCAGCGGGAGCACGTACGCCGAGTCCAGGACGACATCCACATTGGGCCCCTCTGAGAGGTCTATCCCTCTATAGGTCCAGCCGGGCTTGTCAAAAATCGTTCGGTAGCTCCCGTTCACGTCGTAGCTACCGATGTCTACGATCGAGAGCGGCAAATTGGGATCGAGGCGGCGTTCCGCAAGCCGCGTCATGTGTTCGAAGGAGCTGGAGTGCATAAGCCGCTCTGAAAAATTCTCGGCAGTATAGCATGATGGGGCTGCTCGCATGGCGGCGCGCGGCCTTCGGGATCCACCCCGTCAGGCGCGGCACATATCTTCCGAAAGACGCGCCAGGATTCGGAACGATGCGATCACTGCACTCTCGACCCGCCCAGTCCTCCGCACCAGGCGCACACGCCCCTCCTATTCCCTGCGAGGTCCCGTCACGGGGTGGGGCGAACGTCGGCAGACAAACAGCATTATTCTTGGTTCCATCACCCCGTTATGGCGCGTCCGTGCAAGGCCTGGCCGCAGGCTGGCATCCTTCGCCACGCCGATGCGTCCGGACGCCTGCTATCCAGAAAATTATTCGCCACCCCGCGCGCCGCATACCGGCGCCGCGCCAAAACTGCCACCCACCCATCCTGGCGCCCGCCATACGCCGTCATCGTATCCCGGTCCATCGCACCTTGCGACGCGGTTACAACACTGCAAGCGAATTTGTCTCGCAAAAACCACACAACGCTGCACACTATATTTGACAAGCATAAAGGCTCTGCTATACTCGGTCCGTCTTTCGAAAGACAAAAAGAGTCGAGACAATCCGAAGTGCACTTGGAACATCCTGCTCAATTATTGGGAGAGCTGAAAGTGATTAGACGAAATGTGATCCTGCAGTCAGCCATTGCGGCCGCTTTGGGTCTGGTTGCAGTCAATGGCGCGTATGCGAGCACCCTGGCGAATGCGAACGTATCCACGTTCGCAACGCAGGGAATCCCCTCCACCGGCGCGGTGACCATCAATGGCGGCATCTTGTACACGGCAACGGCTGCGGCCAATGCCGACGCTGGCTTGCTAACCATCACCCTGCCCAGTGGGGTAACGTTTACCAGCACGCCATCCGTGACTCCTGATGGCACCAATTTCACTGCGGCCACCGTTGCCGGTGGTGGTGCCGGGTCGAATACGCTGACCATCAATGTGACGAAAGCCAATACGGCCAATGCCGGTACGGTTACTCTCGGCGCCTTCAACGTCACCGGCGCGACCGCCCTGGCCAGCGCGACCGCGACTGGCAAATTCGAAGTCACTGCACAGGCAAGCGGCTTCACGCAAGCAACTGCGGTAAACGACACGACCGCAGACAAGGCCGACCTCGCCATGAGCGGCAGCCAGCTTGCGGCACCTACGGTCACCGCCAATGCAGTGACAATCGACGTGACCAGTCCCTCGAACGGCACCAATTATGTTGCCGCTGGCAATACCGTCGCGGGTTCCGGCTACATTGGCTCGGTTGCCGTGAGCGACAACACCTATCGCAATGCCGCCAACACTGCCGCCTACGCCTTCACTGCGACGACCGGAACTGCGGTGGTTGCCGGAAACTACACGGGCATTTCCAGCGCCTATGCCGTCACGCCGGCTGCGGCGTGCGCGACCACTGCGCCTAATGGGTCGACGGCTGGCACAATCGCCGGATCGAACCTGACGTTCTCCGGGTTGACGTTGGCCGACACATACGGTATCTGCTTGATTCCGAACGGCACGACGTTGCTGAACGCGTTCTCCAACATGACGGTCACGGCCGAGCAGGATAGTTCTTCAACGCCCGGAGCCACGAACCTCGGCCCGATCTCCTATAATGGAACGGCGCTGACTTTCGGCTACGTGACCTCCGCGGCTTCCGGATACAACAACTATATCCGTATCAGCAATCCTTCGTCGTCCGCCGCCCGCCTCATCGTCACGGTAACAAGAGATGATGGCACGACCGCTTCCGGCGTACTGAACACGGCGCAGGGAGCGAATACCGCGCAGTTGTACACACCCGCACAAATCAACGCTGCCGTCGGCACCAACATCATCAACGCCGCGACCGACCGTGCTCAAGTCATCGTTTTGAGCCCTGCGGCGATCACGGGCAGTAACCTGATGTTTAACCCGGACGGCACCGTAGATAAAATGCCCTAAGCCGGTATGTCGTACTGAAAAGGGAGCCTTCGGGCTCCCTTTTTTTTGGTGCGCCAGGCATGGCGCGTAGCGCCTTGACTGGCGCTGTCGGACCCGCTGTGGTGGCGGGGAAGACGACTTGGAGGTGCAAGTCCTCTACACACCCGGCAGGGGGAAGTGTTAGCGAAGTAATCGGGCCGATGCCGCAAATCGCCCCGAAGAAACACACCGGTAGCTCCGTTGTGGCATAGTGGAATGCGGCGCTGAGGAAGACCGGTTCAGCAATGGTTGCAGCATTGCCCGCGTGTTAGCGTGGTCACTGGGTGACGTCATCGACATTGGTGAATCGGGCTGGCGATTAGTAGCCGCCGGACCGATATCCCGTTTAAGAGAGTGAGCTAGACGACGTACCCGATCCAGCGCCACATTCCACAACAATAATGGAGCAAACCGTGGCACAACGCAATCGGTCACTGAGCCCGAAGTCGAAGCGGACGGCGCTGAGTCTTGTAAACCCCAATGCCGCCGGCATCGATATTGGCAGCGCCTCGCACTACGTGGCAGTCCCGCCCGATCGCGACGACGAGCCAGTCCGCGAGTTTCGCAGCTTTACTGCCGACCTGATTGCGCTGGCGGATTGGCTGAGCATGTGCGGCGTGGACACTGTGGCAATGGAGTCCACTGGCGTGTACTGGATCCCGTTGTACGAACTACTCGATGCGCGCGGCTTCAAGGTGCTGCTGGTCAATGCGCGTCACGTGAAGAACGTCTCGGGCCGCAAATCCGACGTGCTGGACTGCCAATGGCTGCAGCAGCTCACGAGCTATGGGCTGCTCGCCGGGGCATTCCGGCCCGCTGACCAGATTTGCGCTTTACGCGCCCTGACACGCCAGCGCGACATGCTGCTCAAGAGTCAGGCCCGCCACGTGCAGCACATGCAAAAAGCGCTCACGCAGATGAACATCCAGTTGGCCAACGTCATCTCCGACGTGGTGGGCGAGACCGGCCAGAAGATCCTGCGCGCTATCGTCGCAGGCGAACGTGATGGGCAGGTACTGGCAGCGATGAAGAACGCACACATTCGCGCCAGTAAGGACGAGATCGCCAAAAGCCTGCAAGGAAACTGGCGCGCCGAGCACTTGTTTGCGCTCAAGCAAGCCCTCGCCCTATTCGACTTCTATGCCACGCAACTGGCTGAATGCGACCACGAGATCGAGGCCCAGTTGCAAAGCTTGCAGGCCTACGATGGGGGGTGTAAGAATTTTTGTGTAAACGGTCATTTGGTAGGAGACTACCGCAGTACGCGAAGGAGCGAAAATGACTGTTTCGAAGGCAATACCCCCGGATCTGATTGGCAGCCTGCTGGCGGACTACAAGACACCGGAAGACCTGATTGGCGAGAATGGCCTGCTCAAGCAGCTGACCAAGGCGCTGGTTGAGCGGGCGCTGGAAGCCGAGCTGGAATCCCATCTAGGGCATGGCAAGAACGAACCCGTAGCCAATGCCTCCGGCAATACCCGTAACGGCAAGAGCAGAAAGACCCTGAAAGGCGAATTTGGCGAACTGCCCATCGAGGTGCCGCGGGATCGCCAGGGCACGTTTGAACCGCAGCTGGTTGGCAAGCACCAGACCCGCTGGACCGGATTTGACGAGAAGATTCTGTCGCTGTATGCGCGGGGCATGACGGTGCGGGAAATCCAGTCGCACATGGAAGAAATGTATGGTGCAGCACTCTTGTCCAAAACAGATTTCGCCAATTCGATCTTGGACAGCATATTTTCAAGTATTCGGGTAGGACGCCAACTTCCCGTGCGCAATATCGGCTCAGGAAGCCGGATTCCGTGGGCGGTTTCGATCTCAGTGATTGGTACAAAAGCTCCGGCCATCTTGGACAGCATAATTGCGAAGCTGAGGCACCATCCTCGTTATCCACCTATCGCGCCAGCAAGTTATTGATCTATCAAGTCACAGGTTTCGCATTCGGCGCGTCTTGGACAGCAGTGATGGTGCAGAGGTATCGCCCACGCTGATTTCATCGGTGACGGACGCTGTGGCGGAAGAAGTGAAGGCATGGCAGTCCCGCCCGCTGGATGCGCTGTACCCACTTCAACGGCTGCAAGACAAGGTTAGGGACTTGGTCCGCACGGGCCGGGGAACGAGCCTTGCGACGACCATTGACCGACTCAACCCTTTGCTGCGGGGCTGAATGAGCGACTCCCGCTTGACGGAAGTCGGAAACGTGTTGCAGGATCTGGGGGGTGGATAGGGCGCTGACCGCGTTGCCTACTCTGGCGACATGGAAGTCGCGTGCCCGCCCGATGCTGCTGAAACGGGGCCTACCGGAAGAACGGGCATGGCGTTCTGCCACGAACCCACGCGGGATGTGGTGGAAATCGGGCGTAAGCCACATGAACGACGCCTTCCCGAAGTCCTATTTCGGCCATATAGGGCGGGTTTGGCCGGCAGATACCTGCCGGCCAAACCCGTGTGTTTCGTAAACCGCCGGATGCGGGACCCCACGTCCGGTGGAGGTGAGAGGACGGGGGATGACCCCGCCTCCCACTCGATGAACCCGTCAAGCGACTGACATGAAGCCGGATAGAAACGGCCCCTGCCGCTGCGGCAGGGGGAAAAGAGACATGACCTGCAGTGTGCGAGATGGGGGCGATGCGGAAACCCTCCCGCAGCAAGGCCTTCAGCATTTCCAGTCAGGCCAATTCGCCCAGGCGGAAGCCTGCTACAGGCAGGACCTCATCGCTGCCCCAGACCATGCAGAGACCTGGCACATGCTCGGGGTGATCGCCTACATCGCTGGCCGCCATGATGCGGCCGAAGAGTACATCGCGAAGGCGATTTCCTTCGATCCCGGGCAATCGGATTTTCATAACAACCTAGGGCTTGTGCTGTGCGAGAAGGGGCGTTTCGCTCGAGCCGCCGAGAGCATACGGGCGGCCATCAAGATCAACCCGGATAAGGCCTCCTTCCGCTACAACCTGGGCAACACATTGAGCCACGGAGGCGATCGAATCGGGGCGATCGCGGCATTTCGCAGTGCCTTGACCATCGATCCGGATTATGCCGAGGCCTGCAACAATCTTGCCGTGCTGCTGAAGAAGGACCACGAGCGGTCGGAGGCGGAGACGCTTCTCAGGCGAGCCGTAAAGCACAAGCCCGGTTACGCGGAGGCGCATTACAATCTTGGCAGCCTGGAACTCGAAAACGGCAGACACGATGCCGCCGCAACCTGTTTCCAAAACGCGCTCGCTGCAACCCCCGATTTCGCGGACCCCTATAACGGCATCGGCACCCTGCTGCAGATGCAGGGGAGGCTGGATGAATCGATCGCTTATTTCCGGAAAGCAATCGCGCTGAAGCCTACCTTCGCCGATGCGCACAATAATCTCGGTAACAGCCTGATCAAAAAACCGGACATCTCTGGGGCACTGGAATCCTTCGAGCGGGCGGTGGCTCTGAGGCCCGAAAATCCCATTTTTCACCGTAATCTCGGACTTGCCCTGTCACGACTCGGCCGGCTGGATGATGCGGAAAAGGCCTACCGGCGTGCGCTAGCGCTGAAACCCGATGATGCGGCGGCGCACTCGGCGCTGGTCGCGATGAGGGGATACCATCTGCTGCTTCCGCCACGAGAATTGCTGACTGAAGCAAAACGCTGGGAGGCAAGCCAGATGCCTTCCGGCAGCAAGGCCATCGCGCCCCATGAGAACGAACCAACCCGAGAGCGCAGGCTTCGAATCGGGTATCTCTCTCCGGATTTTCATCAGCATGCGGTCAGCTACTTCATCGAGCCGATCATCGCACATCACGACCGGGAGAAGGTGGAGGTCTATTGCTATAGCGTGTCTCCTAAAGAAGATGAGGTGACTGCGAGGCTCCAGGAGAAGGCAGACCGCTGGCGCTCCCTGATAGGGATAAGTGACGAAGGCGCCGCACAGATCATCCGGGAGGACAGGGTAGACGTGCTGATCGACCTTGCCGGGCACACGGTACATAACCGGCTGCGCATATTCGGATTCAAGCCGGCACCCGTCCAGGCCACCTATCTTGGGTACTTTGGCACCACCGGGCTGTCAACGATGGATTACTGGATTACCGACGAAATTCTCCATCCGATGGACACGATCGAGGAAACTACCGAGACGATTTTCCGCCTTCCGCGCTGTTGGGTCTGTTATCAGCCGCCTCGTGACGCACCCGAGTGTGGCCCCCCCCCCTCATCCCAAGGTGCGGCAGTCACCTTGGGCTCTTTCAACGATATGGCCAAGATTTCTCCCAGGGCCATGGATCTGTGGGCGCGCGTGCTTCGCGCGATTCCCCACTCGCAGATGCTGTTCAAGACCAAGCAGCTCGCAGATCCCGCAACGGCCAATCGCCTTCGATCCGCTTTTCTCGAGCGCGGAATAGCGGCAGAGCGTTTGCTCCTTCGCTCGCATGTTGATTCATTCCGTGAGCACTTGGCCCTCTACAATCAGGTGGACATTATACTGGATAGCTCGCCCTATACCGGTGGCACCACCACAGCAGATGCGCTATGGATGGGCGTTCCGGTCATCACCCTCATGGGGGGCATGATGCTTGAGCGCATGAGCGCGAGCATGCTGGCTGCGCTCGGAAGAACCGAATGGATCGCGGAAAGCGAGGACGACTATATCGCCAAGGCCGTTGCCTTGGCCAGGAACCTTGACCTTCGCGCATGCGTTCGCGCCACTCAGAGAGAACGCATGGCAAACTCCCCCCTGTGCAACACCACAGAACTCACCTCCGCGCTGGAAAACGCCTATCGGGAAATGTGGTGCAATTGGCTGGAAACAGAGTAGAGCATAGAATTGACTGCAATTTCGTTTGAGTGGGTTTTCCAGAGACGCCCTTGGATGCCGCGGATCTCTCAATGTCTCCTGCGCCCACGCGGCCGACTGTATAGCGCCGAAGGAGTGTTCGTCGTTTGATCAAGCTTCATATGGGTTGCGGTTCCAGGTATATTCCGGGGTTCATCCATGTCGACATCGCCGATGCCCCCCACGTCGATTACCGTTGCCTGGCAGACGATCTCAAGCCCTTTGCAGACAACTCCGTGGGTCTCCTCTATGCCTCGCACATTCTTGAGCATTTTAGCCGCGGAGAGGTCACAGGCGTGCTCAAGGAATGGCACCGGGTGCTCGAACCCGGCGGAACGCTTCGTCTCGCCGTTCCCGACTTCGCCGCCGTCGCGGAAATGTATGCCCAAGAAGGGCTGCGGGACGGGAAAAGCGGCCTCATCGGTCTCGTGTGCGGAGGACAGCGCAACCGTTGGGACTTCCACAAAATCATCTTCGACGAGCCGTTTCTGACGTTTCTATTACGGGGCGCAGGATTCCGCGATGTGCGGCGATGGGACTGGAGAGAAACCGAACACACCATGATCGATGACTTCTCGCAGGCCTATCTCCCACACATGGACAAGGAAAATGGGCGGCTCATGAGCCTCAACATGGAAGCAACCAAAATATGACTCTGGGACCAAGCCTCGGTAACGTCGAAGACCTGCTACGGTCTGGTGCACAAAATGGCCTGTGCGTGGCCATGTTCCACGGTGCGACGATCGCTCCAGCACTCGGGGCCCTGTCGAACCGCTTGGCACATCTGGAAGGACGCATCGCGCAGCTGAACTATGGCACCGATGTCGCAACGGCACTCGAAGCGTTTCTGGGTGGCCGAAAGATCGGGTTTTTCGCCTATTCGGGAGCCGTCGATCGGCTCTCGACCCTGATCGTGCTCTCAGCGCTGCAACGTTTCGTCTCCGACAATGCCATCGTACTGCTCGACAACGCCGATTTCACGGGGGTCTATGACGGCTTGCGGGAATCCCTTATGGCCATGCCACCCTATCGGCTGCACGAGATATACATTGATTCCCGGAACGGATCTCGAGCTGGCCAAGGCATCGCAGTCCTGTCATTCGATCGCTCATGCCATACTCCGCAGGAACGTCTGCCTGAGTCGAAAAACAAAAGAATGAGAACCCCATTTTCCCCATCGACGCCACTAATGGATCTCGCAACGGCGAAACAGATCGTCCGCAAGGCGCTTTCTCATTGGATGCCGGGCACGGAAGCCAAGTCACGAGAAGTATTTCACACGCTGCTCGATGAATTTCCCGATGGCGCCTCGCCGAAGACCTACTGGCACGAAGCCTACGGACAAGAATTCACGGGTTTTTTCTCCTGGGGCCATGATCAAGACTTCGGATTCGGATTTCAGCGACAAGGCACCATGAGCACCCGGCATATTGAGATTGTCTCTGAATCGATACAATACGGATATCTGCCGCCGGATTTGACCGGCCTCGACGTTCTCGACGTCGGTTGCTGGACCGGCGGGGATGTACTGGCCCTTGCCGGCATGGGGGCCCGCGTGACCGCCATCGAGGAACATCCTGTTTCCGCCGGTGCGGCAAAACGCCTGTGCGAATTATTAAGCGTCCCGGCAGATATTCAGCGCACCAGTCTTTACCTGGACAGGCGGGACTGGAAAGGGCGATTCGATTTGGTGTACATCTCCGGCGTAATTTATCATGTGACCGATCCTATGCTTGCGCTCAGGATCTGCCTTTCCTATCTGAAACCTGGAGGCAGAGTGATCGTGGAAACGAAGGCAAGCCGACTTGATGGCCCGCTTTGCGAATACGCAGGCACCCACGAAAAGGGCTGGAACTGGTACTCCCCCACTCTTGAAACGCTGGGTCGGTGGATGGTCGACGCGGGGTTCGAGCGCGGTGGGATCAGGCTGCATATGCGCCCGGTAGGACGGTTGCTGGCGGCGGGTGTCAAGAACGACCCAGCCCGCCTGCCGGAACGGGCTGGGTTTTCGCGTCCAGAAAGCTGGCTTGAGGAAATGACCTAGGCGCCGCCACCACCGCCCCGACTGGCGTCACGACACGCGCAGGCAGATAACGCCCCCTTATGGCGCAGCTTGCAGCTCTTCGCGCGTGACGCATGCGGGATGCCCCATGTTCACCTGGAAGCGCATCATCCCCATCACGTGACGGTCATTCACCACCTGCAAGATCGCCGCATCGTCCACCCAGTGCAGCATGGCGTGATCCGTCTGGCTGCCATTCGCCACCGCTGGCGAGAGCGCATAGCTGCCGGGGGCGAGTTCCGGGAACACCATTTCGAAGACCACCGATCGCACTCCCCCGGCCGCCATGGGCTCAAGCGCATTCCCTTCGAACGTGGTGTTCGTGCCGGTGATCACGTTGCCTTTAAGATCCTTGAGGGCCAGGCCGATGATCGGCTGTTCGATGATGCGATTCGCACGCACCGTAATCTCGACATAGGCGGCCTGCCCGCCGGACACCTCCGCCCTGCGCCTGTGCTGTCCGTCGAAGATGGAAAGCCCCACCACCTCGGCATCCCGCGTGCCGAACGACTGATCCGCTGCAAGCGATAGGTTGAAGCGCTCGTCGCCACCCGCCGCGGGAACGGTGTGGGTCTCCCCCCCCCCCCTTCTTCCTGTCCTTGTTGATCTCCTCGTACATCTTCGCCCAGTAGTGCTCGGTAACGGTCTTTGGCTCCCCGATCTCACGGATGCGCCCATGCTCGAGCCAGATGACCTCATCACACAAGGCGGTGATCGCGGCCAGATCATGCGAAACAAAAAGCACCGTCCCATGGCGCATGAATTCGCGCATTCTCGTCATGCATTTGTGCTGAAAGGCAATGTCGCCGACGGAGAGCGCCTCGTCCACCACGAGGATGTCCGGCTCGATATGCACCGCGGTCGCAAATGCCAGACGTACGAACATCCCGCTCGAGTAAGACTTCATCGGCTGATCGAGGAAACGCCCGATGTCCGCGAACGCCTCGATGGCCGGCAGCCGGTCGATCATCTGCGCCCGCGAGAGCCCCATGATCGCCCCTTGCATCATGACATTCTCACGCCCCGTAAACTCGGGATTGAACCCGGATCCAAGTTCGAGGAGCGCCGAGATACGCCCGTTGACCGCAAGCGTGCCGGCGGTCGGCGTGAGCGTCCCGCAGACCAGTTGAAGAAGCGTCGACTTGCCCGAACCATTCTGACCGATGATGCCGGTGGTGTGCCCCCGCCTGACCTCGAAGCTGCAATGCTCGAGCGCGGTAAACTCCCGGTAATAGGTTTTCCGGTTAAAAGACAGCAACTGCTTCAGCCGATCGATGGGACGATCGTAGAGCAGATAGCGCTTGGTGACGTTCCTGACGGCAATGGAGACTTCAGAGGACATCGGCGAACGCCTTCTTGGTTTTCGCGAACCACACGTAGCCCGCCCACGCGAACACAAGGGCGATGCCGGCCTCGATCACCAGCCAGTGCCACTCCGGGGGCTGCCCCAAGATGAGCGTGCGCCGAAAATTCTCCAGGATCGGCGACAAGGGGTTCATGAGCGCCCACTGCCGGACGCTGGGAGGCAATGCGGTGATCGGGTAGAACACGGGACTCAGGAACATAAGCGCCTGGACGATGATGGCGGTCACCTGCTGAAGATCCCTGACAAATACGCCCAAAGAAGCCAGGAACCAGGAGACACCCACGCTCAGGAGAATCAGCGGAATGAGCACCAGCGGAAAATAGAAAAGCGTCTCTGAAAGGTGTCCGAGGAGAAGGAGTTCGCCCATCAGCAAGATCACGATGCTGATGCAGCCGTTGATGAGGGATGCGCCCAGAATCGCGACGGGCAGGATTTCCAGAGGGAAAACCACCTTCGTGACATAGTTGGGATTGGCGAGAATAAGCCCGGGCGCCCGCGTCAGGTTTTCCGCAAAAAGGTTGAACGCGATAAGCCCGCAGAAGAGCGTCAGGGCAAACTCGACCTTGCTCTGCCCGGCTTGCGTGCCCCAGCGGGACTTGAACACAATGCTGAAGACCAACGTGTAGACGACGAGCATGAGCATCGGATAGACGAAGGACCAGGCAAGCCCCAAGAGTGACCCCTTGTAGCGCCCGAGCACTTCGCGCCTCGTAAGCTGCCAAGCGAGATACCCGCGACTGCGCCACCGGCTATTGAGCCTGACCTGTGCAACCATTGCCTCATGCATGTTCGTTTATTCCACTCTAAATTAAGCACGCCTCACGAGACGCAGCCGTGGATCGCCCCGGACCTCAGGGCTTGCGGAAAAGCACCTGAATCCCGGCGGTCGCCAAATCCGCTTCCGGATACCGCGCGGCGAGCGCGGCGGGGATCACCAGATCGGTGCGCGTCCGCGCCTCACGCAGGACTTCGAAGCCCTGCGCCACGAAGAGCGCGATGATCTCATCCGCCGTGACCCGGTTGAGCTTCAGGTATTCCTCGAATATGAATGCCTTGTACTCGCCGAAGGGCCGCGCCAGGAAGTTGATCTCCTTTTCCGCATCGGGGATGTCTCCTTCGAATTCCAGCACGGCACGCGAAAGGCGCTCGGCATCCCACAGCAGATGGGCCCAGGGCTGGGCGACAAAACGCCCGAGGTGCGATCCGAAAGGTGAATAATACAAGGGATCGATCTGCAGAAAAAACAATCCTGCGGACGGCAGGCATGCGAAAAGATCTGCGATCACCGGCACCAGATAGGGCCGCTCGATGTGCTCGAAGGCCGACCAGCTGAAAATGGCATCAATCGAATGCCGCCCGGCCAACGGCTCGCCAGGCGAGATGCGCTCGAAGTGGAGATTGTAAGGCAGGCGGGCCAGCCCGATCTGCGCGCGCGCGACCTGGGACAACCGGCGAAAGGTTTGCGTCACATCGATGCCCAGCACCTGACGCGGCCCATGTTTGAGCGCCACGCCCAAGCCGGTGATCCCGTCCCCGCACCCGAAATCCATCACGCGCGCCCGCTCGAGAGGCATCGCTTGTCCGAGCCATTCGGACACCACGGCGGTTGCATACTCAAAATGATCGCGAAACCAGGGGTCCGTGATGCCGGCGGCCGACCAATTCGGGGGGCGATTCCGCAGGGAATCCCTCGCGGGCCACAGCCGCGCGAGTCTTGCCAGGACGGGATTCATGACCGGATCAAGCGGCAGGCAAGCGCCCTTTGCCATCCATGGGAGGGAAAAAACGGCTCATTCCTATCGGCTACTGACAACACGCTCAACGCACTCACCCTTCATTGTTTTGAATGGGGCGGTCCCCACCCGCCAAGTATAGCCGCTCGCGCCCTGGTTGCGCGAATTGACACACGCATGCGGCCGCCGTCGTCGTCCGGACCTTCAACCGCGCGTTCCGACCCGCTAATGAGCCCCAAGTGCCCCAGTCCCTGTCGAGAGGACCGGTTCAAAACCTAGCCATCTGGCACAACCACCGGTGGTGTACTGACTTGCGTGCAGAAGGCTGGAGAGGTGGCGAAAGCCTGGGCGGTCAGGGTAAGCGGTTGATTGTGCGGATCGACCTTAACCCCCACGAAAGGGCATACCATGACCAAGAAGAAGGATACGATGAAGGGGTCGGCATCGGAAGCACTGGTTGCGCAAGACCAGGCGCTCATGAAGGCCCTGATACAGGGGCTGGAAGGGGAAATGACGCTCTTGGCAAAGCACAAGAAGGAGCTGTTGCGACTGGCCGCTCAACGCGGTCTCAATGCAAATCGATCAACCGATCATGTGATCACCCATTTTGCACACATTGACAGACCACACCCACGTACCGCAGAATTCCGCCATTTGTTCATACGCATACGCAAGGCCAGGGGCGTGTATCGCGTCTGCCAAAATGAACCGGGCGGGGAAACTCATTTTACTGGACGAGTCTTAGACGCCCTTGCATATTTCCCGACTGGGTTGTCCTGACACACGGGTATGCGGTTCCCGGTTCAGCGAACGCGGCGCGGCCAAGCCTCTTTTGAATCATTGCAACAAATTAAGCCAGCGCGTGGCCATCTGCCCAAAAAAAGCGGATGAATGTGCCATGCTAAAACCTGGCAACACCGGTTTGCCGGGAATCTTGACGGCCGTGAGGCACGCGAGGGCCTGACCGACCGGCCGGGAATCATGCAGGCGCGGCGTGGGGACTGACCTACCCTCCTGTTCGCAGGGGTTGGATTTGCTTGGCCATCGCTGCCGCATGAAGGGCCATCATGCATGCACGGAGGGCGGAAGCGGCAAGAATTGGGATCGACCGCCTGCGTCGTCCGTTGGGAAAGTTGTCTTGTCACTACGCCCGTTTCGAAAAATTATGAATCCAAGCGCCTTGTCTAGCCGTCATATTTACGTCAGACCGTTTGACCCGGACGATGCGTCGTCCTCCTTGGCGCGAATTGCCCGGCGCATTCCCGCAGGCTCCGTCGTCTTCGACGTTGGCATCGGCAGCGGGGGGTTGGGCCAGTACCTGTCCACCGCGAAGTCATGCGTGGTCGATGGGGTCGACTGCAATGAGGAGGCCCTCAAGCTCGCATCATCCTATTATCGCGCGCTCCATCTGGCCGATCTCGATCAGGCCCCCATCTCGGCGTTCGCGCATCCGGACAAGTACGACTTCATCGTATGCGCCGATGTTCTCGAGCACTTGCGGTATCCTTCGGCCACCCTCCGACAGCTTCTGGGCATGCTGCGTCCGATGGGCCGCATGCTTATTTCGGTGCCCAATGTCGCTTATTCTGGCCTGATCGGCGAGCTCCTGCTCGGACAGTTCCGTTATCGCCCAGAAGGCCTGCTCGACGAAACGCACCTCCGCTTCTTCACGCGACCGTCCCTTCTCGAATTTCTCAAGGACGAAGGCCTGCACGTATGGGACGTGGATCCAGTCCTGCGGCCCCTCCATGAGTCCGAGTTCCAGGCCCCCCTGCACCAGTTGCCGCCTGCGATATGGCGACATGTGGCGTCTCAGCCCGACGCGCTGACTTACCAGTTCGTGGTAGAAGCGAGCTTGAATCCTTCGGAGACCGTCAGCGGCGGCTTCGGCCCAGCGACGCCCGCCGAGGCGACGTTCGGGGCGCAGCTGTACTGGCGGCATACTGCCTCGCCGGTATTCACCGAGCAGGAGAGCATCATCGCACGAGGAGTGATCGGCCAAGGCGAACAGAGCCTTGTCTTCCCCATTCCCGCGATTGCCGGTGAATACGAGGGGTTTCGTCTGGACCTTGCGGATCGTCCCGGCTACATGCGCCTCTATGGCATCGAGCTGCGCGAACAGGGCGGCCGCGCGGTCTGGAGCTGGGATGGGCGGCGCGAAAGCTTGGCGGAGAGCATGGTACGCCAGGTCGAATTCGCTGAAGAAAAATCCTTGACGTCCGGGGTGAACGTCTGCCTGAAGGGTGATGATCCGTGCATCGAATTCCGCTTGACCCCGCTTCAACTCGCCCGTCTATGCGGCGGGGGCACCTTGCACCTGCGTGCGTCGTGGCCCATGTCCGCCGACTACCTCGTGTTCGCGCGCCAATCGCCCACAACTGAGCGGCAGGCCCAGCTCATCGCCTCGCTGCAAGCCGAATGCCGGGCTCTGGAGCAAGAACGCGATGAATTCAGGGGCGAGCGTGAGGGGCTGAAAGCCGAGTGCGAGAGGCTCGCCAGCGAGCGGGAGGCGCTAATGTCCGAGCGTGATGCGCTGCAGGCGCAACACGCGGAGATGGTGGCTTCGCAATCCTGGCGCGTGACCAGGCCGCTGCGCGCGCTGGGCAAACAGGCGAAAATGCTGCACGCCGCCTTTTCGCCGGCCATGAAGCCCCCCCCACAGCCGACACCGCAAAAGGATTGGATGCCTGATCCCGTGACCGATGTCATCATTCCGGTTTATCGCGGCCTGCACGAGACCCGCGCCTGCATCGAGAGTGTCCTGGCGGCCGGATCCTCCGAGAGCCGAGAGGTCATCGTCATCGACGATGCGGGTCCCGATCCAGAACTGTCCAGCCTGCTCGAGGACTATGCCCGCGCCGGCGCGATCACGCTGCTGCGCAATCCGGAAAATCTCGGTTTCGTGGCGACGGCCAACCGCGGCATGGGCGTGCATCCGCAACGGGACGTGGTACTGTTGAACAGCGACACCGAGGTACCGGCTGGGTGGCTTGCGCGCCTGCGGCGTGCGGCCTACCGAGACGCGACGATCGGCACCGCCACACCGTTCTCCAACAACGCGACGATTTGCAGCTATCCCACGTTCTGCGCCGACAACGCCTTGCCCGCAGGATGGTCGTTATCAGCGCTCGATGCGCTGTTCCAACAGGTAAATGCCGGCAAGACCGTGGACATCCCGACGGCCGTCGGCTTTTGCATGTACATTCGGCGGGATTGCCTAGCGCAGACCGGCTTGTTCGACGTCGAGACCTACGGGCGGGGATACGGCGAAGAAAACGATTTTTGCATGCGCGCACGAGCCAACGGCTGGCGACATGTGCTGGCGAGCGACGTCTTTGTCTTCCACGCGGGGGCTGTGAGTTTTGGGGACAGCGAAAATACCCGCAAGATCAACGCCATTGACACCTTGGCCCGGATCTATCCGGAGTACCCGGAACTCGTCCACAAGTATATCGCGCGGGACCCGATCCGGACGCTCCGCTATGCGGTCGATGCCGCCAGGCTTACCGCGACCGGGAGGCCGGTCCTGCTGTTCATCACGCACGACCGTGGCGGCGGCACTGACAAGCACGTTCACGAGCTCGCTGCACGCTTCTCGGACGCGGCGGAAGTCCTGTGCCTCAAACCGGATAGCGGGCGCGCGCTCCGCCTGACATGGCTGCGCCTGGGCGAGGCGCTTGAACTCTTTTTCGAGCCGGAACACGAATATGAGGCGCTCCTTCAGGTACTGCGCACCTTCCGCGTCAGCCATGTGCACGTCCATCACACCCTTGGCATCCATCCACGGCTTTTCGGGCTGGCCCGCGATCTGGGGGTCAGCCACGACTTCACGGCCCACGATTTCTACCCGCTGTGCCCGCAGATCAGCCTGACCACGCTGGCGGATCGCTATTGCGGCGAACCTTCGGAAGCAGGCTGCGACGCCTGCCTGAAAACCTCGCCCGCCCCCGGGGGCGTCGATATCCGAACCTGGCGGCAGGGCCACGCCATGCTGCTGGAAGGCGCGATGCGCCTCTTCGTTCCGAGCGACAGCGCGGCAGAACGCTTCAGGCGCCATTTCCCAGAAGCCCGCATCATGGTCGTGCCGCACCCCGACCTCGACGAGGCGTCGGCTGTCCGCGCACCCCGCGCCGCGCCGCTGGCACCCTCCGAGCGGCTGCGCATCGTCGTCCTGGGCGCACTGAGCCCCATCAAGGGGCCCAACCTGCTGGAGGCGTGCGCGCTCGATGCCAAGGCCCGCGATCTACCGTTCGACTTCCATTTGATCGGCTATGCCTATCGAAATCTAACCGTGTATCCAAGGAGTCGGCTGCGCGTTCACGGGGCATATGACGACTCAGGGCTCGCGTCTCTCCTCGCCGCGGCCAACCCGCATCTCGTCTGGTTCCCCGCCCAATGGCCGGAGACATACAGCTACACGCTAAGCGCCTGCCTCCAGGCCGGGTTGCCGGTGGCGACCACCGATCTGGGGGCCATTCCCGAGCGACTGCGCGGGCGCGCATGGAGCTGGGTGCGACCATGGCAGCTCTCCCCCGCGCAATGGAATGATTTCTTCGCCGAAATCAGGGAGGCACACTTTCTGTCGGGCACAACTCCGGTCTTGCCGGGCACGCCACCCACGCGCGCGCCATTTGTCTACCCAGAGGACTATCTAAAGGCGTTGGCGCCCCCCCCTCCCCGAGGTCTCACGCCGGAACCGGACGCCATCTCTCTAATCGAAACGCACGCGTATTTCGGTTCCCGCCCTATTCATGGGCGCATCGCCCTCCGGGCGCGTGCGCTCAAGCAGCTCTATCGCCTGCGCTCCACCGCCGCCTTGGCGTGGCTCGCCAAGCGAATCCCACAGGCTTGGCAGCGGCGCGTGAAGAACTATCTGTTAGGTCATTGAGCCGGCCAGAACCCCCGTCTGCCGGCCGTACGGCCGGCCCGTTGCGCTTCGGCAACTCCCGGGCGTGCGCCCGTTCGAAATAGAGCGTTACTGCGCAAATCGCGTGCATCAGCGGCCCGCCCCCCCCCCCGCAGTCCAGTCCTATCACAAAGCAATATCATGCAGTACAATTGTGTCTCTGCGGATCTGTTTCTCTTGATTGTGACCGGTAATGGGGCGCACGCTCGGCCATTGACTCGTGATGTGCCCGATGCTTGTCGGTTAGGGGAACCGCACCGGCGCGGAAAGGGACAAAGCCCGCTGCAGTAGCAGCGGGCCGCAGATGATAACCAAAAAAATCCAGGGAGAACTTCAATGCGTTCAGTTGATCGGGGGTTGCGCGCAGCACGCCCGCTACGCGTGATCTACGTGTTCTTGCACCTTGCCCTCGCCACATGTTTAATCACTGCCGGGTCGGCCGACGGAGCCACGCCATTTTCGGCTCTGGCCCCTCAGCACACGTCCCTGACTGGGTACCCCGCGTCGCTGGCGCGAACGAATGCATTCACCACGACGCCCATGGTCGCGGCCGGCGCCTACCACAACATCTTACTCAAGTCGGACGGCACGGTCTGGGCCTGCGGCGACAATCAGAACGGTGAGCTTGGCATTGGCACAACGGTTAACAGCGAATACGTGGTCCCGGTCAATGCCCTCTCGAATGTCATCTACGTGGGCGCCGGTTCGAATTTTAGCGTCGCGGTCCTCTCCGATGGCGCTGTCTGGGAATGGGGGGCCAATACTTACGGCGAACTGGGCAACGGAACGACCACCCAAGATTCCACGCCAGCCGCCGTCAATGCCACCTGGGGTGGATTTTCCGTTACACCCAACCTGGGACACCCACCGATTTCCGTGGGATCTCACCATGTCCTCGCCATTTCGCCCGATGGCTGGCTCAACGTCTGGGGCGATAACAGCCACGGACAATTGGGAACAGGAGATTATGCGAACCGCTTGGCTCCGACCCCATTGAACTTTAGTCCTGGCA
The DNA here is from genome assembly GCA_021788645.1 of Pseudomonadota bacterium. Lineage (GTDB taxonomy): Bacteria > Pseudomonadota > Gammaproteobacteria > Burkholderiales > JAKAFK01 > JAKAFK01. The sequence continues at coordinate 35,045 of JAJYKK010000021.1, forward strand.
CCTGGATCGACGTCGCCGCAGGGCATGCTCATAGCCTCGCGCTGAGAAACGATGGAACCGTATGGGCCTGGGGCGACAACACGTACGGCCAGCTGGGCGACGGAACGACCACCAGCAGTCCCGTGCCGGTGCAAGTTCCCGGTCTTAGCGGCGTCACCAACGTCATGGCAGACGGCTATGCGAGTTTTGCATGGAAGTCCGATGGCTCTCTATGGGCTTGGGGATACAATGCTGGCGGCACGCTGGGAAACGGCACCACGACGGTGATGAGCACCGTGCCCGTCGAAGTCAGCCTTCCTGGCGCATACTCCGGGGTTTGGTGGTTCTTTAGGGGCACCTATCTGCATTCCATGCTCTTGAAGCCCGATCAGACCCTCTGGGCTTGGGGATTGAACAACGATGGCCAGCTCGGCATCGGCACCACCGCGAACAGCGATGTTCCAGTCCAAGTGCCCGGTTCCTGGATCTGGGCAAGCGCAGGTGAGTATCACAGCATCGCGATCAGCGCGTCAGGGGACGTTTATACCTGGGGCGACAACAGCGACGACCAGCTTTGCAACGGCACCACGACCAGCAGCGAGGTTCCGGTTAATGCCCTGAATGCAGGAGGAACTCCGAGCGTCACGCCGGAAGCCGGTTGGTGGTATGACCCCAATCTCCCTGGAATGGGCTTCACCATTGAGCAAAACCCATCGAGTGGGCGGATCTACATGGCCGGATACCTGTATGCCACCTCGGGCGAAGCCACGTGGTACTCGTCGATGATGTCCGCATCATCCGGGTCGACCATGGCCGGCCCGCTCATGGCCTATAGCGGCGGTCAGACCCTGACCGGCCCATACCAGCCGGTCGCGGGCAGCAGCAACGTCGGCACTGCGCAACTCACTTTCTCCGACGCCTCCGACGGCACACTTTCGTGGCCGGGGGGCACCATTCCCATTCAGCGCTTCGATGCCATCACCGGCGGATCTAGCACGGCACAGCCAGCCGGTACGCCCCAAACCGGGTGGTGGTATGACCCGTCCGAGCCGGGCACAGGCTATTCGATCGAGATCCAGTTCAATGCCAGTTATCCGAATGGCTACATGTTCATGGCAGGCTACATGTACGACGCATTCGGCAACCCGACCTGGTTTCTGTCATACGGCCCCATGACCACGGCCACGACATATCAGGGCACGTGGGCACAATTCGCGAACGGGATCACATTGACCGGGCCTTACCAGTCGGAGTCCATCGTGAACAGCGATGTCGGCGCGGTGACGTTGCAGTTCACCGGCACTACAACCGCGACCCTAACGCTGCCCAATGGCACGTCGATGCCGCTCACGCGCTTTCAATTTTGAGAAAGCCATGTCCCATCCTGATTTGGCTGGTACCACCCGAATGGATCGTGGCCCCACGAGAAGCATGATCAAGAATAGTCTCATCGCACCGCTGTGCGTCATGGGGCACAACCGGCAAACCGTCGGCCACCTCATACGCGATTACCCATCTGGGTATACGCGGCGGTGGGGTCGCCTGATCAAAATGGATACGCCGGGTTGGTACTCTAACCGAGAAGGAGGAAACATGAGAAACCTACAGCGATAGACGCCGGAGTTTCGTGCCGAGCCGGTCGGATGGGTATTGGTGCAAGGGGCGGCGGCGAAGCGGCTGGCCATTTCCAATGGGGACGTCGGCGAACCGGATGGTGGCGGCCAAGGGTAAGGCCGCCGCTACCGCCCGGAGAGCGCGTCCGGTGGCGGCGCTGGGGGCTGAAAATGCCCGGTTACGCAAGGACCTGGCGGATGCCCGCATGGCACGTGATAGGTTGAAAAGAGCGACGGCGTACTTTGCCAGGGAGTCACTGCCCGGTACGCGTTCATGAAGCAATGGCGACCCCATGTTCCGGTCGGGGTGATGAGCCGCCTGTTCGACGTCTCGCGCAGCGGTTTCTCCGCGGGGCATGGGCGAGCGCCCTCGCGCCGTGGCCGCCGGAAGGACGAACGCCTCAAGGTGGCCCATCAGCGCAGCCGGGAAACCTATGGCATAGGGCCCTTGCGGCCGGCGGCTTGATAGCCGGCCGGGATCGCGTTGATCGGTTACCGAAGACACGCGGAGTGCACTACCGGCGGAAACGAAAATTCACGGCGACGACGAGTTCCAAAGCTAATTGAATGGACGCCCACTTCCCCCTGGAATCCGTCCGTGCACGCCGCACGCACCGGTCAGTCCCACCCCTGCGGGGCGGCCCTCTGCCCGCAACACGGGATGCAGGAGATCTCCCAATGGTGCTCCGCCCAGCCCCAGATGTCGCCTAAGCGCGCATGGCGCAGCCGCGCCGGTGGGGCGTGTCCCAGAAAGCACAGCGCTTCGAAGAGCGCCTCGCGCTCGTCCGCATGGACCGGGGCGGCCAAGGTCTGCTTGGACAGCTTTTGGCCCTGTGCATTGGTGGCGATTGGCAAGTGCACATACCGCGGGGTCAACAGGCCAAGTTGCCGCTGCAAATAGATCTGGCGAGCCGTCGAATCGAGCAGGTCGGCACCGCGTACGACGTCGGTCACCGCCTGTTCGCCGTCATCGACCACAACCGCGAGCTGATAGGCGACCCGCCCATCGGCACGCCGCAGGACAAAATCGCCGACCGCCGCGGCGAGGTTCTGCGACACGATTCCCTGCACTGCATCTTGAAACACGATGGGCGCGTCGGGCACCCGCACACGCAACGCGCGGGGAGACTTCCCTGGGGACAAACCATGGCGGCAAATGCCAGGATAGACGCCGTTGCGGGCCACATCTTGAATCTCCCGGCGGGCACACCCGCACGGATAGATGAGCCCGCGCACACGCAATTGGTCGAGTGCGGCCTCATACGCCTCGCCGCGGTGTCTTTGGTAAAGGACCGGTCCGTCCCACACCATGCCGAACCCTGACAGCGTGCGCAGAATCTCGCCCGCCGCGCCCTTGACCTCCCGTTGCGGATCGAGATCTTCGATTCGGACCAGCCACTCGCCGGATGCCGCGCGCGCGCAAAGATAGCTGCCCACGGCGGCGACCAGCGAACCGAAGTGAAGGCGCCCGGTCGGCGATGGGGCGAAACGGCCGCGATAAGACGAGGCGTTCATGGCGGCCGTGGGCTTCAGCGAAGGGCGCGAGCGGCTCGCGATCCGCGGCCGCGGCAAATCACTCGGATGCGGAGCCCGGTCGTTGGGCGAGGATGGATTTCAGTGTCGCCTCCGCGGTCGCCCGCAGAGGGCCGCCCAAGTGAACCGCTCGACGTGCCGCCACCAGCGCCCGCGCCCGGTGGCCCTCGTCGGCAAGCGTCTGGGCAAGGTTGTTGAACGCGGCCGTCGCATCGGGGTGCAGCCGCGCGGCTCGCCGGAAAGCCGCCGCCGCGGCCGCCTTGTCTCCCAACGCGTAGGCGGTGTTGCCCTCGCCCATCAAGCCGGTCAGGCTCCCCGGCCAGCGTCGCAGCAAGGTCCCATAGGCCGCTCGCGCCGCCTTGAGTTCGCCCACCTCCTCCAAGGCGACCGCCGCCCGGGTGTAGCGGCCTTGTCCGGCCGTTACCGGCATCCGCTCGGGCGAAGTCGCGATCATGGCCCATTCCCCGCTGGCCCTCCAAAGGTATTCAAACACGCCAAAGGGCATGACGAGACGCCGCTTTTGTCCGGAGCGCAGCACGATCAGGCTCTTCGGCAGATCGTAGCCGACGACCACCGCATAATGCCAGACGTGGAACCAGTTCGGAAGAAGGAAATAATGCCCGTTGAAGCCATAGTCCTGCAGCACGATGACCGGAGTGCCGGCCGCCACCTCTGTCAGCACGTCCACCAACTTGGGCGCGAGCCGATACGCGATCATGCCCGACTGTCTTGCGGCGGCCAGCATTTCCACTTGGAGGCTGCCATGCCGCTCGGGCAAATAGACCTCCGGCCGCAGGGTTTCCGGCGTGGCACGGGCGCCCGCCGCATCGAGCGTTTCAGACAAGGCGGTCGGTCCGCATTGATCCCCCTCCTGGGGAAAGAACGGGACTTGGCTGAGCTCGACATGGGAGGGAATGCCTGTCGGCGGATGGGCGTGCAGCGCCGCCGTCTGCGGCAGCAGCGTGGCGCATCCGCCCAACGCCAGCGCGCACGCCGCGCCGCACAGCTTGAGGATGGCGCGGAACGCGCTCCACCCCCTCGGCTCGCTACCCTCGTTCAGGGCGCGCATCGACGGCGGCGCCACATCCGGTTCCGGCGTTCGCCGGCGGTCGTTTTTCCGCATGGAAGACAGGTCTGGGTTGCCGGGGACGAACAAGGCAGGAGTTGGCCAGCAGCCGGCTCCTGCCAATGCCTCCTCGGGGTCGAAAATGACGGCTGCCTCGTTCGCCGATCACGTATTGTACGTATAGAGCGCCCAGACGATCAGCGCGATCACGATCACCCCTGCCGCGATCGCCCAGCCGCTGGTGCCCCCGGCAGGCAGGCCATTGAGATGTCCCGAAACCTGCTGCACTTCCTCATCGGTAAGCCCGGCCACGCGCTGCTTGGCCACACTCGCGCGGATACCCAAGGCCTCCAGCTGTTTGGTCACGTCCGCGCGGGCGATGAAGCTGTCCAGCTTCTGACGGTCCAACTGGACTTGCGTGGGCGCGACCAACTGGCTCGTCCCCACCATCGCGGCGCCCGCAGAGAACGGCAACCACAGCATACTTACGATCAAGAGCCGGCTAACAAGCCGAAACAGAGCACTATTTTTCATGACCATCTCCCGACATGTTGATGGGTTGGAAGGGAAGAACGGCTGACCCACGCCCGCAGGGAATCCGACGCGCCGCGAACACAATTGTTTTATAGGACGCCCCCCCAAGTGCGTCAAGAACGCTCGGCCGATCGGCGCGCCCTGCTTGGCGTACGCGCGTCCGAATGGCCCAAAGCCCCTTCCGGCGAAGGCTTCCATTCGCTCGCTATAATGGCGGTAGAAACCCTCCCCGCATTCACTCGGAAGCCCCTGTGGAAAGACTGCGCGTCCTCTTTGCCGTTCACGACTGGGGTCTGGGCCATGCGACACGCGGCCTCGTGCTGATCCGGGCGCTGCTTGCCCGAGGACATGAAGTCACCGTCATCTGCGCCGGCCGCGCAGCGGCACTCCTAAGACAGGAACTGAACGGAAGTTGCGCATTCATCGAACTGCGAGACATCCCCAAGCCATTGAGTCGTATGGCATTCCTGTTCTATATCCGGATGAGTCTCGCCATGCCCGCAGTCTTCGAGACGTTCCGGCGCGAGCAGCGCCTCGTCGAGGACTTGTGCCGCGATCGCCGTTTCGACCGGATCATTTCGGACAGCCGCCTGGGCGTCCACCATCCCGTGATCCCGAGCTACTTCCTGTTCCATTCTCCGCGCCAGATCATCCCGGGGCGACCGCGCGCCCTCGAGAGATTCGTGGAAAGCAACCAGCGCTCGCTGCTGTTCAAGGCAAGAAAGATCCTCGTGCCCGATAGCGCCAAGGATGGCCTGGCCGGTGAGCTGTGCCACCATCTGGCTTGCGACTGGGAGAATCGGCTGGAGTACATTGGCATTCTGTCGAGGGTACGCCGGCAAGATCTGCCCCAGGACATCGACGTCTTCATCAGCATCTCCGGCGCGGAGCCGCAGCGCACGATCTTCGAGCGGCTCGTGCTCGCCCAGGCCCACCAGCTCCGTGGGCGGGTCGTAATCACCCTGGGCCGTCCCGATCTCGCCCCTGCCGTCGCCGACGACGGGCGCCTCGCCGTTCACAGCTTCATGGACCGCGCCACGCAAGAGGCCATGATGAATCGCGCCCGCCTTGTCGTGACCCGATCAGGCTATACGACGGTGATGGAGCTCGCCGAACTGGGCAAGCGCGCACTCCTCGTCCCGACGCTCGGACAAAGCGAGCAAGAATACCTCGCCGCCTATCACCACCGGCTCGGGCACGCCTACGGGGTACGGCAAAAGGACTTGCGGCTGGCGCGAGACGTGGCGATTGCCGGGCGCTATCCCGGTCTGTCCACGTCCTGCCCGACCTCCGTTTCCGTGACGCGCTTTCTCGCCGCGATTGAGGCCTGATCGGCGATTCGGCCCCAGGCCGCAAACACGAAACGGTTGACCTGTCTGTAAATAACCCGCGACTGAGGTCGCAGGCTTTATTGTGAAGCGTAGACATGGTTGCTCAAGCCCACACTCCCAACATCAGGCGTATTTACAGCCGCCCTCGACAGCGGGACAGCGCTGCCGATCCGTGAGGAGGATCGAGGGCCGCACCCTCAAGTCGGTCCGGCCCGGTCGACGCGCTGCGGCCGCTCCAAGGTGCCCAACGGCACCGGCACGAACGCGGCCAGCTCATTGCACGCATGGTCCAGGGCCACGCATGCCGCCCGTCCCGGCGCGCTCGCGAAGTGCAGCCCGCCCTGTCGGGAAGCCAGCAGCCCGACGCGCCGGCAGTACCCGAGGCATTCGGCAATCCGCGCACGCGCCGCACGGGCGACCAGGAGACGCCCATCGACGGGCACTCCCCTGCGCGCCAAGTCGTGCGCCGCCCGCACAACCGCATCG
>JAJYKK010000022.1 GCA_021788645.1 Pseudomonadota bacterium
TGTCCGAATCGACGGCCGGCCCTCGTTAGGAAGGGTCTTCATGAAGAATGTGTGTCTCCCCCAGGTGGGCACGATCGTCACCTCGATGGCGATCACCGGCTTTGCATTAGGGTACGTCCTCGACAGATTCTTCGGCACTGCCCCGATCCTGGCGGCGGCGTTGGGCGCCCTGGGCTACCTCGGCGGAATGGTGAAGGCCCACCAGCTGCTCGCCGGGCGGCGCGCCGGGTACGGGAAATCATGATGCCTACGCGGCGGCTCGTCGACGCGCAAGTGGCGCTGCTGGGGATTTCGGCCGCCGTTACGGCACCTTTCGGCGGCTGGCCGGCCTTCGATTCGGCGGCCTACGGCGGTGTTTGCGGCATCGTGCTGACCTGGGCGTTGGGGCGCAGCGCGCATCGGGCCGCCCATGCGGCGCCGGGCGACCCCAGGACGGCGGCGCGGGTGCTATATGCCGGCGCCGCATGGCGCTTCGGCCTTGCCGCAGTGCTCGTGGGGACGGGATTTCATTTTTTCGGCGTGCGGCCGCTGCCATGCGTGATCGGGTTTGCCGCGACGCGCCTGGCCTTCGGGCTGGATGCGCGTGCGCTTTTCAAGGAGGCGGTGCGATGACCAAGCGCGTAGCCCAGTCGGGCCAAGGCGTCGTGGAATACATGCAGCACCACCTGACCAACCTGTGCATGGGGGAGTGCGACCCGCGCACCCACCATGCGACCGGCTTCCTCTCCGTCCACGTCGATACGCTGTTCTTCGCCGCGGTGGCCGCCTGCGTGTTGATGCTGATCGCATGGCGGGTCCGCCGCGCCCTTGATCCCGACGCGCCGGGCACGCTGCAGAACATCGTCGAGATGGTGGTCGAGTTCGTGTCGAAACAGGTCGAGGACACGGTGCCGGGCGCGAGCCCGGTCATCGCCTCGCTCGCGCTGACCATCCTGATCTGGGTGTGGTTCATGAATCTGTTCGACCTGCTACCGATCGACCTGGTGCCGTGGCTGGGGGGACTGATCGGGATTCATTACGTGCGGCCGGTGCCCACGTCCGACATCAACACCGGGCTTGGACTGTCGCTGACGGTATTCGCCCTGATTCTCTACTACAACATCAAGGTCAAGGGGCTGTTCGGCTACCTGAAGCAATTTCTCTTTCATCCCTTCGGGCGGTTCCTGATTCCGGTGAACATCGTCATGAGCCTCATCGAGGAGCTCTCCAAGCCGTTGAGTCTTGCCCTGCGGCTGTTCGGCAATATGTTCGCCGGAGAGCTCGTGTTCATGCTCATCGCGCTGATCGGGGGGGCCGCAGCTGTCGGGCTGGGCCTCCTGATCTGGCTGCCCGCCCAGATCGCACTGGATCTCGCCTGGGAAATCTTTCACCTGCTGGTCGTGAGCCTTCAGGCATTCATCTTCATGGTGCTCACCATCGTCTACCTGGGCATGGCGCACACCGGGGAGTAGGCGCAGTGCACAGGTGCCGACCGGCAACAGACTAGGAGTCCCGGGCGCAGGGCGCGGGCCATTAGTGGCATTTCAACACTTAGGAGGATCGTAGAATGACCGCCAGCATGATCAGTCAAATTTATGCCTACACCGCCGTCGGCGTGGGCATCATTCTCGCGGCCGCGGGGCTAGGGTCGGCCATCGGATGGGGTCTCATCTGCTCCAAGACCCTCGAGGGCATCTCCCGGCAGCCGGAGATGCGGCCCACCCTCATGGCCAACATGTTCATCTTCGCCGGGCTGATGGAGTCATTTCCTTTCATCGTGCTGGCATTTGCCATGTGGTTCCTTTTCGCCAACCCGTTTGTCGGCGCCCTAAGCGTCGCCCTGAAAGCGCTTGGGCATTAGAGCTTCAATCGGATCAGAGCTATAAGGAGCGCTTGTCATGCACATCGATCTAACGCTCGTCGGCCAGACGATCGCCTTCGGGCTCCTCGTCTGGTTCGTCCACAAGGTCCTGCTGGGACCCCTGCAGACCCTGCTGTCGGCACGCCAGAAGCGGATCGCCGACGGACTTGCCGCTGGGGAACGGGGCAGGCACGAGCTGGAGCTCGCCCATCAGCGGGCAGCCGAGGTCCTGCGGAGCGCCAAGGCGACTGCCGAGAGAATCGTGGCCGAGGCGGAACGCCACCGGGCCCGGGTGATCGAGGAGGCCGGCGCCCAGGCCAAGGTCGAGGGCGAGCGCTGGCTCGCCGCGGCGCGCGCCGAGTTCGACCAGGAAGTGCGGCGGACCAAGGAGGGCCTGCGAGCGCAGGTCGGGCGCCTCGCCCTGGCGGGCGCAGAGAAGATCCTGCGTCAGGAGGTGGATCATACCGTCCACGTGAAGCTCTTGGCGCAGCTCGAAAGCAGTCTTTAGAGGGCGTCCCATGCACAACCCAGCCACTCTCGCCCGACCCTACGCCAGAGCGATTCTTCAGCTTGCGCGCCGCGACGACGCCTTCGCACAGTGGTCGCAGATGCTCGGGCTTGCGGCTAGCGTCGCCGCCGATCCGCGCATGCAGCGGCTGACCGGTGATCCCCGTTTTTCCGGCACGCGGGTCGAGACGATTTTTCTGGCGATCGTGGGCGAGCAGATGACCGGGCAGGCGAAGCAGCTCCTGCGGCTGCTTGCCGAGAACAAGCGCCTGCCGCTCTTGCCTGCGATCCGAAGCGCCTTCGAGCGGCTTCGGGCGGAAGACGAAGGCGTGCTCGACGTGCGCATCACATCGGCTTTTCCGCTCCAGGAGGAGGCCGTCGAGGCACTCTCCGCGCGGCTGCAAACCAAATTCGGGCGCCGCGTTCGCCCGCACGTCCACATCGATGCCTCCTTGATCGGAGGCGTGAAGATCGAGGCGGGGGACCACGTCATCGATGCATCCGTTTTGCACGCCCTTGACGCCCTGAGCACCTTGATCGATTGCCGGGAGGAATGACCATGCAGCTCAATGCCCAGGAAATCAGCGACTTGATCCGTGACCGGATCGATTCCCTTGTGGAGCAGCCGTTGCCGCGCACACAGGGCACCATCGAATCGGTCACCGACGGCATCGTCCGCATTTACGGGCTGGATGCCGTGATGCAGGGCGAGATGCTCGAGTTTCCGGGCAATACGCTCGGCTTCGCCTTGAACCTCGAGCGCGACACCGTCGGCGCCGTGGTGCTGGGCGACTACGAGCATCTCACCCAGGGCGACCCCGTCTTTTGCACCGGCAAGATCCTCGAGGTGCCGGTGGGGGCTGGCCTCATCGGCCGCGTCGTGAACGCCCTGGGGCATCCCATCGACGGCAAGGGGGCGCTCGCCGCGGATCATCTCTCGGCGATCGAGCAGCCCGCCCCCGGCGTGATCGCGCGGCAGTCCGTCTCGGAGCCGCTGCAGACCGGGATCAAGGCGATCGATGCCATGGTGCCGATCGGGCGCGGCCAGCGGGAACTCATCATCGGCGACCGGCAGACCGGCAAGACGGCGATCGCCATCGATACCATCATCAACCAGAAAGGTACGGGCGTCATCTGCATCTATGTGGCCATCGGGCAGAAGGCCTCCAGCATTGCGCAGGTCGTGCGCAAGCTCGAGGAGCACGGCGCGATGGCGCACACCATCGTGGTGGCGGCGTCCGCGTCGGATCCTGCGGCCATGCAATACATCGCGCCTTACGCGGGCTGCGCCATGGGGGAATATTTCCGGGACCGCGGCCAGGATGCCCTGATCTGCTACGACGACCTCACCAAGCAGGCCTGGGCCTATCGCCAGATTTCCCTGTTGCTGCGTCGCCCGCCGGGCCGGGAAGCCTACCCGGGCGACGTATTCTACCTTCACTCCCGGCTGCTTGAGCGCGCGGCGCGCGTGAACGCCCAACACGTCGAGCAGGCCACCGGGGGCACGGTGACCGGGCGAACGGGATCGCTGACGGCCCTGCCCATCATCGAGACCCAGGCGGGCGACGTTTCGGCGTTCGTGCCCACCAATGTCATTTCCATCACCGACGGCCAGATCTTCCTGGAGACGGATCTGTTCAACGCCGGCATACGGCCGGCGATCAATGCCGGGCTTTCGGTCTCGCGCGTGGGGGGGGCCGCCCAGACGCGGCTCATCAAGAAGCTGGGCGGCGGGGTGCGGCTGGCGCTCGCCCAGCACCGCGAGCTGGCCGCCTTCGCCCAATTCGCGTCCGATCTCGACGAATCCACGCGCAAGCAGCTCGAGAGGGGCATGCGGATCACCGCCCTCATGAAGCAGCCGCAGTATGCCGTCACCTCGGCCGCCGATCTGGCGCTGTTGCTGTTCGCGATCAATAAGGGATTCATGGACGATGTCGAGTCTGCCCATGTGGGGACGTTCGAGAGGGCCCTTCGTTTCTTCATCGGGAGCCATCATGCGGCCCTCACGGCGGTGCTGGCCCAAGGGCAGGACCTGTCGAAGGACACCGAAGAGGCGCTGGCCGCGGCGATCACGCAATTCAAGTCAAACGGCGATTGGAATACCCACAAGGAGGGCTAAAGCGTGGACGAGGGCACAGTTGTTCAAATCATCGGACCGGTGGTGGACGTTGAGTTCCCGCGCGCGCGCCTGCCGCGCGTCAACGAGGCGCTGCGCCTGAGCGATGCCGCGCTGACCCTCGAGGTCCAGCAGCAACTCGGGGACGGCATCGTGCGCGCGATCGCGATGGGCTCCACCGACGGACTGCGACGCGGCGCGCGGGTCCTGGCGACGCATGCGCCGATCTCGGTGCCGGTCGGCACGGCGACGCTCGGGCGCATCATGGACGTCCTGGGGCAGCCGATCGACCAGAAAGGACCGATTCCCGCGGCCGAGCATCTGGCCATACACCGCAAGCCGCCCGCGTTCGAGGAGCTTTCCGCCGCCACCGAGATCCTGGAGACGGGCATCAAGGTCATCGACCTCATGTGTCCCTTCGCCAAGGGCGGCAAGGTTGGACTGTTCGGGGGCGCCGGGGTGGGCAAGACCGTCAACATGATGGAGCTCATCCGCAACATCGCCGTGGAGCACAGCGGCTACTCGGTGTTCACGGGCGTCGGAGAGCGCACCCGCGAGGGCAATGACTTCTACCACGAGATGGCGGAGGGCGGGGTGCTGGACAAGGTCGCCCTGGTTTACGGCCAGATGAACGAACCGCCGGGAAACCGGTTGCGGGTGGCGCTGACCGGGCTGACCCTGGCGGAGCATTTCCGCGATGGCGGGCGCGATGTGCTGCTGTTCATCGACAACATCTATCGTTATACCCTGGCGGGCACGGAAGTCTCCGCCCTGCTGGGCCGGATGCCTTCCGCCGTGGGCTACCAGCCGACCCTCGCCGAAGAAATGGGGCGGTTGCAGGAGCGCATCACCTCGACGAAGCTGGGATCCATTACCTCGATCCAGGCGGTCTACGTGCCGGCCGACGACCTCACCGATCCCTCGCCCGCCACGACCTTCGCCCATCTGGACGCGACCGTCGTGCTCTCGCGCCAGATTGCGGAACTCGGCATCTACCCCGCGGTCGATCCGCTCGATTCGGCTTCCCGCCAGCTCGACCCCCTGGTGGTCGGGGAAGAGCATTACGCGGTGGCGCGTGCCGTTCAAAGCTTGCTGCAGCGCTACAAGGAGCTGCGCGACATCATCGCCATCCTCGGGATGGACGAACTGTCCCAGGAAGACAAGCTGGTCGTCGGACGCGCGCGCAAGGTGCAGCGGTTTCTTTCCCAGCCGTTCTTCGTCGCCGAGGTGTTCACCGGCACGCCGGGCCGCTATGTGTCCGTCCAGGAGACCATCGCCGGCTTCAAGGCCATCGTGAACGGCGACTATGACCACCTCCCGGAGCAGGCGTTCTACATGGTCGGGCGAATCGAGGAGGCGGTGGAGAAGGCCGGATCGATTCAGTAGCGCTGTGCGCCCATCGTCCTATCGCGAGGTCCATTCATGGCAAGCGTCAAAGAAATCCGCGCCCAAATCACCAGCGCGCAAAATATCCGGCGCATCACGCACACCATGGAAATGGTGGCGACCTCCCGCATGCGGCGGGCGCAAAGCCGCATGGCGGCGACGCGCCCCTATTGCGAGCGGCTGAAGGCCGTGGCCGGCCATCTGGCGCAAGCCCATTCGGAGTATCCGCATCCGTTTCTGGTGCCACGGGCCACCATCCGCCGCGCGGGCATCATTCTGATCACGTCCGACAAGGGATTGTGCGGCGGACTCAACGCCAACGCCCAGCGGTTGACCTTGAGCCAGGTCAAACAGTGGGGGGAGCAGGGCATCACGGTCGATATCTGTGCCATCGGGGCCAAGGGGTTCCAGTTCGCGAAACGTGCGGGCCTTGCGGTTCGGGCGCATCAGGCCGGACTGGGCGAGACGCCCCACATCGATCAGCTGATCGGTCCCTTGACGGTGATGCTGAACGCCTACCGGGAAGGCGAGATCGATGCCCTCTATTTGTGCTATGCGCGCTTCGTGAGCGCCTTGCGCCAGGAAGCGCAGATGGAGCCGCTGCTGCCGCTGGGGGGGCAGCGGTTGGACACGCCGGCGCGCCACTGGGACTATCTCTACGAGCCGGATGCCCGCAGCGTCCTCGACCTGTTGCTCGAACGCTACGTGGAGACCCTGATCTTCCAGGCCGTCGCCGAGAACATGGCCTCCGAGCAGGCCTCGCGCATGGTGGCCATGAGGGCGGCCACGGAAAATGCCGACGACATGATCGGTGCCTTGCGCCTGCTCTACAACAAGAGCCGGCAGGCGGCCATCACCAAGGAACTGTCGGAAATCGTCTCCGGGGCCGCGGCGGTCTAGCGGACAAGGACATAGGGAGGACTGCTGGCTTATGGCCATGACCGTGCATGTCGACATCGTGAGCCCCGAGGAATGTCTATTTTCCGGGCTTGCGCGGTTTCTGATCGTTCCCGCCGAAATGGGAGAAGTCGGGATTTTCCCGCACCATGCGCCCATGATCACGCGCATCCGGCCGGGCACCGTGCGCATCGACCGGGTGCGCCCGGATCCCGACGAATTCATCTTCATCTCCGGCGGGATCCTGGAGGTGCAGCCGCAATGCGTGACGATCCTGTCAGACACCGCGGTGCGTGCACGGGATCTCGACGAGAAGGCCGCGCTGGAAGCCCGTCGCAAGGCGGAGGAGGCGGTCAAGGACCGCGTCTCGGCCGCGGATTTCGCCCGGCTGCAGGCGGAGATCTCGAAGGCCCTGGCAGAGATCCAGGCGGTGCGCACCGCGCATCACGGCTGAATCGGATTTCGTTTCTTGCCGGCAAGCGGCGGCGTCGCCGGCGCGGGCGCGGCGACCGGGCCGCGCGTGCCGGCACCGGGCGGCATGGGGGGCGCCTTCGGAATCGCAAGCCGGCCGGACGCCGGTTCCTTCACCGGCAGGGGCGGCACCTGGGGCTTTGGGCGGGACCCGGGGGACGGTTGCTTTCGGGCTTGGGCGCGCTTTTTCACGCCCAATATCTCCAAGGCGGCTTCCTCCGCCTGTCCGGCGGCGGCCTGGGCGCGCTGCGCCGCGGCTTCCGCGCGTCTTGCGGCCGCCAGCGCCTCGCGCACCGAGGGGTCCTGCGCGTGCGGCGCCTTGGCGAGCGTGCACAGACGCGCTTCGAAGGCATCTCCGATGGTGTCGGGAATGATCGGTGCGGCGCCTTGCGTCATGGCGCCGTCGTCGATGAGGCGCCCGTCGGCGGCGTACAGGAGGTAGTTCAGGAGGGCCAGCGTATGGCTGCCGCAATCGATGCGTTCCCGGTACAGGCCTGACCGGGCGATCCCCTGCTTGAGGCGCTGCGGGGTGCCGAAAACCACTTTCTTCCAGTACGTGATGATCTGGTCCTGGATCACCAGATTGGAGCGGTCGAAATAATAGGCATTGCCGTCGGTGGGCCCCGGCACGCGCGTCCATTGCGCCGCGAACGCGGGCGTACACAGCAAGAGCCAAGCGAGGGCGGGCGCGATTCTCTTCATAAATGCTCCGCAACGAACTGTGCCGGTTCTGCCGCCGGGGGAGGGGCCGCTACCGATGCAGTGCCGGATATTCTAAGGCGTCCGCAGGAAGATCGCGAGCGCTGGGGCGTAGCGGCGGGAGCACCCGGGGCGAGGCGACGAAGGCGCTCAAGCGCCCGCGCGGGCGCGGCCCTTGAATCCATATGGCCCCTTGCCGCTGCGGCCGACGGCCTCCCCCGCTCAACCGTCGTCATGGGTGCCGCCGCGCGCGCTGCGCGGCTGTGCTGATGCGCGTGCCCTGTGGCCACTGACCGCTGCGCCGTCGGCGTGACGCATGCGTGCGAAAACCGGCAGGGCGAGCAAGGGAAGCAGGGCGATCACGCGGAACACGGTGTGGAATGGGGATGCCGTCATATGAGACAGCTTCGGCGCCAGCAGTCCGAGGAGGGTGGCGCCGAACGAGACGCCGAAGCTTACCGTCAACTGCTGGATCAGGCCTCCGAGACTGGTGGCGCGGCTGAGACGCTCGGGCTCGACCTCGGCATAGGCCAGGGTATTGGAGGTCATGAACTGCGTGGATCGCACCAAGCCGAACAAAATGATGGCGATCGCGATGGCCATCCGGGGCGTGTGCGGTCCAATCAGGGAAAAGCCTGCGAGCAGGCCTGTGCAAGCCAACGCGCTGCCGAGCAGCAGGGTCCGGAAGCCGAGGCGGCGCAACGCCGGGCCCATGGCGACGCGAACCAATGGCGCGCCGGCGGCGGAAAGGAACGTGAGTGAGCCGGATGCTACCGGACTCATGCCCAGGCCCAGCTGCAGCAGCACCGGCAGGAGGTACACCGGGGCGTTCATCGCCACGCGGCACAATCCGCCGGCGAGTGTCGCGATCCCGAAGGCGCGTTCGCGCAACAGGCTCAGGTCGACGGCGGGGTGCGGGTGCCCGCGGCTGCGCCACGCAAAGGCCAAGACGAGCCCAAGCGCGATTGCCGCAGTGGCGGCCAAGGCGATCCCGGGCAGGTGGCCGACGCCTTCCAGGGTGAACTGAAGCAGACCCACCCCCACGCAGAACAGCGCAAATCCCGCCAAGTCAAACGGGGGCACGTGGTCGGCCGGTTGCGGGGCGACGAAGCGATAGGCAAGCACCATGCCGATCAGGCCGAACGGCAGGTTGATGTAGAAGATCCAGCGCCAGGACAGGTAGGTCGTCAGGTAGCCGCCGAGCAGCGGGCCGACGAGGGGCCCGATGATCGCGGGAAGGGTCGTATACGTCATCGCCCGGACCAGTTCGTGGCGCGGGAAGCGGCGCAGCAGAATGAGACGCCCGACGGGGGTCATCATGGCCCCGCCAGCACCCTGAAGAACCCGCGTCGCCACCAGCATCGCAAAGCTGTCGGCGGCGCCGCACAGGGCCGAACCCAGGGTGAACACGGCGAGCGCCGCGGTGAACACCCGGCGCATGCCATAGCGATCGGCGCACCATCCGCTGAGCGGAATCAATACCGCGAGCGTCAGAATATACGCGCTCACGGCCAAGTTCATTTGGACCGCCGTGGTATGCAGCGCGCGGGCCATGTCCGGGATGGCCGTGGTCACTATGGTGGCGTCGAGCTGTTCCATCAGGAACGCGATCGCCACGATCAGCGGAATCAGCAGCTCGGGACGCCGCGGACGCTCCGGTCGTGGGGTGGCGGTGCCGATGCCGCCCGTCATCGCCGCCGCTCGGTGGGCTGGTGACCCGGCATGGCCCGCAAGCGCCCTATCCGCGTGCCGCGTCGAGGAGGGCGATGATCTCCTGCGTCGAACCGATCTCCCCCAGCCGCGGAAAAATCGCCTCGAGGCTGTTGGCATGGGCGCGAGGGTTTGTGTCGGTCATCGCGTCTGCGGCCAGCGCGACATGGAAGCCGATCTCGTAGGCTTGGCGGGCGGTCGATTCGACGCCGATGCTGGTGGAGACGCCGCACACCACCACCTGGGTGACCCCGAGCGCCTTCAACCGTTCAGCGAGATCGCTGTGCGTGAACGCGCCCCATGTCCGCTTGGTCACCGTCAGATCCTGCGGCGCGTGGCCCAGTTCGGGCAACAGGTCCGTCCAGTCTGCCGGGAACCCATCGAGGCGCCGTCCCTGCTGCGTCCGCCCGGGTGCCGTGCCCGCGACGTTGACGAGTACGACCGGCAGCTGGTGCCGCCGAAACGCGGCGGCGAGGGTGCCTGCCCGTTGTGCGATCTGGGAAACCGGGTGCGCGGTGGGAAGGGCCGCAATGCCCTTCTGGAGATCGATCACGATCAGCGCGGGGGTCGGGTCAAGCGCGGAAATGGTCATGGGCATTGCTCCGTGATGGACGCACCGCCGATCGATCCCCAGCGGTCGCGGCGGGGTGGGTGGTCAACCGCCGCTGAGGCGCTTGATTAACGGGGTGGCCGCCGCCAGGGTGTGCAGCTCTTTCCGGCTCAGCCGGGACAAGGCGGTCTCCATCCATTGCTGCTGGGCTGCGCTGCGCCGATGCCTCTCCTTCACGCCCAAGGGCGTGAGCGCGAACAGGATCTGCCGGCCATCGGTCGGATGGGGGCGTCGCTCGACGAGGCCCGCCGGCTCCAGGCTGGCGAGCACGGCCCCCATCGACTGCGGCTTTACCGCTTCCGCGCGCGCAAGGTCGGCGGTGGTCATCGGTCCATGGGACTCGAGCCGCGCCATGGCGCTCAGCTGGGACAGCGTGAGTTCACCGGAACCTATCTGTGCCCGCAGTCGGCGGACCAACTGCCCGACGGCGAGCTTGAGCTCGACGGCGACATCATGCGGGCTAGGATCGGGGCTGCAGGGCATGACGCGATGCTACCGGTAAAAAGGAAAGCTGGCAAGGGAGACTGGCAAGGCCGCCTTTCATGCGGGATGGCCGCCGGATGCACCGGCGGTCACGGCAGCAGGGCGAGCCTGCGTGTGCGCCACCTTGGCCCAAGGTCGCCGGCGCTGAATCGGCAGGGGGAACGCGCCCGATGGGGGCGATGGTCAGGCGTGCCCGTTCCTGCTTCGCCCGGCCCGGCCGCGCCTGCGTCTGGCATGGGGCGGGGCGTCCGCGAGGGCGGAAGAAAATCGACGGCGCGTCTTGCGCAGCCTCAGGGGCGCTCGCCCGACGTGACGTCGGGGGACGGCGATGCGAGGCCCAACTGGTCGAGCAAGGGATGGCGGCTGGCCAGGAGACGCGCCACGACGACGCCGTTCAAGGTGCCGAACAGCAGGGCCGACGCGCCGAAGATCGGGACGAGGTACACGATGCCGGTTTGTGGGATGAGCCACCAGTGGACCACCGTCAGCTGCCCGGCCAGGTGCGCAAAGGCCGAAGCCAGGCTCAAGGTTACGGGGCCGAACCACTTCCTGGGCAGAAGCTGCGCCGCCAGCAGGACCGCGAGGCTTGCCGCCGCCCCGGACAGGCTCAGGATGAAGGAAGGCGACAGGAAGGTACCGAGCAGCAGGCTTCCCGCCACCACGCGCAGCGCGGTGACCCACAGGGCCAGCCGGAAGCCGTAACGGTAGAGCACGAACAGCGTCACGATGTTGGCCAAACCCGGCTTGACGCCGGGCACCGGGGAAGGGATCGCCGCTTCGGCCAGTGACAGGGCGATGGCCGCTGCCGCCAGCTGCGCCACGTGGTGGTCTTCGGGCTCGGTGCGCAGGCTAATAGTTGAGCGAGTCATACAGTCGGTGCCGGCCGGTGATCTCGACCGTGACATGGTTGGGCAGACAGATTGCGGCCTCGCCCACGCGTTGCAGCCAGCCTTCCTTGACGCAGATTTGCCGCGGCCCGGGGTCGGAGACGACGCGCACGCGGTGCGCCAGGATGCGGATCACGCTGGGGCCCAGCGCGCCCTGGACGGTCACGGTCGCATCCCTGGCCAGGCTTTGCCGGACCACCAGGTGCCCATCGCTGCGAATGACCACCTCCGCGCCGGGCGCGGACGCCCAGAGATCGACAAAAAGCCAGCCGACGGCGCACAGGGCCGCCAGCAGGGAAAGCCAGTCGCCGGCCTTGATGAGGCGCAGCCCGCTCAAACGAGCTCCCGGTGACGGACCAGGACCTGGCTGTCCTTGAAGTAGCTGGCCAGCTTCTCCGAGAAATAGACGGAGCGGTGTTGGCCACCGGTGCAGCCGATGGCGACAGTGAGGTAGCTGCGGTTGTCCTGGACGAAACAGGGTAGCCACTTTTCCACATAGGCGCGAATATCTTGCAGCATCTCGTCGACCTGCGGGTGTCCCTCGAGAAACGCGGCCACCTCGGCATCCTTGCCGGTGAGCGGGCGCAGCCTTGGGTCGTAGTGCGGGTTGGGCAGGCAGCGCACGTCGAAAACCAGGTCGGCGTCCAGGGGGATCCCGTGCTTGAAGCCGAAGGACTGGAACAGCAGGGTCAGCCGCGAGCGGTCCAGGGCCAGGAAACTGTCGATCCAGGCGCGCAAGGTATTGGGACTCAACTCGCTGGTGTCGATGCGGTGCGCGATCGCACCGATGGGCGCGAGGATCTCCCGCTCGAGTTCGATGCACTCGGGCAAGGAACGGCTGCCGGTGCTCAAAGGATGGCGGCGCCGCGTTTCGCTGAAGCGCTTGACGAGAGTTTCCGTCTTGGCCTCGAGAAACAGGGTGCGCAGGTCGACCCCTTGCCCCTTGAGGTCCATGATGTGGTCAGGCAGTTCGCGCAGCGTTTGGCCGCTGCGCACGTCGATGCTCACCGCCGCCGCGTCGTAGCCATTGGTTTGCAGGAAGTGCAGCGTCTCGGGCAGCAGCTTTTCCGGGAGGTTGTCCACGCAATAGAAGCCGCGATCCTCCAGCGCGTTGAGCGCGATGCTCTTGCCGGATCCGGAGAGGCCGCTGATCAGGATCAGTTGCATGGCTGATGAGAAGGGCGCGTGGATGGATGGGAGCCGCAGTTTGCGCAACGACATCCGGCCGAAGGCGCGATGCCGAGGGGTGTTCATAGGATACCCGAGGCAAATCCACAAGAAAAGTCCCGGGGCGGGCGGCGGCTCCGCGAGGGGACCCGCCGGCGTCAGTCGGCCGGGTGGCTGTTGGCCGCGATGTGCTCGCCTTGCCGTTCGATGAATTGCTCGCTGGCGTCCAGCCCACGCAAATGCATGATGTGATTGCGTACGGCCACTTCCACCAGGACCGCGAGGTTGCGGCCCGCCGCCACGGGAATGCGGACCTTCGGGATGGGAATGTCGAGGATGTCTTCGGTCGAGGCGTGCATGTGCAGCCGGTTTTCTTCGCCGATCGCCGACTGGGCCGCCTCGAATTTCGCCAAATGCACGATGAGCTTGAGATTCTTCTTAACCTTGACGGCAATATCGCCGAACAGGGCGCGAATGTTCAGGATCCCGAGCCCGCGGACCTCCAGGAAATCCTGCAGCACGGTGGGGCAGCGGCCCTCCAGGGTGTCCGGGGACACCCGGTACAGATCGACCATGTCGTCGGCGACCAGGCGGTGGCCCCTCGTGATGAGCTCGAGCGCGAGTTCGCTCTTCCCGATGGCGCTGTCCCCCGTGATGAGTACGCCCATGCCCATCACCTCGAGGAACACGCCGTGGCGCGAGATCCGCTCTGCGAGAGCCTGCGCAAGATGGTGGCGGAGGAAGTTCATGAGTTCGGGACTGGGGCGCGGAGAGGTCAGCAGCGGCGTCTGAGTCCGCTGCGCCGCATCGTACAGCGGCTTAGGAACGGGCTCCGCGTTGGCGACGATGACGGCGGCGAGCTCCGTCGAATAGAGGTGCGTGATGGCCTGGGCGAGGGCGTCTCCATCGAGGCTGCGCAGATAGTCCATCTCCGCGCAGCCCAGGACCTGCACGCGATTCGGGTGGACGAAATTCAGATGGCCGATGAGCGCGAGCGTCGGCTTCTGCACGGTGTCGCTGGTGAGCATCTTCTGGGCGCCGGCGCGGCCGGCCGGCCACTCGAGATCGAGCTTTGCCCGCGTGTCGTCAAACAGCTGCTGGACGGTGAGTTGCGTCATGGGAAGCGAATGCCGTAATCAAGTGATGAACGTCCAAAGGATCCTGCGCGCTCAGCAGGCGCGTGCGGAAGGCCGCGCTGGAGAACATCTCGGCCACCTCTCCGAGGATCTGGAGATGCAGTTCCGTGGCCTGCTCCGGCACCAGGAGGGCGAACACGAGCCGTACCGGTTGGCCGTCCGGGGCATCGAAGGGGATAGGCGCCGCGAGGCGGGCAAAGGCCGCCATGGCATGCGGCAGTCCCTTGACGCGCCCGTGCGGCACCGCGACGCCGTGGCCCAGTGCGGTCGACCCCAGCGCCTCTCGCGCGGTCAGGCTGCGGGAAATCAGATCCGGCTTGAGGCCGCTGTCCGCCGCGAACAGGCGCGCGAGCGCCTCGAACAGCAGGGCTCGGCTCGGCGCCTGGACGTCTAGATGGATGGCAGTCGGGAGCAGCAGTGTGGCAATCAGGCTCACTCGACCGTGGCCCGGTGCTTGATGCCCCCTTCCCCCTGATGGACGTCGGTCGTCTTTTCCTTGTGCTTGAGCACTTGCCGATCGAGCTTGTCGGCCAAGCCGTCGATGGCCGCGTACATGTCGACATCTTCGGCCTGCACGAAGACAGTCTTGCCGCTCATATGCACATTCGCCTCGATGCGCTGCACCAGTTTCTCGACCGAGAGCGTGACGCTCACGTCGATCACCTCGTCGAAGTGGCGCAGGGCCCGCCCAAGCTTGTTCGTCACGTAGTCGCGGATCGCGGGCGTGACGTCGAGGTGATGACCGGTGATGTTGAAGTTCATGGCTCTCTCCTTTTTTGCTTAGATCGACTTTCGCAGGTTGACTGGCGGTATTTGCAGCGATTCGCGGTACTTGGCGATCGTGCGTCGGGCAACGACGATGCCCTGATTCGAGAGGATATCCGAAATTTGGCTGTCCGACAGGGGTTTCTTGGAGTCTTCGGCGCCGACCAGTTGTTTGATGAGGGCCCGGATAGCGGTCGCGGAACAGGTTCCCCCGGCTTCCGTCGTGACGTGGCTGCCGAAGAAGTATTTCAGCTCGTAGATCCCCCGCGGCGTGCGCATGAACTTCTGGGTGGTGACGCGTGACACCGTGGATTCATGCAGATCCATGGCCTCGGCGATCTCGCGCAGCACCAGGGGGCGCATGGCCACGTCGCCGTGTTCCAGGAAATGGCGCTGACGGTCGACGATGGCCTGGGAGACGCGCAAGATGGTGTCAAAGCGCTGCTGGACGTTCTTGATCAGCCACCGGGCTTCCTGCAGCTGGCCGGCGAGCTGGCCGCCGGCGTTGCCGCGGCCGCGGGCGAGGATGTCCGCATAGACCTGGTTGATGCGCAGCTTCGGCATGGCCTCGGCATTGAGGCTCGCCACCCAGGTCCCTTTGATTCTCCGAACGATGACGTCGGGCACGATATAGCGCGTCTCGAAGGGCGCGAAGTCGGCGCCTGGGCGGGGGTTGAGCTTCTGAATCAGCGCCTGTGCCTTGCGCAGGGTCTCGTCGTCGCAACCCAACGCCTTCTTGAGCTTGCCATAATCGCGGGCCGCGAGCCGGTCCAGGTGATGCCGCACGATGGCGGCCGCCGGGGTGCGATAAGGGGTCTCGCCCGGCAGGGCGTCCAGCTGGATGGCCAGGCATTCCGCCAGGTTGCGGGCGCCGACCCCGGGCGGATCGAGGTGCTGAAGGTGCTTGAGAGCGATGTCGAGCTCGACCGCCTCGATTTCCAGTTCGGCCGGCAGCATGGCCAGCAACTCGCCCAAGTCCAGCGTCAGGTAGCCGTCCTCATTCAAGGCATCGATCAGCAGGCGCACGAGCCGGTTGTCGCGCTCGGACAGTTGGGTCAAGTTGAGCTGCCAGAGCAGGTGGTCTCTCAGCGTAGGGGTCTCGGCCGCGAGCTGCGGGTAATCCTGATCGTCAGCATCGTCGCGGCTGGAGACCGAGAGCAGGCTGTCTCCCCAGGACTCTTCGCCGAACTCGTCCGAGGTCAGGGACGGCGCTTCCTCCTGCGGTTCGCCGGGGCTCTCCTCGCGCGCCAGGGGGGCCTCGTCCGTCCGCGCGGGGGATTCCTCCCAGCCGCTGTCGGTCCGTTCGAGCAGAGGATTCTGCTCCAGGAAGTGTTCCAGTTCCTGCTGCAGCTCCAGGGTGGACAGCTGCAGCAGACGGATCGACTGCTGCAGCTGCGGCGTCAGGGTCAGATGCTGCGACAGCTTGAGCTGAAGACTGTGTTTCATTCAGTGTTCGCGCGAGGGGCGAGCAGCCGGGCGGAGACGGCCGGCCGGGGTGCGGCGCGACGTGCCGCGAGGGATCGGCGCGCAGCCAGGGGAGGGAGCTGCCTCCCCTGGCAGGGGTGTGGGCGATGCCATCGTTCAGCGCTGACGCAAGGGCGGCGGCGGGCGGCGTCCCGCCGACAAGGCGCGGCCGGCCCGCGGGCCGCAAACGCCAATGCCGTGCATGCTTGAAGGGGTGTCATTGCAGGTCACAAGAGCCGCCCGGTTCCAGATAGGCACTGTATCACAGTCTGAAATGTTCGCCGAGGTATACCCGACGAACCTTCTCATTATAAATGATTTCATCCGGCTTGCCGTCCGCGAGGACGGTGCCATCGTTGATGATATAGGCATGATCGCAGATTCCAAGGGTCTCGCGCACATTATGGTCGGTGATGAGCACGCCGATGTCCCGTTCGCTCAGGAAGCGGATGATCTTCTGGATGTCCAGCACGGCGATCGGATCGACCCCCGCGAAGGGCTCGTCCAGCAGGATGAACCGGGGCTGGCTGGCCAAGGCGCGGGCGATCTCCACGCGCCGCCGCTCTCCCCCCGACAGGCTCATGGCGGGATGTTCGCGCAGGTGGCCGATATGCAGTTCGTGCAGCAGTGCGTCGAGATGCTCGTCGATTTCCGTCCGCGAGAAGTCCTGCAGTTCGAGCACCGCCCGCACGTTTTCATCGACGGTGAGCTTGCGGAAGATGGACGCTTCCTGCGGAAGGTAGCTGAGCCCTAAGCGGGCGCGCCGGTGGATCGGCATATGGGAGAGGTTGTGGCCGTCCAGCTCGATCTGTCCGCCGTCTACCGGCACCAAGCCCACCATCATGTAGAAGCACGTGGTCTTGCCGGCGCCGTTGGGGCCGAGCAGGCCGACCACTTCGCCGCTCTCGACGGAAAGCGAGACATCGCGCACCACGCTGCGTGCCTTGTAGCGCTTATGGAGTGCGGTGACCTTGAGTTCGCTCATGGCTGGCCCGACGCCGCGGCGGGGGCGGGCGACGCGCCCGCAGGGGCGTTCGCCGGCGGTGGGTTTTTCTTGGGTTGGATCACCGCATGCACGCGGCCACCGGTTTGTCCCACCCCTCGGGTCACGCCGCCGATGACCTGAAAGAATTGCGTCTGGGAGTTGTAGGAGATGTAGCTGCCTTGCACCTCATCCTTGCCGCGGGTCAGGATGGCATGGCCGAACAGCTGGGCTAAGCCGGTCTGCGCATTGTATTCGATGCGGCTGGCGTAGCCTTTGACGTACTCGTCGGAGCCGGGGCGCTTTTGGCGGAAGTGGGCCGGATTGCCCCAGACCGTGCCGTGCTCGAAGGCGTTGTCGGCATCCTGCTTGACCATGATGCGGTCGCCCTGGATGACGAGCGAGCCCTGCGTGAGCACGACGTGCCCCTGATAGATGCTGATGCCCGTCGCATTGTTGACGGTGACCGTATCGGCCGCCAGCGTGATCGGCTGATTGGCGTCGGGGTTGGCCGCCATGGCTCGCATGGGCAGGCACGCGGCCAGGAGGGCGAGGGCCGCGGCCTGAAGGGGGGCGCGCAACCGGGAAGTCAGCCTAGTGGATCTTGACATAGCGAGCCTTGACGCGAGACAAGAGTTTGAGGATTTGGGTCTTGTTGTTCATTTCCATGCCGACTGCCGTCACCCGCGTGTTGGTCGCGACGATGGTGACCGCCTGATTGGTGGTGGCGATTTTCTGGTGGGGCACGAGGTGCAGGAAGCTGGTGGTCAGCGTCGTGGCGCCCTGGTGGTCATAGGGGGCGCGTACCACCCGGACGTGGCCGGTGAAGTAAACGTTCGTGCCGTGGCTCGAGAGCCATCCCCGCGCCGCCGTGATTCGCACCGGGGCGCCGTTGCTGGCGAAGCCGGAGAAGTCGGGAAGGGTGAGCGCGGTGCTGTCGTCATCGGGGTAGTGCACCATTTTGGCCGCCGCGAGACTGTACGTCGGCTGCCCGTCGGGGCCCAGGTTCACCGCGCGGAAATCGTCGATGTAATAGTCCGGGTCATGCCGCGCATGGTGGGACTGCCCGCCGGCACCGGCCCGGACGGCGCGGTCGAGCCAATATGAAAGACCCGCGGCGACGAGCATCAGCACGACCGGAAGCCAGGTGGCGACGAGGCGTTCCTTCATGCCCGGTAGGCCGCCATTTGCGCATCGAAGGTTTGCTGGGCCTGCATGACGAGCTCGCAGACTTCGCGTGCGGCGCCGCGGCCCCCGGGCCGCTGGGTCACGTAATGCACATGCGCTTTGACCACGTCCGGCGCCGCCGGAACACAGACGGCGAAACCGACGCGGCGCAGGACCGGCAGATCGACCACATCGTCGCCCATATACCCGGTTTGCCCGGGCGCAAGCCCAAGGCTGCCGATCAGGGTTTCATAGGCGGCCAGCTTGTCTTCCACGCCCTGATGCAGGTGCGCGATGCCCAGGTTGGCGGCGCGGTGCGAGACGCATTGGGAACGGCGTCCGGTGATGATCGCGAGTTCGACCCCGCTCGCCTTGAGCATCTTCATGCCGTGCCCGTCGAGCGAATTGAACGCCTTGTATTCCTGCCCGTCGTCTCCCAGATAAAGGGTGCCGTCGGTGAGCACGCCGTCGACGTCGAAGATGAACAGTCGGACGCCTTTCGCCTGATTCAAGAGTTCGCTCATGGGCTCTTCCCGCCGCCTAGACGACGCCGGCGCGCAAGACGTCCAGCATGTTGAAGGCGCCGAGCAGGCGGCCCGTCTCGTCGACCACCAGCAGGCCGTTGACCTTGCGGCTTTCCATGAGCTGCACGGCCTGCGCCGCCAGGCTGTCGGGCCGGATGGTGAGCGGGTCGCGGGTCATGACCTGGGTAATCGGCGTGGTGCGCAGTTCCACTCCCATGTCCAGGGTGCGCCTCAAGTCACCATCGGTGTAAATGCCGACGAGACCGCCGTCGTCGTCGACCACCGCCGTCATGCCCAGTCCCTTGCGCGACATCTCCAGCAACGCATGACTGACGAGCGCGTCGTGCGGGACCTGGGGAAGGGCGTCGCCGCCATGCATGAGGTCCCGGACATGCACGAGCAGGCGCCGGCCCAGCGCTCCGCCGGGGTGGCTGCGGGCGAAGTCGTCCGGCCCGAAGCCGCGTGCATCCAGCAGCGCGATCGCGAGGGCATCCCCGAGGGCGAGGGTGGCGGTGGTGCTGGCGGTGGGCGCGAGTCCCAGCGGACAGGCCTCTTCCGCAACGGAGGCGTCGAGATGGACGTCCGCCGCCCGCCCGAGCGATGAGCGGGCGTTGCCGGTCAGCGCGATCAGTCGCGCCCCCTTGCGCTTGAGCAGCGGTACGATGCTGACGAGCTCTGCGCTTTCGCCGGAGTTGGACAAGGCAATCAGGACATCGTCGGCCGTGATCATGCCGAGATCGCCGTGGCTCGCCTCGGCGGGATGGACGAAAAAGGCGGGCGTCCCGGTGCTGGCCAGGGTCGAGGCGATCTTGCGCGCGATGTGCCCCGACTTGCCGATGCCGCTGACGACGACCCGTCCGGGGCAGTGTAGAATGATTTGCAGGGCCTCGACGAATCGCTCGTCGAGCCGTGGAATCAGCGCCTCGACGGCGGCGGCCTCCGTGCGCAGGACCCGGCGGGCGAGTTCGAGCGCCTGCGTCGCGTCACGGGGCGGGGCAAGGGTCTTCTGGTCAGCGGAAAGCGTCGACGGCATCGTGATCTCAATTGCGTGGCATGGCCGGGCCGGTGTTCCTGGATTCCGGCTGACGCCGGAGGCGGAGGGCGACTCGTTTTCCGGCGCGCCGCGTGGATTCCAAACGAGTGACTCTTGGGGCAAAGTGCTTAAGCATAATACAGACGGAAGTCTCGCTCAAGCGGTGCCTGTCGGGGATGCCAGCGATCACGAGGCGGCGCGGGCCATGCCATGACGGAGGCGAGCCCCGCGTCCGTCACGCTGCCGCTTGTTCTGGCGCTGCTGGGCACCGCTGTCCTGGCGGTGGCGCTGTTCCGGCTGATCAAGCTGCCCTCGCCGATGGGTTACCTGCTCGCCGGGATGTTGATCGGGCCCCATGCCCTGGGGTGGGTTCCGGCCGGTTCGCAGACGCATCGGCTGGCCGAATTCGGCGTGGTTTTCCTGATGTTCAGCATCGGCCTGGAGTTCAGCCTGCCGCGGCTGCTCGCCATGAAGACGGTGGTCGTCGGGCTTGGGGGCGCCCAGGTCATGACGATTCTCCTCTTGGTCGTGGCGATATCGCCCCTCCTGGGTGTGGGCGTGACCGCGGCGATCGCGCTCGGCGGCGCCGCTGCCATGTCCTCGACCGCCATCGTCGCGAAGGTCCTGGCCGAGCGCCTGGAGCTGCAATCGCCGCACGGAAGGCAGATCATCGGCGTGCTCCTTTTTCAGGACCTCGCCGTGGTGCCGCTGCTCATCCTGCTGCCCGTGCTTGCCCACCGCACGCCCTGGCCGGCAGCCGATCTGGGTTGGGCGGCGCTCAAGGCGGGGGCGGCCCTTGTCCTGTTGCTGGTTCTCGGGCAGCGGCTGATGCGTCCGTGGTTCCAGTTCATCGCCCGGCAGCGCTCCTCCGAAATCTTCATGCTGAACATCCTGCTGGTCACCCTGGGGCTCGCCTACCTCACCGAGTCCGCCGGGCTCTCGCTCGCGCTGGGCGCGTTTCTCGCGGGGATGCTGATCTCCGAGACCGAATACCGCTACCAGGTCGAAGACGACATCAAGCCGTTTCGCGACGTCCTCCTGGGACTCTTCTTCGTCGGCATCGGGATGCTGCTCGAGCCCCGCATGGTGCTCGAGCATATCGGCGTCGTGCTTCTCGCGCTGGTGATTTTCGTGTTCATCAAGGTCGCCGCCGGGGCGGGACTTGCGGTCCTGTTCGGCAACGAACTGCCGGTCGCGATGCGCACCGGCCTGGGTCTTGCGCAAGGGGGCGAGTTCGGCTTCGTGCTGCTTTATCAGGCCGGCCGCTTGCACGTGCTGGCACCCGGCCTGCTGCAACTGTCGCTCGCGGTGATGCTGCTGTCCATGCTGGCGGCGCCCTTCATGGTCCAGAACGCCGATCTCATCGTCCGCTGGTGCTGCGGCGGCGAGTGGCTGGGCAGGGCGCGCGAGCTGCACGAGGTGGCGGTGCGCAGCTTCGGCGTGGAGGGCCACGTGATCATCTGCGGCTATGGGCGCAGCGGACAGAACCTGGCGCGGCTCCTGGAACAGGAGGATATTCCCTTTGTCGCGCTGGATCTGGATCCGCAACGCGTGAGGGAGGCCTCGGCGGCGGGCGAATCGGTTGTCTACGGCGATGCGGCCCGCCGCGAGGTGCTGATCGCCGCGGGCCTCCGCCGCGCGCGCGCACTGGTGGTGAGCTATGCCGACGTGCGCTCGGCGATGAGGATCCTGCATCACGTGCAGGAGTTGCGGCCGGACCTCGCGGTTGTCGTGCGCACCCTCGACGACGCCGAGCTGCCGGCGCTCGTCAGCGCGGGGGCGACCGAAGTGGTGCCGGAGGTGATGGAGGGGTCCCTGACGCTGGCCTCGCATGCCTTGATGCTGCTTGGGGTGCCGCTGGCGCGGGTGCTCTCGCGTGTGCGCGAGGTGCGCAGCCAGCGCTACGGGCTGTTTCGCGGCTTCTACCGCGGAACGACGGACGCGACCCTGGAGCAAAGCGAGGCGGCCCAGCCGCGGCTGCAGACGGTGTGGCTTCCCGAGGGGGCGGCCGCCGTGGGGAAGACGCTGTCCGAAATCGATTTGGAAGCGTTCATGGTCGAGCCGATCGCCATCCGTCGGCGCCACATCCGCGGGTTCGATCCGCAGCCCGACACGCGCCTCATGGTGGGTGACGTGCTGGTCTTGCGGGGGACCCGAGACAACCTGGCGGCGGCCGAGATTCGGCTGGTGCAGGGGTGACGGGCCGATCGGCCTCCGGCTCACCCGCCGTGCCGGAAGTCCGGGTAGATCAACATGCCGCCGTCCACGGCCACCGTGGTGCCGGTGACGTAGGACGCCAAGTCGCTCACCAGAAAGGCGGCGACCTGCGCCACCTCCTGGGGGTCCCCCGGGCGGCCCATGGCGATCTTTTGATCCAGGTCGGCCAGACCACGGGGGTCGCGCCAGACGGCTTCGTTGATGGGGGTCTTGATGGCCCCCGGGGCCAACGCCACGACGCGCACGCCCTTGGCCACCGCTTCCTGGGCCAACGTCTTGGTGAACATGGACAGGCCCGCCTTGGCGCTCGTATACGCGCTGAAACCGGCCCAGGGAATGAACTCGTGCACCGACGTGATATTGAGGATGACGCCCCGCCCCTGGCCCAGCATCGCCCGCAGGGCGCGCCGCGCGCACAGATAGGGGCCGGTGAGGTCGATGGCGAGCGTGGCCTGCCACTGGGCCGGGTCGCTGTCCGCGCAGGAGGCGCGGGGGCCATCGGCGCCGGCGTTGTTGATCAGGATGTCCAGGCCGCCGAACGCCTGGTCGACGGCTTGGAAGAGCCGCTCGACGGCCTCCGGGTCGGCGATGTTCGCCGCGACCGATATCGCCGTGCCGCCGGCTTGCCGGATTTGCGCCACCACCCGCGCCGCGGCGTGCGCGTCCTTGCCATAGTGGACGGCCACGGCCGCGCCGGCCTGGGCGAGCACGCAAGACATCACCGAACCCAATCCGCCGCTTCCGCCCGTCACCAGGGCCTTTTTCCCGCTGAGGTCAATGGACAGCATCGCGGCCTCCGGAAACATCGAGGGTGAAATCCTCGCCTTGCCACCGCCCCTCTTCGGGCCAAAAGAACGTGAACCGCAAGGTGTCTCCCGCCGAAAAATCGGCTGTCGGCAGGCGGGCGAGGTGTCCGAGATCCCAGTCTTCCGTGGGGGTGTCCACCCATTGCGGGTGATCGTTGCGGGTCCAGTGCACCACACCGGGGGCCGGCAGCAGGAAGCGCAGCTCCTGGCCCACGGCGATGCGATTCGGATGCTGGCGCCGCCGCCACAGGATGAAGTCGGCTCGGGGACGCTGGCCCTGGTAGCGTGCCCAGGTTCGAGGCGGACGGTCCACGGGCTGGCCCGCCGCCCGGCTCAGGCAAAGCTTGATGAACTCGGCGTGGGCCCAGACCAGCGGCATCGCCGAGCCGCTCGCTTTCCCGGGCTGCAACTCCCGCGCGGGAATGGGATCGCCGTCCCAAACCTGTTCCGGCAGCAATCCTCCCGGTCCGGTCATGGCCGCCATTGCCTGCAAATAGGGTACGGGATCCTCCCCGAGGAGCAGGGCATAATGTCCCCGCTCCCCGACCAGCAGAGGCCACCCGCGCCCTCGTCCGCTGCCGTCGAAGGGGGTGCCGTCGCGATGCTCCCCATAGCCATCGCCATTGTAGCGGTGCCATGTCGGGCCGGATGGGGTCTCGGTCTTGAGCAATCGATCGACGGCGGCGACGCTGGCGGTGACGCAAGGATCCTGGGCGCGCCGCAGGCCGTAGCGGCAGAGCTGCAGAAAATCGGTGCTGAGCTGTTCATCGGCCGGTGGCGCCGCGCCATGCTGGCGATTCCTGATGAGCAGCTCCTCGCGTTTGGCCCCGTCGCTGAACAGCACGTCGCCGGGTGCCGCCCGCAGGTAATAGCCCCGCACGCCGAGCCGCTGCGCCAGGGCGGTGCCCTCCGCAAAGCACCAGTCCTCGATATGGGCGTTCCAGTAGTCGGCCAACATGAGGCCCAGTTGTGCCGCCTTGCCCGAGAGGAACGACGCGCCCTCGACCAGGGCGGCAATGGCGACGGCCAGGGTGAAGGTATTCACGCCGGGGTCTTCCTCCCAGCGGTCCTGTCCGGTGCACGGGCCCTCGTGGATGATGAAGCGCAGGGCGCGCCGGATCATGGGCAACACGGGTACGGACCCCAGGGCGCCGCGTTCCCGGAGCTGGGCGGCGAGGAGAATGGGAAAGCCCGTTTCATCCAGCTGGATCCCTTGCCAGAAGGGCTTCCCCCCGAGCCATTGGTTCTGCGCCCAGTGTCCGTCGTGCATCTGGGTGGCGAGGAGGTACTGGAGCACGTTGCGGGCGTCATCCAGCAGGTCCAGGGCGACCAGCGCGCCGGCCGTCTCTACCAGGTCCCGCGTCCAGACCAGGTGGTAACCGCCCAGGCTGGCGTTGGCGGGCCCCCAGGGGATGCTGAGGCTTGCCACCATTGCACCGGGGGAGCCCTTGTCCTCGTGGACCTTGAGAACCGTCGCGGAGCGCCGCAATAGGGCCCGGCAGGGAGGGGGTAGGGCGGCGTCTCCATCCGGGGGCAGCTTGAGGCCCCGGAACCAGTCTTGCCAACTCTCCAGGTAACCGGCCCACGCCGCGTCGAAGCCCGCCATCAGGCTGGCCCAAGCGACGGTGGCCGCGGCCTCCTTGCTGCTGGACCATCCGATGGCCAGCGTACCCTGCGAGGGCAGGGCCGCGGTCAGCGCCACTTCCCCCGGCCCGGCCTGCGCAAACGACCAGGTCATGGCGCCGTGCCGGGCGAAGTCCTGCCAGCCGTCGCTGGCCCCCACTTCTCCGGCGGAACGCATCCCCAAGGCGGGCTTCCCCGCCCGGTCCCGAGCCAGAAGCGCCAAGCCGAAGGGGCCTCCCTCGGCCCAGAGCACCGGGCGTCCGTTCCACTCGCCCGCCCAGGCCTCATTATGGGCATGGTCTTCGCCGAGGCGCGGGGCCAGCAGGGCAAACACGCCCAACGGGTCCTCGCTTTGCAAGGCGAAATCCACCAACAGGCATTCCCGGACGGGGTCCGTGCAAATGCGCACTCGCAAGGTGAAGCGCTCATGCTGGTGGGTGATGGTGGCGGCGGGGATGTCGTCGCCCGCCCATTCGACCCGGTAACCGGGATTGCGCTTGATTTCGACCCAAAATCCCTTGCCGTCGCCCACAAGGAATCCCAGATCCCGAATCTGGGGGATGTCGATGCGGGGATAGTAGACCTCTGTGACGACGCCCTTCGCCACCGTAAACCACACGCGACTGCCACCGACCGCCGTGCCCACCAGATCCTTGCGGGCGTCCGTCCAGACGGGCGCCCGCCAGCCGGGCGAAGGCGCCTTGCCTGCGGGAATGACGTCTGTTGGGTTACGTTCCATGCGCGGTCCCCGCAGGTCACGGAATCCCCGTCGAGGCCTTGGCCCGGGAAGATTCCGACTCGGTTGACGCGGATGCCCCCCTGAAAGCCGGGGGCTGAGGCGTTGGCCTGGCGATGCGTGCCGGGGTCGCCCGGCAGAGGCCCGGGCGGGCAGTTTTCACGGCCGAACAATACAATGGACGGGGAAATGGGCAACAAGTTCCATAGGCGACGGCAGGGCGCTGGGGGGGCGCTTGGGCGGGGCGTGAGCGCGGCGTCGGCCGCAAGGGATATGCGGCGCGTCCGTGCAGGTCGCCCGAGGGCGCCGGCCTGGCCGCGATGAGGGCGACGCGGGGAGAAACCTGCGCGCGCGCATTCGGGCGTTCTGAACGCCGACGCGACATTTCCGCGCGCGCCGAACGGCAAGCGCGTGTGCCGGCGATATGTATTTGTCATGACGTGTGGCATGCCGCGAGCGGGTGTGATACGGTACGGGTCTGGCATACAACATTGGGCTCCAGGCCGCCATGACCGACGCCGACCGCACTGCCTCGCTCGCATCGTCTTCCCAGCCCTACGCGTCGCTGCATCCCGAGGTCATCCTCAATGCCGTGGAAAGCGTCGGTTTTCCCTGTGACGGGCGGCTTTTTGCGCTCAACAGCTTTGAGAACAGGGTTTATCAGCTCGGCGTCCTCGACGGCGATCCCGTTGTCGCAAAGTTCTATCGGCCGGGCCGCTGGTCGGAGCCCGCGTTGCTCGAAGAACATGCCTTCGCGCAAGCGCTGGCCCGCCGCGAGATCCCGGTGGTCGCCCCGATCGCCGATGGACAAGGCGCGACGCTGCACGCGTATGGGGGGTTTCGCTTCGCCTTGTATCCTCGCTGCCCCGGACGTGCGCCCGAGTTGGACGATCCCGAGACCTTGCGCTGGATGGGCCGCTTCCTTGGGCGCATCCACGCCGTCGGCGCGCTGGGGCCGTTCACGCACCGCCCCTCGCTGGATGTGCGGACGTTCGGAGAAGACCCCAGTCAATTCCTTCTTCGCCACGATTTTCTTCCGCCGGACTTGCGGGCGACCTATGAGAGCGTGGTTGCGGACGTGCTGGAGCGGGTACGCCGGTGCTACGCGCGCACCGGCCCGGTCCGCATGCTCCGGTTGCATGGCGATTGCCATCCCGGCAACATCTTGTGGAGCGAAGGGGGGCCCCACTTCGTGGACTTCGACGACGCCCGCATGGGACCGGCCGTGCAGGATCTCTGGATGCTGCTCTCAGGCGGGCACGACGAGATGAGCGCTCAGTTGGGCGCGATCGTCGAAGGCTACCGCCTGTTTTACGATTTTGATCCGGCCGAGCTCCAGTTGATCGAGCCTTTGCGCACGCTGCGGATGATCCATTATGCGGGCTGGCTCGCGCGACGTTGGGCGGACCCGGCGTTCCCCGCCAATTTTCCCTGGTTCAATACTCAGCACTATTGGCAAGACCACATCCTGGCCTTGCGGGAGCAAGCGGCCGTGCTGGATGAACCGCCGCTCGCCCTAAGCGCGCTCGGGCGATAGCGCTCGCCCGCGAGAGGCCGCCGAACTCGCCCCTGGATGTTCCCGTTCGAACCGCGCCGCCGGGGGACGCAATCGTCTGCTGTTTGCCCACAGGGACGCCGAATGGCGCACCTGTTGCGGCGGCCATGAGGAAGTGCCTGCCCACCGCGTCGAGGACGGATCGCCGTCCCCGGGTTGCTTGCCCGTGCCGGGCGAGCTCGCCCCGTCGGGATCACGCCGTCCGCGCGTTGCCTGGCGGCCCGACCGCAACCCGCTTCCCTCAAGTCGAAGCGCCCTCACCCAGGCCCGGTTCGCCGCGGCTGCGCAGAAACTGGACGAACGCCTTGAGCGGGGCCGGCATGTGGCTCCCGCTGGTGTAGTAGACGTACCAGCGGTCATAGGTCGGAGACCAGTCGGTCAACAGCGGCACGAGCCGTCCGTGCGCGATGTCCTCGCGGATATAGGCCTCGGCGATGTAGCCCACGCCGATGCCCGCCCGCGTCGCTTTGACCATGAGATCGACGTCGTTGACGATCAGAGGGCCGTTGACCGCGACTTCGACCTTTTTCTGCGCCTTCTCGAACTCCCACGGCAGCAGCTGCTGATTGCTCCCCCGGAAGCGAATGCATACATGCTCCTGCAGGTCATTCGGGCTGGTCGGCCGCCGATGGGCGGCGAGATACTCGGCCGAAGCCACCGCCAGAATGCGCGACGGGGGCGTTGCCGGGACCATGACCATGTCCTGGGCGATGAGCCGTCCGTAGCGGATGCCTGCGTCGAAGCGTTCCTTGACGATGTCGACGTTGCGGCTGTCGACCACGATGTCCAGCTGGATGCCCGGGTACGCCGCGAGAAAGGTCTTCAGCAGGGGCGCGAGCACCATCTGCGCGGGAATGGCCGAGACGCTGAGCCGCAGCGTTCCGACCGGGACGTCGCGGAAGTCGTTGACCGATTCGATCGCGGCATGCAGCTCCTCGAAGGCGGGGCGTATGCGGGCCGCCAGGTGCGTTCCCGCCTCGGTGAGGCTCACGCTGCGGGTCGTGCGATGCAGCAGACGCAATCCCAGCCGCTCTTCCAATGCCCGGATGGTCTGGCTGAGCGTCGAGGGCGCAAGCCCCAGCTGGGTGGCGGCGCGCACGAAGTTGCCCTGCTCGGCCACCTGAAGGAACGCCCGCAATTCGGCGAATTCGGCTCCCCGCATGCGCGGATTCTCCCGTCGGCGCGTACGCCTATTATTCGTTAATGCAACACAATGAATACGGATTATTAAGTATTATCTTTGCAATCGATGTCAAGTAGAATCTCAGGCATTGGATTGGAGAAGGATCTCAGGACATCATGAACGGCACTCCCGGCGGCCGGGAACGGCTGCGGTTGCGGCTGCTGATCGGCGGCGCCCTGCTCGCCCTGACCGTTGCCGCCTCGGCCTACCTTTTGGGTGGACGGTATGTGTCGACCGACGATGCCTATGTGCAGGCGGCGCGCGTCGACATCAGTGCCAATCGCGAGGGACGCATCGTTCGCATCGACGTGACGGACAACCAACGCGTCCGGCGGGGCGAACCCCTGTTCGAGCTCGATGCGCGCGAAGCCGCCATTGCCGTGGCGCAAGCCCGGGCGAAACTCGCCGCGAGCCGCCTGGGCGTCGCCGCGCTGGAGGCCGCCTATCGCAGCCGTCAGGCCGCGACGCGCGAGGCGCGCGATCAGGTCGCCTACCGCGACCGCGAGCTCGCGCGCGTGCGCGAGTTGGCCGCCCGGGGCATCGCCTCCCAGAGCGCGCTTGACGCAGCCGTCCACGCCGCCGCCGCGGCCGTCGCCCAAGCGGCCGCGGCGGCGCAGCAGCAGGCCCGCGCGGCGGCCCTGCTCGGCAACAACCCGGCCTTGCCGATCGATGATCATGCCAGCGTCAAGCTCGCGAAGGCCAGCCTGGCGCGCGCCAGGCTTGATCTGTCCTACATGGTGGTGAGGGCGCCGATGGACGGCGTCGTCGCCAAGGTGGAGGATGTGCAGGTGGGCGACTACATCAAGGCGGGCGCCCCGCTGTTCGCGCTGGTGTCCGCCCGTGACGTCTGGGTCGAGGCGAATTTCAAGGAGAACGCCCTGGCCAAGCTGCGGCGCGGCGAGCCGGCGTCGATCGCCCTCGACGCCTACCCTGGGCACCATTTCGATGGCCGGCTCGAGAGCTTCAGCCCCGGCACGGGGTCGAGTTTCTCGTTGCTGCCGCCGGAGAACGCCACCGGAAACTGGGTGAAGGTCGTGCAGCGGCTGCCGGTGCGCCTGTCCATCGAGGATGATGAACCGAACGCGCCCCTTCGCGCGGGCTTGAGCGCCGAGGTGAGCGTCGATACCGGCCAGGCGCGGTGGCAGGGACTCTTCTGATGGCCGGCGATGCCCCCGCGCAGCCGATAGCGGAAGTCATCGAGGAGGCGGGCGAGGGGGCCGCCGTTCCCCAGCCGCCCCACGAGGCCACGCCGGAAGCGGGCCTCAACCGGGCATTGATCACGTTTTCGATCATGGCCGCGACCATCATGCAGGCGCTCGACTCGACCATCGCCAATGTCGCGCTGCCCCGGATGCAAGGCTCGCTTTCCGCGACGGAAGCCGAGACGGCCTGGGTGCTGACCTCCTACATCATCGCCGCCGCCATCATGATACCGCTGACCGGTTGGCTCGCCGGGCGCTTTGGTCGCAAGAAGGTCTTCCTCATCTCCATCGCCGGCTTCACGCTGACCTCCGCCTTGTGCGGCCTGTCCACCAGCCTGCCCGAGATCGTGCTGTTCCGCCTGCTGCAGGGCATGTCGGGCGCGGCCCTGGTGCCGCTGTCGCAGGCCGTCCTGTTCGACATCAATCCGCCCGAACGCCACGGCCAGGCGATGGCCGTGTGGGGCATCGGGGTCACGCTCGGGCCGGTGCTCGGGCCCGTCCTGGGCGGCTATCTGACACAGAACTACGACTGGGGCTGGGTCTTCTTCATCAACGTGCCGGTCGGCATCATCGCCTTCCTCGGGCTTTCGGCCTCGATGCCGGAAACCCACAAGCATTCCGAGCGCTTCGATTTCTTCGGCTTCATCACGCTGGCGATCGCCATCGGGGCCTTCCAGTTCTTCCTGGATCGCGGGCCGGAGAAGGATTGGTTCGGCTCGCGCGAGATCATCGTCGAGGCCGCGGTGGCCGCTCTGGCGTTCTATTCCTTCCTGGTGCACACGGCGACCCATCCCCGTCCTTTCCTGAGCCCCAGGTTATTTGCCGACCGCAGCTTCGTCACCGCCAACGTGCTCATCTTCCTGGTCGGCGTGGTCCTGTTCGCGACCCTTGCCCTGATTCCGCCCATGCTGCAGAACACGATGGATTATCCCGTCTTCGACAGCGGACTGGTGACGGCGCCGCGCGGGGTCGGCACGATGATCGGCATGATGGTCGTGGGCCGCCTCGTCGGCCGTTGGGATGCGCGGGCCATCATGACCGTGGGCCTGGGCCTCACCGTCTTCTCGCTCTGGGAAATGACGCAGTTCGACCTGTTGATGGACAGTCGTCTGGTCGTCATCTCGGGCATGTTGCAAGGCTTCGGGATCGGACTGACCTATGTGCCGCTTTCGACGCTCGCCTTCGGCACGCTCGCGCGGGACCTGCGCAACGAGGGGACGGCCTTCTTCAACCTCCAGCGCAATATCGGCAGCGCGATCGGCATTTCGGCGGTGCAGGCGCTGCTCGTGCGCAACACGCAGATCGTGCACGCCTCGCTCGGGACCCACATCACGCCCTATAACCTCGACAGCCTGGCGTTCGCCGCAAGGGGTTTGCATCCCCACGGCTTGGCCTCGCTGCTTCGCCTCAACGGCCTCATCACCCGTCAGGCATCGATGATCGCCTATGTCGACGACTACAAGCTGATGATGGTGCTTACCTTGGCGGTCATCCCGCTTCTGTTCTTTCTGCGCCCGCCGCGCAAGGCCGGGAGTCAAGAAATGGTGGTGCTCGAATGAACACCCGCATGGGAGTGTCGGGTGTTTTCCTGGCGGCCACGCTGGCCGCCTGTGCGGCCGTGCCGCCCACCGCCGCGCCGTCCGTCCCGACCCCGCGGGCGTATGCGTCTGCCCACGAGCTCGTTTCCCTGCGTCAGCGCGTGACCCTGGAGAATCGGCTGCGTTCGGCGTGGTGGACCTTGTTCGGTTCGGGGCGGCTCGATGGCCTGATCCGCACGGTCGTCGCCGGCAACCAGGACCTGCGCGCGGCGCGCGCGCGAGTTGCGGCGGCGAGGGCCGCCGTCCAGGCGGGAAGGGGCGCCGGCCTGCCCCAGGTGGCGCTGGACGCGCAAGCCGGGCGCCAGGAATACGGCGTCGCGCTGTTCGGACCGTCGCAGTTCAGCATCCCCCCGTTCAACGCCTATGAGGTGGGGCCATCGGTGACCTGGACGCCCGACCTGTTCGGCGCGCAGCGCAATCAGGTGGCGCGCCTTCAGGCCCTGGCCGACTATGAGCGCGATGAGCTCGAGGCCGCGGACCTCACCCTCACCGGCGAGGCGGTGGCCGTGAGCCTGGACATGGCGGAAGCCTCGAGCGAAATGACTGCGCTGCGCCGTATCGTGGCCGCGGACCAGCAGACCCTGCACCTCGTCCAGGCGGCGCGCGCCATCGGGACGGCCACCGAAGTGGCGGTGCTCTCCGCCCAGACGCAGCGGCTCGCGGACTCCGCCCGGCTCGCGCCGCTGGCGCGCCGGGTGGCCGAGGACTCCCATGCGTTGTCCGTGCTCGCCGGGCGGCTGCCCGCCGACTGGACGCCGCCGCGCCTCGCCTTAAGCGAGTTCAGGGTGCCTTCCGACTTGCCTTTGGCACTGCCCTCGCAACTCCTCAGGAACCGCCCCGACATTCTGGCGGCGCAGGCGAATCTCAAGGCGGCGGCGGCGGCCGTGGGGCTGGCCACTGCCCATCTGTATCCCACCGTGACCTTGAGCGCGAACATGCTGGCGGAGGCGCTGACGCCTGCGGCGCTGTTCGGGCCGGGGGCGGGTGCCTATTCCCTGGCCGCCGGCCTCGCGCAGCCTCTCTTCAGCGGCGGCACGCTGAGCGCCGAAAGGCGCGAGGCACAAGCCGCCTACCGCGCCGCGGCGGCCCGGTATCGGCAGACGGTTCTCGATGCGTTTGGCCAGGTGGCGACGGCGTTGACCTCGCTTGCCCATGACGATGCCGCGGTGTCGGCCCAGCGAAGCGCCTATCGGGCCGCTCGCCGCACGGCCCGGCTAGCGGTCACGGCCTATCGGCTCGGCGGCATCGGGCTGTTGCGGGTGCAGGATGCACAGCGGGCGGCCGCCGCCGCCCGGCTCGGCCTCGTCCGGGCCGAGGGCCGGCGCGCGGGCGACGCGGCGCGCCTGTTCGTGGCGGCCGGCGGGGCAAGGCTCGCTGCCTGATCGTCACCGGGAGCGCTGCGCGCTGTCGGCCCATGTCGCCTGAAGCGTGTGCTGCGGGGCCCAATGCAGCCGTTCGCGCGCGCGTCCGCAGTCGAGCGTGAGGGGGCGGTGGATGCCCTGCAGCCAGCCAGGCTCCCCGCCGATGCCCGCGATGGCGTGGCCGAGCCGAAGGGCGATGGCGGCGACCCGGGGCGGGATGGGGCGGGCGTGGGGCGCGACCGTGAGGAGCATGTCGCGAAAGGCGAAGCGCTCCGGGCCGGCCAGGTTGAAGGGACCGGTGCCGGGGGTCGAAAGGCTCGCCACGATGGCATCGGCGACGTCGTCTTCATGCACGCATTGCAGTGTCGGCTGGGGATCCGGCAGACGCACGTAGAAGGGCTGGCGCAGCAGGCCTTTGAGCAGGGGCTGCGCATGCGGGCCGAGGATCACGTGCGGGCGCAACCGGATGGCGTCGGGGCGGCGCCGTTCCAGGTATGTCTCCAAGGCGGCCTTGTGGGCGGCATAGCGGAAACCGGGCAAGGGCCGAAAGGGGGCCTCCTCGGTGAGCATCTCGCCGTGCCCGTACACGGCCGCGCTCGACAGGTGGATGATGCGCGGGACGCCGGCGGCGGCTTCGAAGAGACGGATGCTGCCGTGGACGTTGATCGCCGCCATCGCTGCCGTTGCGGTGCGGCCCTTGAGGACCACGAAGGCGAGATGCACCAGCGCGTCCGTGCCGTTGAGCAGGCGCACCATGTCGGGGTCACGGATATCCCGTACCCAGGCCGTGAATTTGTCATGGCGAAAGGCGCAGGGCTTGCGATCGATGCCGGTCACGCGCGCAATGTCCGGATGGGCGCACAGCTTGGGCAGGAGCGCGTGCGCCAGGCAGCCGCTGGTGCCCGTGACCAGCACGTTCATGCGCCAGCCTGCGGCCGGCTGAAGGCGGGCAGGACCTCTTGGGCCACGAGGCGCAGCGACTCTCGCACGAGGTCACTCGCGGCCGCGCCGGCGGCGAGCGCCAGAAGTACGTGGGTGACGCCGGCCGCTTCATACTTGCGCAAGGCCCGAATGCAGTCGTCGGGCGTGCCGGCCACCGCCATGCCGGCGGCCTCGAGCAGCGGGAGGTGGATGCCGCGTTTCATGAGCGCGCGGAAGCGGCCCAATGCGTGAAAGTGCTCGTAGCTCGGGTAGAGGGACTCCAAGACCGGTCGCGTGGTGTCGAGCAACTGCCGGTAGAACCAGGAGAGCGCCTGGGCAGCGACGCGTCTGGCCTGGGCGCGGTCGGGCAGACAGACCATCCCCACGGTCATGCCGATGCGCGGGGCGTCGGGCCCGGGCCACGCCGCCTGGAAGGCGGCGATGTCGTGACGCGTCATGAACCATGGCTTGAAGGGGCCCGCGAGCACGCCCAGTCCTTCTTGCGCCGCGTAGGCGAAGCTTTGCGGGCTCACCGCCGCGCTCCACAGCGGCGGGTGGGGGCGCTGCACGCCGTGCGGGAGGATGTCGAGGACCTCCCCGGGGCGGCCGGCGACGGATTCGCCGCTGAGGTGGGCGCGCACCAGGGCGAGCGCCTCGGCGGCGCTTTCGCGCGAGTGCCCCATGGGACTGCCGAAGACCGCGAATTCCTTCGGCGAGAAGCCGCGGCCGATGCCGACTTCGAGACGCCCGCGGGTCAGGATGTCGAGGGTCGCGATGCGCTCGGCGACGTGTACCGGGTGGTGCAGCGGCAAGGGGATGACGCCGAATCCCAGGCGGATGCGGCGGGTGCGCTGAGACAGCGCCGCGATGAGCAGATCGGGCTTGGAGAGATGGGAGTAGCCGCGCATGAAATGGTGTTCGACGAACCAGGCACAGCGAAATCCC
Source organism: Pseudomonadota bacterium (assembly GCA_021788645.1). Lineage (GTDB taxonomy): Bacteria > Pseudomonadota > Gammaproteobacteria > Burkholderiales > JAKAFK01 > JAKAFK01. Next base: position 33,992 of record JAJYKK010000022.1, read on the forward strand.
AATTCGTCGGCGAGGACGATCTCTTCCATCGTCTCCTCATAGGCACAAGCCTCCGAGCGGGCGAGAAAAGGGGGCATGGCCAGTTCGTAGAAGAGGTCGAAATCCATGGACGATGCGGGCGCACTCGAGGATGGGCGGGAAACGACGGTCGTGCGAAATCGGTTGCGGGCCTTGCCGTTCGTGCGGGCGGCGCGTCGACAGGCCGGGTGCGCAAAGTGTATCATGGCCGCCGGGATTGATTCAGAACGGAAGCAAGGCGACGCGAATGCATAGCGTGGTTTGCATCAAACAGGTGCCGGACAGCGCGCAGATCCGGGTTCATCCGGTGACCAACACCATCATGCGGCAGGGCGTGCCGGCGATCATCAATCCGTATGACCTGTTTGCCCTGGAGGAAGCCTTGCGGCTTAAGGATCGCTTCGGCGGCCAGGTCACCGTGCTCACCATGGGCCCGCCGCAGGCGGAGGCGGCCTTGCGCAAGGCCCTGTCGTTCGGGGCGACCGATGCCGTCTTGCTCACCGACAAGGCGTTCGCGGGGGCCGACACGCTGGCCACGAGCTATGCGCTCGCTGCCGCCTTGCGCCAACTCGACGAGCGGCTGCCGGTGGATGTGGTGTTCACCGGCAAGCAGACCATCGACGGCGATACCGCTCAGGTCGGCCCAGGCATTGCCAAGCGGCTGGATCTGCAGCTTCTGACCTACGTCTCGCGCATCGTCGAATTGGATCCCGAGGGGCGCTCGATCATCGTCGAGCGCCGGGCCGAGGGCGGCGTGCAGGTGCTCAAGACGGCGCTTCCCTGTCTCGTGACGATGCTGGAAGGCACCAACGAAATCCGGTTCGGCACGCTCCCCGACATGCTGCGCGCGGCGCGTGCCCCTGTCGAACAATGGGACCGGGCGGCCGCCGGCATCGTCGATGCGACCAAGATCGGCCTCAAGGGCTCGCCGACGGTCGTCTCGAAGGTGTTCACGCCGACGCCCCGGGCGGAAAGGGCGCAACTGGTGGAAGCGGCCGACGGCCACCTGACCGCCGGCGCGGTGGAGCTGATCGCGCGCATGGTGGCCCGTTTGCCGGCGCTCGAGGACGAGCTCGCCAGGCGCGCGTGAGGAGATCATCCATGAGCGAAGCCCCGCAGGCTCCCGTCAAACGAAAGCGCAAGATCGTCCTGGACGAACGGCTGCAGGCCTACAAGGGCGTTTGGGTGGTGATCGAGCAGGCGCGCGGCCAGGTCCATCCGGTGTCCTTGGAGCTTCTGGGCGAGGGGCGCAAGCTCGCCGACAGCCTCGGCACCGAGCTGTCCGGGGTCGTGCTGTGCGCCCCCGGCGCGGACGGTCCCGCGCTGTGCCGGGAAGCCTTCGAGCATGGCGCCGACCTGTGCTACCTGATGCAAAGCGAGGTGTTGAAGGCTTACCGCAACGTGCCGTTCACCCAAGGACTGTCGGAACTCGTCAACGTGTATCAGCCGGAGATCCTGCTGCTGGGCGCCACCACGCAGGGGCGGGATCTGGCCGGCAGCGTCGCCACCGCGCTCGCGACCGGCCTCACGGCCGATTGCACGGGTCTTGCCATCGATTTGGAGAACCGCAGCCTCCTGTCGACTCGTCCGACCTTCGGCGGCAGCCTGCTGTGCACCATCGTCACGCTGTCCTGCCGGCCGCAAATGGCCACCGTGCGGCCGCGCGTCATGGCGATGCCGGCGCGGACCCCTGGGCGAAGCGGGCGCGTCGTGGCGCACCCGCTGGCGCTGAAGGAGGATGATGTCATCACCAAGGTGCTCGCGTTCATTGCCGACGATACGCGCGACAAGCCCCAGCTGCCGTATGCCGACATCATCGTGGCCGGCGGCCGCGGGTTGGGCAGCCGCGAGAACTTCCGGCTGGTGTGGGATTTGGCGCGCGTCCTGGGCGCGGAAGTCGGCGGCTCGCGTCCGGTGGTGCAGGCCGGCTGGCTGGACCTCGATCGGCAGGTCGGGCAGTCGGGCAAGACGGTCCGGCCCAAGCTCTACATCGCGGCGGGCATCTCGGGCGCGATTCAGCATCGGGTGGGGATGGAGGGTGCGGATTGCATTGTCGCCATCAACAACGACCCGGGCGCACCCATCTTCGGTTTTGCCCATCTCGGCGTCGTGGCCGATTGCGTGCGTTTTCTTCCCGTGCTGACCGACGCGTTCCGGCAGAAGTTGGCGCAGATGAAGCGCGCGGGCTGAGGGGCGACAACGTGTCAGAAAGCTTCGACGCCATCGTGGTGGGCGCAGGACCGGCAGGCAATGCGGCGGCCTACACGCTTGCCCAAGCCGGCCTCGCGGTCCTGCAGATCGAACGGGGCGAGGCGCCGGGCGCCAAGAACGTGCAGGGGGCGATCCTATATGCGGATGCGCTGGAGCGGCTGATTCCCGATTTCCGGGAGGAGGCGCCGCTCGAGCGCCACATCATCGAACAGCGCATGTGGGTCATGGACGACGAGTCCCATATCGGCACCCACTTCCGTTCCAATGACTTCAGCCGACCGCCGCACAACCGCTACACGATCATCCGGGCCAAGTTCGACAAGTGGTTCTCGAAGAAGGTGCAGGAGGCGGGAGCCCTGGTGATTTGCGAGACGACGGTGACCGGGCTGCTGCGCGACGGCGCGGGGAAAGTCATTGGCGTGCAGACCGACCGGGGCGATGGCGCCGTCTACGCGGAGGTGGTGGTCATCGCCGACGGCGTCAATTCCCTGCTCGCGCGCAAGGCCGGCTTCCGCGCCGAGCTCGCCCCCAAGGACGTGGCGCTGGCGGTCAAGGAAATCCACTTCATGCCCAAGGAGGCCGTGGAGTCCCGCTTCAATATTCGGGCGGGGCAGGGCGTGGTGATCGAGATGATGGGAAAGATCACCCAAGGCATGATGGGGACCGGATTCCTGTACACCAACACGGACTCGATCAGCATCGGCGTTGGCGTGATGCTCTCGGATTTGATGGCGCAGCGCCTGACCCCCTGGGAGCTGCTGGAGCAGACCAAGGCCCATCCGTCCGTCCAGCCCTTGCTGGAGGGCGGGGAAATGAAGGAGTATGCCGCCCATCTGATTCCGGAGGGGGGGTTCCACGCGATTCCCCGGGTCTTTGGGGATGGCTGGGTCATCGCGGGGGATTCGGGCATGTTCGTCAATGCGGTGCACCGCGAGGGCTCCAACCTCGCCATGACCACCGGGCGCATGGCAGCGGAGACCATCATCGATCTGGCACGGGCGGGTCTCCCGATGACCGCGGAGCATCTCGCAGCGTACCGGCGCCGCCTCGACGACTGCTTCGTGATCAAGGACATGAAGAAGTACAAGGACCTGCCCGACATCTTCCATGCCAACAACCAGTTCTTCACGACCTACCCCGAACTGGTCAACGGTGCCGCGCGCACCATGCTCACGGTGGATGGGGTGGACAAGCGTTCCAAGGAGAAGGAAATCTTCGCCTGCTTTCGGGAACGCCGCTCGCTGTTCGGCCTGCTCGGCGATGCGTTCAAACTGTGGAGGGCCTTCCGATGAGCGTGCCCAAGGTGGAGGAGAAGCTCTTCCAGAACCGCTATGTGATCGACGCCGGGCACCCCCATATCCGCATCGTGGACCCGGCGCGCTGCCGGAGCGGCTGCCGGCAACCCTGCCTGGTCTGCTGCCCCGCCGGTTGCTATACGCTGGACGCGGGCGAGGTGGTGCTGATCACCGACGGTTGTCTCGAATGCGGGACGTGCCGCGTGGTGTGCCTCGCGCGTAACCTAGAATGGAAGTATCCGCGCGGCGGCTATGGCATCCAATTCAAATTCGGCTGACGCCGTGCACGCGGCCGTCCCTTGCAAGAAACGGCGCAGGGCGTCGACGAATGCACGCGAGGCCCGCGCGCCGGTTCGAAACCTATGAGTATCAGAATATTCGGATATTCACATTGCCGTGCGGCAATGCTAAAATCGTGCCCTTTCAGGGTATCTTAACCAAAAGAACTGCGACCCTTCATGTCCCCTCTCGTCGAATTGACCGACGTCGCCTTCGCGTATGGCGAGCGCCCAGTGCTCTCGGGCATCAACATGGCGATTCCGCGCGGCAAGGTGGTCGCCATCATGGGCGGTTCGGGCAGCGGCAAGACCACGCTGCTGCGGCTCATCGGCGGGCAGTTGCGGCCGCAGGCGGGGCAGGTCAAGGTGGCGGACCGGGTGGTGAGCGAGCTGCGGTCCGGGGACTTGTACCGCTTTCGCCGCCGCCTGGGCATGCTGCTGCAGTTCGGCGCCCTGTTCACCGACCTGTCGGTGTTCGACAATGTGGCCTTTCCCTTGCGGGAGCACACCCGGCTGCCGGAGAGCCTCATCCGCGACCTGGTGCTCATGAAGCTTCATGCGGTGGGCCTGCGGGGCGCGCGCCAGTTGATGCCCGCGGAACTGTCCGGGGGCATGGCGCGGCGGGTGGCGCTGGCGCGCGCGGTGGCGCTCGACCCGATGCTCATCCTCTACGACGAACCATTCACTGGCCTCGATCCGATTTCGCTTGCGGTGATCGGCAACCTGATTCGCCGGCTCAACGATGCGCTGGGCGCGACCTCCATCGTGGTGACGCACGATGTGCACGAATCCCTCGCCATCGTCGATGATATCTATTTCGTTTCCGAAGGGCGCGTCGTGGCGCATGGCACGGCGGCGCAGATGAGCGATTCGGCCTTGCCCTTCGTGCGCCAGTTCGTCCACGGCGAAATGGATGGACCGGTGCCCTTCCAGTACGCGGCGCCCCCCTATGGGGAAGATCTCCGGTTGGGGCGGCCATGATCGACTGGTTCCTGGATACCTTCGGCAGCGTTGGGCAGCGCGTCTTGCAAAGCGTCCGGCGCCTGGGCTACGCGGCGCGCTTCTTCCTCTTGACGCTGGCCAAGTCGGGGACGAGCTTCGCGCGCTTCGGCCTGGTCGTGAAGGAAATCTATGCGGCCGGCGTCCTGTCTCTGGTCATCATCCTGGTGTCCGGCCTGTTCGTCGGCATGGTCCTGGGGTTTCAGGGCTACAACACGCTGGCGCGCTACGGCTCGGAGAGCGCGCTCGGGGTGCTGGTGGCCTTGTCGCTTGTGCGCGAGCTGGGGCCGGTGGTCTCGGCCCTGCTGTTTGCCGGGCGCGCAGGATCGGCGATGACGGCGGAGATCGGGCTGATGAAGGCGACCGAACAGTTGGTGGCGATGGACATGATGGCGGTCGACCCGGTCGCCCGCGTCGTGGCCCCCAGGTTGTGGGGAGGCATTCTGTCGATGCCGCTGCTTTCCGCGATGTTCAGCGCCGTCGGCGTCTTCGGGGGCTACCTGGTCGGGGTGGTGCTGATCGGGGTGGACGAGGGCTCGTTCTGGTCCCAGATGCAGGCGGCGGTGGACTTCCGGGAAGATATCGTCAACGGGGTGATCAAGAGTGTCGTCTTCGGCGTCGCGGTCACCGCCATCGCGGTCTTCGAAGGCTATGACGCGCCGCCCACGGCGGAGGGCGTCTCGCGCGCGACGACGCGCACGGTGGTCACTTCCTCGCTGGTCATCCTGGGGCTCGACTTCATCATGACGGCTTTCATGTTTCGGGGGTAGGCAATGCAGCGAACGACGCTGGACGTGTGGGTGGGCTTGTTCGTCGTGGGGGGGCTGGCAGCGCTTCTGGTGCTCGCGCTCAAGGTGGGAAACCTGAGTGCGCTCGGCATGTCCCATACCTATACCGTTTATGCCGATTTCGGCAATATTGGCGGCCTGAAGGTGCGCGCGCCGGTGAAGAGCGCGGGGGTGGTGGTGGGAAGGGTCTCGGACATCGCGTTCGACAACAAGACCTTCGAGGCGCGCGTCGCGCTGAACCTCGATGCGCGCTATCATTTCCCCGTCGACAGTTCGGCCGACATCCTGACGTCCGGCCTGCTGGGCGAACAGTATGTGGGCCTCGAACCGGGCGCCTCGAATCGGGTGCTTGCGGCGGGCAGCACCATCCGCCTCACGCAATCGGCGGTGATTCTCGAGAACCTGATCGGGCAGTTCCTGTTCAACAAGGCACAAGGCGGCTCCGGCGCATCCGGGGGCGCGGGGCAATAATCGGTGAAGCAGGTTTGGACGGGCGCGCAGGCGCCCGTGGGGGCCTGAACAAGTTGGAGAAAGGACAAAGATGGTTTTTCGGATAATGTCGGTGCTCGCCGCAGGCGTGTTCGCGGTTTCCGTCCAGGCGGCGCAGATCACGTCGCCCGACGCGCTGGTGAAGTCGACCGCGCAGCACGTCATCGTGCTGCTCAAGCAGGCGCAAGGCCATGATCACCAGCAGCGCAAGGAGATCCTCGAGACGGTGGAGCCGGACTTCGACTTCACCCACATGACGCGCCTCGCGGTCGGGCGCTATTGGCGGCAGGCCACGCCGCAGCAGCAAGCGGCACTCACGCAGCAGTTCCGGGCCCTGCTCGTGAACACCTATGCCAACTCGCTATCGCGCTACCGCAACCAGACCATCCAATACAAGCCGCTGCGGCTTGAGCCCGGCGCCGACTATGCGACGGTGCGGACGTTGGTGGTGGAGTCCGGCGGACAGCCCATCCCGATCGACTACCACATGCAGAAGATGCCGGACGGATGGAAGGTCTACGATGTGGTGGTCGATGGCGTCAGCCTGGTGATCAACTACCGCAGCTCCTTCGCGGACGAAATCCAGCGCTCCGGGATCGCGGGGCTGATCGGCGTGCTGCAGCGCAAGAATGCGGCCCTGGCGGCCGACGAACGCGGCGGCTGAGCATGATCGTTGTCGACGGCGAGGGGCGCTACCGGATCGACGGGCCGATGACCCTCGACAACGTGGCTGCCCTGCTGGACCAGGGGCACAAGGTTTTTGCCCCGGACGGCCGGATCGAGGTCGACCTTGGCGCGGTGGGCGAGGTCGATTCCAGCGCCTGTGCGCTGCTGCTCGAATGGCTTCGGCATGCGCGTTCGCGCGGCCAGGAGATCCAGTACCGCAACCCGCCCGCCAGCCTTGCGACGCTCGCCTCGCTATACGGCGTGTCGCGCTATCTCCCGCTCCTCGACGCCTCCCCGGCCGGTGTGCCTGCGCCATGACGCCGGGAGGCGATCCTATCCCGGCGATCCGCGTGCAGGGCGTTCACAAGCACTTCGGGTCGCTCCATGCCTTGCGCGGGGTGGACCTGGCCATCGAGCAAGGGGAGTTCTTCGCGCTGCTCGGCCCCAACGGCGCCGGCAAGACGACGCTGATCAGCATCCTCGCCGGGCTGGCGCGGGCGGATGAGGGGCGCGTGGAGATCCTGGGCTTCGACGTCCGGCACGACTATCGGCGGGCTCGCCGGGCCCTGGGCGTGGTGCCGCAGGAACTGGTCTTCGATCCGTTCTTCACCGTGCGCGAGTTTCTCACCATTCAATCCGGCTATTACGGGCTTCGCCGCAACGAGGCCTGGATCGAGGAGTTGCTGCACCATCTCGACCTCACGCCCAAGGCCGACACCAACATGCGCAACCTCTCCGGCGGTATGAAGCGGCGTGCGTTGG
>JAJYKK010000087.1 GCA_021788645.1 Pseudomonadota bacterium
CGAACGTCATCCTCGTCGAAGTAGCGATGCCCGGAAGGCAGACGCTTGTTTTTAAGCAGCCCGTCGCGCTCCCACCGGCGAACGGTTGAAGCTGATCGACCTATCCGGCGGGCGAAGTCGCTGATGTTGTAGTGCTTGTCCATGTAGCTAATTATCGAAAGATATGAACAAGATCCAAGCATCAGTTAAAACCTCCTGGCGTTACGCGGGGCCGTGTGCAAGCCCGTCGGACTTTCTGACGCGGGAACGGCGCCCCCGCGCCTCGTCAATGCCCAGAAACCGGGTGATTTCATCGATGGGTTCGCCCCCGCGCCCGAACTCCATGGACACCATGCCGCGCGCCATCGCATGAAAATAAGCGGCATAGGCGCTCGCCAGGGCAACATCGACGACCAAGGGGAGGTCTCGGTAGAGGCCCCGCGCGGCCACTTGCGTCGCGAGCCAGCTGCGCGCCTCTTCGAATACCTCCGTCGCCATGCCGGGGGGCATGTCCGCCCCTGCCTCCGCGCCCCCGACAAATTCGCGCAGCGCGCCCGACGCCGTCGACGGATCCCATACCCAGCACGTCATCAGGGGATGGGTCAAGGGATCGCTGAAGTGGAGGCACTCGGCCGCAAAATCGCGCGCCGCCCGCCGCAATTTCTGCGCTTGCCTGGCGTCTGCCCCGCCGCACCCGACGCCGGCTGCGAAGGCGTCCAGGCGCGCGCGCAAGGCGGATCGTCCGTACAGCAGATCGCGCAGGGCGACTTGGATCCGGTCGGCGCCCTGACGCGCAAGCGCCGGGAAGATGCGCCGCCTTGCGGTGAAGACGCGATCCAGCAGGACTTCCAGACCGTCCAGATCGAGCCGGCTCAGCGCCTCCGGCGCCAGGGCCTGTTGAAAGAGCGCCACCTTGGCGGCCAGGGCCTGCACGAGGGCGGCGATGCCCGGAAGCTCTCCGCAATCGCGCAGGCAAGCCGTCCAGCGCGCCTGGAAAAGCGCCTCGTCCAAGGGCAGCGCCGGCGCGGGGCGGGCGTCCGAGACCGCCGGCTTAGGCCGCCTGATGTTCCAGAGCACCGAGATCCCCTACGGCACGCAGTGCCATCGCGAGCCCCTGCGAGACGCTGGAGTCGATGTCCTCCGGCCCCAGCGCGGCGCCCCCGACATAGATGCCCCGGCGGGTGCTGGACAACGTGTTGGTGTAGTGCTCGCCGCGGTCAAGAAAGCCGTGCCGCTCCAGCCCCACGCCGAAGACCTTGGCGATCTGCGGGTTCTCGAGGTTAGGATCCATGCCGATGGCGTGTACCACGAGGTCCATGGGGATCACGATGGGTCGCTTCACCAGGGTATCCTCGCCCTTCAGCAAGAGCCGCCCGTCGGGCGCCCGCGTCACCTCCGCGATGCGGGCCTTGACGAATTTGGTCTTGAACTCTTCCTGGCTCTTCCAGTAGAACTTGTCTTCGTACAGGCCGAAGGTCCGGATGTCCATGTAGTAGATGAACACATCCGTCCTGGGCGAGAGCTCCTTGATTTCCATGGCGAGGTTGGTCGACACCGTGCAGCAGATCTTGGAACACCATTCGCGCCCGATCTGGCGATCCCGCGAGCCCACGCACAGGAGAATCGCCACGCGCTCGGGCACCCGTCCGTCCGACGGGCAGGCGATCCGTCCGGCGGCCACCATCTGCTCGACCTGCGTCGTGGTCACCACATCCTCGAACGTGCCAAAGCCCCATTCCGGCTTGTTGATCGAATCGAAGTGGGTGAACCCGGTCCCCAGGATGATGGCGCCGGCGCTGACCGTCTCGCCGGTGGTGAGGGCCGCGGTGAACCGGCCCGCCTCTCCGTCCACCCGTGCCACCTTGGCATTCTTATGGATGGTCACGGCAGGGCTTGCCTCGACGCGGCTGACCATGCGGCCGATGGCATCCTTCGCCCATTCGCCGGAAGGCACCAGCCGGGCATAGCCGGAGATGATCGGCGCGCCCCCCAGGATATTCTCCTTCTCGACCAGCACGACCTTCTTGCCCACCGCCGCCAGGCCGGCGGCAGCCGACAGGCCGGTCGGCCCGGCGCCCACGACCAAGACGGTATCTCGCATCAGCGGCCTCCCAGGGCGAGTTCCGGGTTGTAGAGATATTCGATATGACCGGCCTCGACCTCCTTCAGATAGCCTTCGAAGTTTTTCTTGGCCTGGCTCCACGAAATACCCATCTTCTCGACCAGCTCCTCGCACGGGGAGGCATGCCATTGCAGCTGGACGATCTTGAACGGATCGGCCCCGCAGGCCAGCGCCGCGAACTGGATATCCGCCATGATGGGGACCGAGAAATTGGCCTCGTGCGCCCGGCCGATCCACTGGTTCTTGTCCAGCGTGGTAATGCAGCCCGTGTCGTTGCCCAGCATCACGTCCGCGTTCGCCTCTTCCCGCGCCACGCGGATCTTGCGGTCCATGGTGAACGAGCGGGTGAATTCCCGCTCGGAGATGATGTGGCGGAAACCGAAGCCGCAGCAGTCGTACCAGGTCGAATAGTCGATGAGCTGGGCGCCGAGCGCAAGCGCGACCGAGCTGCCCACCGCCGTGCGGTTGCCTTCCAATACGGTGGGGTCATAGATCGCATCCTCGTGCACCATCTTGTAATAATGGCAGGCGGTGTGCACGGTCACGCGAAGGTGTGACACATCGATGGTCTGCAGCTCGGCGGCAATCCGGTGGCGCATCACATGCAGCCACTCGGAGTAGTGGATCACCTCTTCCGGGATCACGATCTTGCCATCGACGAGCCGGCCGAGCTTCCCCAGGATCTTCTTCACGCGCTCGCGCAATTCGGCCGACTCGATCAGATACTTGCGGACCTCCTTGTAATTGCCGAAGGACGTGCCGCAATGCACCAGCGGATAAAAATGGCCCAGTTCGTGCCCATGCGCCTTGCCGCAGACGTACGCCTGATGGAAGTTGCGCAGGAACACCGCCGCCAGCGATTCCACGTTGCCGATGCCCGAGCCATGGTAGTTCCAGGCGGTGCAGGAGGTCTGGTCGGTCTCGTCCAGGTAGTCCCGGCCCGCTTCGAAGCCCAGTTTGTTCATGGTCCATAGGAGCGAGGTCGGATAGCCGGGGATGTTGCCGCACTGGCCGCACGACTTGTGGTGCCAAAGCTGCTTGGTGGGGATTTTCTTCTTCCAGCCGAACAGCGTCTCGACCTCCACCGGTTCATGCGCCGGGGCCACGCGATGCACGATGATCTCGCCGTCTTTCTCCAGCGCCCACATGTGGTCGCGGATATCGTCCATACGGCTGCCCAGATCGATCGTGCGCCGATCGACATGGCGGCGCACCCAGGCGGTGGCTGTCTCGGCGTCAGCGGGAGAGAGGTGGGTTGGCTGGAAGAATGCGCCGTGCCCGGCGACGCCCGCTCCGCCGGAAGACTCGGATGTGCTCATCGAATGACCTCCGTTGCTTGCCCGTGGGTGCGCGCGCCCTCCCCGCGGCTCAGTGCGCTTCCTGATCCTCTAGCCAGTCCCCGTATTCCTCGCGCTTCTCGTCAATGAAATCCTCGATGACGTCGAACAGGTTCTCGTCCATCACCTCCAGCGAACTCAGAACACCGGTCATCTCCCAGATCGTGTACATCTCGACCGAGGTCTTCAGCGAGACCTCCCACGCCGTGTCGGTGGTCTGCAGCGTGCGCACGGGAATGGCCTTGCGCAGGGTCTTGAGATCGCCTTCGATCTTCTGAATGTTGGGGCCCCAGTCGGGAAAGTGATCCGGCTGGATCATGTCGGGAGACAACTGGTTGCCGGTGGTGATGAGCTTGAGCATCACGCGCCCGAAGGGCCGCAGGACATCCTTTGCGGATTGCATGCCATGCTTGATGGCCACCTCGCGCAGGATCATGATGAGCCCGCCGGGAGAATTCTTGAAGGGACAGCGGTCGGCGCACGTCATGCATTGCGCGCAGGCCCAGATCTTCTCCTGCATCGCATCGTAGATCTGCTCGACGTTTTCGGTCCAAAGCAGCTGGACGATCTCCCGCGGGCTGAAGTCGTAGAATTGGGCGGAGGGGCAGGTGGCGGTACAGATCCCGCAGTTCAGGCAGCCGTTCAGCTCGCGGTCGTAGCGAAAATCATTCCGGATGTCATTGAAGATCTCCTGCATCTCGGCATACGTCGCCATGAATGAAGCCTCCGCGAGATACTGGTACCCGGCCGACGGAATACTTGAGTAAATCACTATGCTTCACAATAGACCAAAAGCGCGGCGGGATCAAAACCTCACAGGCGATGGAAATCGCGCGAACAGGCGCCATGGGCGCCTCAATCATGGGCACGCCCAGGGGTGCCGGCGGGGCTCATCGATGTCGATCCCGCCAGATCGTGGCCAAGGCCTTTCGCCCAAACAGGCGCCCGGACGAACGTCTGTCTGAGGCACCGAGGCGGCACCGTGATCCGGGCGAGGACCCGGTTGCGGAGGAACGGCGCAGGCCGGAAACGACTGCGGCCCACACCCCACAGGGGGGCTGGGCCGCAGAGCGCGTCCGGGAGTTCGGACGGGCGCTAGATGAACAGACAGATGTCCGACTCGCCGGCGAATTCGAAGAACATCGCCGCACCGGCATATTCCATCCCGTCGATGAAATCGCTGTGCTCGAAGCCGAACAGCTCGACCGTCATCTGGCAGGCGATGAACTTGACTTCCGCCTCCTGGCAAAGCGAGCGCAAGTCCTCGAGAGAAGCCACCCCATTGTTCCGGATGGTCTGCTTCATGAACGACGTGGCCATGGACTCATAGCCGGGAATCAGCGACTGCACGGCGTTCGGAATGTTCCAGTTGATGCTCCGGAACCATTTCGGCCCGAAGGGCATCTTCATGGGCATCCCGGGGTTCCCGAGAGGGCTCACCTTGAGGCCATTCAGGCTCTTGCGCACGAGCTGCAGTCCGTAGAACGTGAAGAAAATCTGCACCTCGTAGCCAAGCGCCGCCGCAGTGGAGGCCAGGATGAAGGGCGGATAAGCCCAATCCAGCGTTCCCTTGGTGGCAATGATCGCGAGTTTTTTGGTATCCATGCCCTTCTCTTCCTCTCCTAGTCGTCCCAATCGGGGCTTAATCGCCCTCTGCCATTAACTCACCGGACGAGATGTTTATTTTTTCTTCATGAAGAACACGAATTCGCCACCGGCTTCGGCCGACGACATGAGTTCGTTGCCGGTCTGCTTGGCAAAGGCTTGCATGTCCTTGACGGCGCCCGGGTCGGTCGCGACGATCTTAAGCACCTGGCCTGCGCCGAGTTCGCCCAACGCCTTCTTGGTCCGAAGAATGGGCAACGGGCAGTTCAGTCCACGGGCATCAAGTTCCTTGTCGAAATTCATTTCCTCTAGTCTCCTTTAAACGCCTCATCCACTAAAAACAACACTAACAGCTAAGCCGCTGCCACCGAAAAAAATTTCTTTATAATCCAGTTAAACCGGGAATGCAACCACCGGCCGACGACGTGCCTTTTGGGGTCGTCGTACGCCGGATCGCGGGAAACGCGCCGTCGATCGTCAAACCATCCGCCGCGCCGGCGCGAAGCGCCTTCCGCCACCCTAGGATAAGGGTTAAAGGGTCCTAATATAGCAAAATTCGCAAAAGTTGCAAATGGACGCCGATCTCGCATGCGGGACTTTGCGCCGCGTGGCGTCCCCGCGTACGGCTCCGGGTGCTATCGGCGGCGCAAATACAAGTCAAACAGCCCCCCGTGCGCATGGCGCAACTGGCGCCGCCCCTCGACGAGTTCCGTGTGGCGCCCCTGACGTTCGAGCGCCAGGAGGTTCATGATCAGGCGCGCGCAGCGTTCGGGGGGAGCATGGCTACCCGGCTCGGCCAGCCGCAGCGCTTCGGCCAGGCGGCCCTCTTCGATCAGCACCCAGGCGGGGAACCACGCGAATCCATCGGAGGCATCGCTGCCGTCGAATTCCCGCTCAAAGCGCCGGGCCCACTCCCCGAGTTGGGCAATCGGCAGTCGCGGCAGCAAGGCCCGGGCGCGCGCCGGCGCCATCCACGCGAGTTCCGCGGCCAATGGCCAGGTTCGCGCCGCGCCGTCGAGATGGGCGCGCGCTTCGATCAACCACGCCAGGGGCGCAGGCTGCCGCCGCCATGAAGGGATAGCTTCGACGCCGGCGACAGCCGCTCGCCAGTCGCCACCGCGCAGCCAGCACGGCACCGCGTGCACCTGTGCATTCTGGGGATCAAAAGCCAAACCAGCCAGCGAACGGGCAAGGTCGCACCACAGCGGGGCAAGCCAAGCCGCCCAATCGCCCCCGAAAACGCGCCTCGCCGCGGGATCGACAGCCGCCTCGGCGTCCTTCACCGCCGTCGCCCCATCGGCAGGGGCAAGCGCGGCGGCCAGCGGCATCCTCCGCAGCCACCCGCAAAGCACCGCCATGGCGGGCAACCAGGGATCGGCGGCGTGATGGGTCGCCAGGGCCGCAATCGCGACTTCTGCCGCCGCCGCATCGTAGCGCCTCAGCGCCTCCACCACCGCATTGCGCAGGATCACGTCGCGGCTGTGTTCAAACAAGTCGAGCTGCATCACGAAGCACCCGGTGGACGCCGTTGTTCCCCAAGGCCGCCGCGTCCCCTTCGTTGCGCGCCCTGGCCCGAACTGCTAGTGTATTAGGACATCGCCCCGTTCGCCTGCCCAAGGGCAGCAGGAGGTCGTCGTGGACAAGAGTGCCTTCCAGGCCGATACGCGCTATACGATCACGCGGCGCGAGAACAGCGGAAAGCTGCGGCCCGCCAACATTTATGTCTATCGCCTGTACGATGCCTTCATGATCGCGCGACTCACCGAACAGGACGGTTTCCTGTACAAGATCCCCTACGGCGACATCGTGAAGATTGTCAGCGTGCAGCCGGTCGCCAGACAGGATCGGTTCGCCATCCCGGCCGCGGTCCTGGACGAGAAAACCTGGCAGGACCGCACCGTCATGACCCGCTATTCGACGGCTCCCCACACGGGAAAATAGTCCCGGGAGGCCGCCGGCGCAAAAGGCATCGCCTTTCCCCGCCGGGCAGGCAGGGGCTCAGCCCTCGGCCAGCCACCGTCCCGAGCGCCCGCCGGTCTTCTCGAGCAGGCGGATCGCCTCAATGCGCATGCCCCGGTCGACCGCCTTGCACATGTCGTAAATGGTGAGAAGCCCCGCGCTGACGCCGCTCAACGCTTCCATCTCGACCCCGGTTCGCCCGACGGTCTGGGCCGTCACGAGGCACTCGATGGCGCACGCCGCCTCGTCGACCGCAAAATCCGCCGCGACCCGCGTGAGCGACAACGGGTGGCACAGCGGAATCAAGTCGGCCGCACGCTTCGCGCCTTGGATGGCCGCGATGCGCGCCACCCCGAGCACATCACCTTTGTGCGCCCCGCCTTCGATGATCAGACGCAGCGTCGCGGGCGCCATCCGGATACGCCCGGATGCGCGGGCAAGCCGGTGCGTCTCCGGCTTGTCGTCCACACCGACCATGTGGGCCCGGCCCGCCGCGTCGAAATGTGTGAAGCCCGCCATAAGGTGCTCAGGGGCAAGTTAGGAAGCGCGCGATGAAAGCGTTATCATAGCATCATGCGTCTTGTCCCCCTATTGCTCCTGTTCATCTGCATCACGCCGCTCGCGCTCGCCTCGGATTTGCCGGACCTGGGCGACGCCTCGCAGGCCATCATCTCCAACGGAAAGCTCGCGCGCATCGGCAACCTGATGATGGCGCATTACCGCGCCCAACCGAACTTCGTACGCGACCCGGAACTCACGGACTACCTCGATGCGCTCGGCGCGCGGCTCGCCGCGGCCAGCCCGGATCCCACGCTCAAGCTCCATTTCTTCGTGCTGGAAGACCGTACGATCAACGCGTTCGCCATGCCCGGCAACTATGTGGCCGTCCAGACCGGCCTCATCACGGCGACCCAGAACGAGTCCGAACTGGCGGCCGTCCTCGCCCACGAAATCTCGCACATCACGCAACACCACATCGCGCGCATGGTCGCCCGCGAGAGCCAGATGTCCTGGCCGAGCCTCGCGGCCATGGCGCTGGCGATCCTCGCCGCCCGCTCCAACAGCGACGTCTCCGGGGCCGCGATCGCCGCCTCCACCGCCGGTTCGCTGCAGGCCCAGCTCACGTACAGCCGCGGGCACGAAGCAGAAGCCGATCGCATCGGCATCCGGACGCTGACGCGCGCAGGCTTCGACCCGCGCGCGATGGTCAGCTTCTTCCAGCGTCTCGAGGCGGAAACCCGGATCGACCAATCCATCGCGCCCGCCTACTTGCGCGACCACCCCCTCACCTGGCAGCGCATCGCGGACATGCAAAACCGCGTCGATCTGCTGCCCTACCGCCAGGTGCCGAGCAGCCTCGACTACGAACTCTTGCGCGCCAAGGTCCGCGTCATGGCGGTCCCGGCCGAACAGGCCATCGAGATTTTCGGCGACGCGCTGGCCCAAGGCCGGTACACGAGCCGGCCGGCCACCCTCTATGGCCTGTCCTATGCGCTGTTCCGCGACGGCCAGTATGCGAAGGCCGCCGATGAGGCGGCACGCCTCGCCCAGTCCAGCCCCGCCAACCCGATCATCGACAATCTGCGCGCGATGATCGCCGAAGCCCTGGGCAACGTCCAGGGCGCACTCGCGATCTATCGCGCGGCCGTGCCGCGGTTTCCCGCCCATCGCGCCCTGCGCTTCGGCGAGATCCGCGCGTACTTCAAGCTCCAGCGGATCCAAGACGCCCTTGAGGCAACCCACTCGGCGCTCGCGGCCTTTCCGAACGATCC
>JAJYKK010000088.1 GCA_021788645.1 Pseudomonadota bacterium
TGCCGACTCCGATGGCGACCATCACGGCCAGAACTTCGGCAAGGTGATGACCGATTACAGCGACAAGGTTTCTGCCACCGGCAAGCAGCGCAACAAGCTGCATGCGCTGGAGAAGAAGCACCGCGAAAACGCTGCTCTGAACGTGCTGGCGCGAATAGACGATTGCGAGATTTCTCGCTTCACTCCCTACAAGGAAGTGCGTCGAATCCTGCTTGCTCGTTCTCCGGCGCAACTGAGCGTCAAGAGGGTCGAGTTGGGCACGAAAGTGCGTCAACCGACTGCGGATAAATCCCATGCGCAGATATGCGCAACTTTTTAGGAACAGTTCTCCATGTATGCATTCAGTACTTCGTTGCCCATTCCTTTTAGCGCCGCCATCGAACGCGTGACCGAGGCGCTCAAGCGGGAAGGTTTTGGCGTGCTTACCGACATCGACGTGCAAGCGACCCTGAAGGCCAAGCTCAACGTGGACCGGCAGGCGTACCGCATCCTGGGGGCGTGCAATCCGGCACTCGCGCATCAGGCCATTGAAGCGGAGCCGGACATCGGCCTGCTTTTGCCGTGCAACGTCGTGGTTCGGGAGGAAAATGGGGGAAGGGTGACGGTCGCCTTTCAGGATCCCGCCGCCATGCTCAAGCTAACCGACAATCCTTCCGTCGCGGAAGTGGCCAAGGAGGCCCGTGCGCGGCTCATGCGTGTGCGCGATGCCCTTTCCGCCTGACCCCGTCGTCGTTTTCGCAACCCTGAGGCGGCGCGGCGGCGGACATGCCGCTAGGCGATTCCCGGTGCCGCGCGTTCCTTCTCCGCGGGCTTCCGTCGCCCGCTCCTGAGATCCGGCAGGAACGCGGCGCTTAGGCCGATCAGGGGCAGGAAGGCGCAGAGCTTGTAGACCGCCACGATGCCCCACAGATCGGCCAGATGTCCCAGCACCGCGGCGCCGATACCGCCTAGCCCGAAGGCGAGCCCGAAGAAGAGGCCGGAGATCGTGCCGATGCGGCCCGGCAGGAGTTCCTGCGCGTAGACGACGATCGCCGGGAACGCGGAGGCGAGCAGGAAGCCGATGATCATGGTGAGCCAGACGGAGGCCTGGAGGCCCACGTAGGGCAGCGCCAGCGTGAACGGCGCAATGCCCAAAATAGATACCCAGATGACCTGTTTGCGCCCGATCCGGTCGCCGATCGGGCCGCCGAGGAGCGTACCCGCGGCGACCGCGAACAGGAAGTAGAAAAGATGGTATTGCGCGACCTGGGTGCTGATCCGGTACTGGTGCAGGAGATAGAAGATCAGGTAGCTCGTGATGCTCGCCAGGTAGAAGAACTTGGAAAAGATGAGCGCCAGGAGCACGGCGAGCGTGGCGGCCACCCGCCCGGCGGGCAGCGCGTGGGAGCGCGCCGGGGCAGCCTTTGCCGCCCGATGATGTTGATGCCGGTACCAGGAGCCGACGCCGAGCAGCACTACCAGGGCTGCGAGCGCCGCCAGCGAGAACCAGGCGATCGCGCGTTGCCCGCGAGGCAGGATGATCCATGCCGCGAGCAGCGGCCCGACGGCGCTGCCGGTATTGCCGCCCACCTGGAAGATGGACTGCGCGAGCCCATGACGGCCGCCGGAGGCCATCCGCGCAATGCGCGAGGATTCCGGATGGAACACCGCCGAGCCGGTGCCGACGAGGGCGGCTGCCGCGAGCAGTGCCGGAAAAGACGATGCCGCCGAGAGGGCGATGAGGCCGGAGAGCGTGAAGCCCATGCCGAGCGCAAGCGAATAGGGCCAGGGGCGCCGATCGGTGTAGAAGCCGACCAGAGGTTGCAGGAGCGATGCCGTGAACTGGAAGGCGAGGGTGATGAGGCCGATCTGGGCGAACTGCAGGTGGAATTTCATCTTGAAGAGCGGATAGGTCGCCAGGATCAGCGACTGCATCGTATCGTTGAGAAAATGCGACAGGCTCAGCGCGCCCAGTACCCCGAACGCAGGGGCGGGTTGGTGGGCGGGATCGGATGGTTCGGGGGCAGACATGCTCGGATTGGAAACGATGGCGGGAAAACTCGCTATTGTAATGGAATGCCCGAGGCTTTGCCCGTCGAGGGCGACAACGTCGGCGCGTGGCGCGGCCTGCGGCCCCTAGCGGGCACCGGGCGGCGCGGGGGCATCGTCGGCGGCGCGGTCCCACTGCCGGCCCACCAGGAGCGCGATCGCGCAGGAGGCGATCCGGGCGGCCGGTGGATCTGAGCGCGACGGCAAGACGATGGGGACCGTCGCGCCGACCACGACGCCTGCCAACGTGGCCTTGGCGAGATATTCGAGATCCTTGGCCAGGATGTTCCCGGCGGCGAGATCGGGCGCGAGCAGGATGTCGACGTCCCCGGCGACCGGGCTGTCGATCTTCTTGATGCGGGCGGCCTCCTTGGAGATCGCGTTGTCGAAGGCCAGCGGCCCGTCGACGAAGGCGTGCGCGATCTGTCCGCGCTCGGCCATCTTGCTCAGGCAGGCGGCATCGATCGTCGAACGGATCGCGGGTTGCACGACTTCGACCGCCGACAAGGCCGCGACCTTGGGTCGCTCAATGCCGAGCAGGCGGGCGAGGTCGACCGCGTTTTGCACGATCGCGGCCTTGGTCGCAAGATCGGGCTCGATGTTGATGGCGGCATCGGTCACGAACAGGAGCTTATGGTAGGTGGCGAGTTCCGCCACGAAGACGTGGCTGACCCGCCGGCCGGAGCGCAGGTGCGCGAGGACCGGATGCATCAGGACATCGGTGTGGATCCAGCCCTTCATCAGCGCCTGGGCGCGCCCGGCCAGGACCTCCGCGACGGCCTTTTCCGCTGCGTCGGCCTGGGAAGCGGCCTCCACGATCGGGAAGGGCTCGCCGGCAAGACGCTGGTCCTGCCACAGGGCCTCGATCTGGCGGCGTTGCCCGATCAAGGTCGGCTGGATGAGGCCGGCCGCGGCCGCTTCGATGGCGCCGGCCAGCACATGCTCCTCGGCGGCGTCGACCACGGCGACCGCGATCGGCCCGAGCGCGCGAGCCTGCGCCACGATCGCGGCGAGACGCGGGCCCAAGGTCGCTGAGAGGGAGTTCTCCATGGCAACGATGCCCTCCGGGTGGCCGTCGCGGGCGCTCAGGCGCCGCCGGAAGGCAGCGCGAGGCCCGGCTTGAGCAGCAAGCTGTGTCCCGTCATCGCCGAAGGCGTTTCGATCCCCAGAAGATCCAGGACGGTGGGCGCCACGTCCGCCAGCCCCCGGCCGAGGCCCAGATGCGCCTTGGGCACGCCGATCAGCAGGAAGGGTACCGGATAGAGGGTGTGCTGGGTGTTGGGTTCGCCCGTTTCGGGGTCGATCATTTCTTCACAGTTTCCATGGTCGGCGGTGAGGATGACCCGGTAGCCGCGGGCAGTCGCCGCACGGATGACCCGGTGGCTTTGCAGATCGAGCGTTTCCACCGCACGCACGGTGGCGGCCGGATTGGCGGTGTGGCCCACCATGTCTGCGTTGGCGAAATTGACGAGGACGAATGCGTAGCCCCCTTCTTCGATCGCCTGGATGACGCGCTCGGCGACGAGCGGGGCGCTCATCTCCGGCTTGAGGTCGTAGGTGGCGATCCGCGGCGATGCTATGATGGCCCGATCCTCCCCTGGGAAGGGCTCTTCGTGGCCGCCATTGAAGAAATATGTCACGTGGGGATACTTCTCCGTCTCGGCGCAATGGAACTGGCGCAGGCCCGCCTCGCTCAGCACCTGCGCCAGCCCGTGCTCCGGGTATTCGGGTGGGAAGAGGACAGGAAACGGCAGCTTGGCATCGTAGCGCGTGAGCGTGACGACCCGGCGGGTGCCGGCATCCCCGCGCGCGAACGCGTCGAAGGAACGGAGTCCGACGGCCGCGGCGATCTGGCGCATGCGGTCGCTGCGGAAGTTGAAGAAAAGCACCGGCTCGTCAGGGCCGATGATCGACGACGCCGGATCGCCCACGATGGTCGGCACGATAAACTCGTCGCCCTCGCCGCGGGCGTAGGCCGCTTCGATCGCGGATTTGGCGCTGTCGGCGCGCTGCCCCAGCCCCAGGATCATGGCTGCCCAGGCCTTCTCCGTGCGATCCCAGTGGGCGATGCGGTCCATGGCGCAATACCGGCCGCTCACCGTGGCGATGCGTCCGCGCCCCAGGCGCGCGAGCACGGACTCGATCCGCTCCGCATAGACGGCGGCCGCGCGCGGCGGCGTGTCCCGCCCATCGGTGATCATGTGGACGATCGGCGCCACGCCGGCCGCAGCCACCGTATCGAGCAAGCCGACGAGGTGGTCGATATGGGAATGCACGCCACCGTCGGACACCATGCCGACGAGATGCAGGCGGCGTGCGCCTTCGAGCATCTGCGTCCACGTCGGGTTCTGGGCGAGGGCGCCGGAGACGATCGCCTGCTGGACGCGCATGAGGTCCTGCTGGAGGATGCGGCCTGCGCCCATGGTCAGGTGCCCCACTTCCGAGCTGCCGAACTGGCCGTCGGGGAGCCCGACGGCCAGTCCCGAGGTCTGCAGGCTGGTATGCGGGTGATTCGCGAAGTAGTAGTCCAGGTGCGGGGTGCGCGCCTGCGCCCAGGCATTGTTGACGCGGCTTGGGTTGATGCCGAAGCCGTCGAAGATCATCAGGAGAACGGGTTTTGTGGCCATGGGCAGGCGGCGTCTTTGGCGGGCCCTCTCACATGCGCTCTCGCGGCGGGCGGCCGAGGCGCTTCTCGACTTCCAGGACATGCACGGTGGTCTTGATGACGGTATCGGGATTGAGGCTCATGGAGTCGATGCCCACCTCGACCAGGTATTCCGCCATTTCAGGATAGTCCGAGGGCGCCTGGCCGCATAGCCCGGAATGGCGCCCGTTGCGGCGGCACCCCTCGACGGCGAGGCGGATCATCGTCTTCACGCCCTCATCGCGCTCATCATAGTCGAAGGCGACGATCTCGGAGTCGCGGTCAACGCCCAGCGTGAGCTGGGTCAAGTCGTTGGATCCGATCGAGAAGCCGTCGAAATGGCGGGCGAAGGCGTCGATCTGGACGACGTTGTTGGGGATCTCGCACATGACGTAGATCTCGAGGCCGTTCCCGCCGCGCGCCAGCCCCAGTTCCGCCATCCGGCGCAGCACCGTTTCCGCTTCCGACACGCGGCGGCAAAACGGGATCATGAGGCGCACGTTGGTGAGCCCCATCTCGTCGCGCACGCGCTTCATCGCGGCGCACTCGAGGGCGAAGCCCTCCGCGTACGCCGGATGCGCATAGCGCGCGGCGCCCCGGAAGCCCAGCATGGGATTGGCCTCCTGGGGCTCGAACCAGCGGCCGCCGATGAGCGTGGCATACTCGTTGGTCTTGAAATCGGACATTCGCACCACCACCGGCTTGGGGTAGAACGCGGCGGCGATGGTGCCCACGCCTTCCGAAAGGCGCTCCACGAAAAAGTCGGTGGCCCGGGCATAGCCCGCCGACAGACGGGATATGGCGGCGCGCTCGGCCTCGTCTTGCACGCGCTCGGGATGGACGAGGGCCATCGGGTGGACCTTGATGTACTCGTTGATGATGAACTCCATCCGCGCGAGCCCTACGCCGTCGTTGGGCAGGAAGCTCGTCTTGAAGGCAAGTTCCGGGTTTCCCAGGTTGATCATGATGCGGGTGGCAGGCCGCGGCAGATCCTTGAGGTCCGTGCGGTGCACCTCGAAGGGGACTTCGCCCTGGTAGATCCTTCCCTGGTCGCCCTCCGCACACGACACCGTCACCGTTTCCCCGGTGGCGAGCTGCGTGGTCGCCACGTCGGCGCCGACGACTGCGGGGATGCCGAGCTCGCGCGCGACGATGGCGGCGTGGCAGGTTCTTCCACCGCGATTGGTCACGATCGCCGCGGCGTGTTTCATGATGGGCTCCCAGTCCGGCGTCGTGGTGTCGGCGACGAGCACCTCGCCGGGCCGGAAATCGCCCAGATGGGCGACGCTCGGGATGACATGCGCGGGCCCGACGGCGATTTTCTCGCCGACCGAACGGCCGGTCGCCAGCACCGCGCCGGTGCCCGTGAGCTCGTAGCGTTCCAGCAGCGTGCCTTGCCGTTGCGAGGCGACGGTCTCCGGTCTCGCCTGCACCATGTAGAGCTGGCCATCCAGCCCGTCCTTGGCCCATTCCATGTCCATCGGCCGCGCATGGCCCGCTTTGGCGCTGTAATGCGCCTCGACCGTCAGCGCATAATCGGCCAGCCGCATGACATCTTCATCGGTGATGCAATACCGGCTGCGGTCCGGGTTGGCGGTAGGGATGTTGTGGGTGGCTTCGCGCGTGCCCCCTTCCGCGTAGACCATCTTGATCTTCTTGCTCCCCAGCGCGCGGCGCAGGACGGTCCGATGGCCTTGCGCAAAGGTCGGCTTGAACACGTAGAATTCGTCGGGGTCCACCGCGCCTTGGACCACGTTCTCGCCGAGGCCATACGCGGCGGTGATGAACACGACGTCGCTGAAGCCGGATTCGGTGTCGAGCGAGAACATGACCCCGCTCGCGGCGAGGTCCGAGCGCACCATTTTCATGATGCCGATGGACAAGGCGACCTTGAAGTGGTCGAAGCCCTGATCGATCCGGTAATGGATGGCGCGGTCGGTAAACAGGCTCGCGAAGCAGCGCCGGCAGGCATCCATCAGGCGCTCTTCGCCGCGCACGTTGAGGAAGGTATCCTGCTGGCCGGCGAAGCTGGCGGTCGGCAGGTCTTCGGCGGTGGCGGAGCTGCGTACCGCGACGCTCAAGTCCGGCCCGTATTCGGCCTGCAGCCGGAGATAGGCGGCCCGGATCTGCGCCTTCAAGTCCGCCGGCAGCGGCGACCCGTACACGAGGTCGCGCGCGCGCGCGCCGCGCGCCGCGAGGTCGGCGACATCTTCGGGATCGAGCCCGTGCAGCGTCTCGTGCAAACGGGCCACGGTCCCGGCGCTTTCGAGCACGTAGCGATAGGCATCGGCGGTAATGGCGAAGCCGTTGGGGACCTTCACGCCCTTGGGCGTAAGCTCGCGGTACATCTCGCCCAAGGACGCGTTCTTGCCGCCGACCAGGGGCACGTCGTCGATCGTGATTTCACTAAAAAAGCGGATATAGTTGTCCTTATTTTGCATGCGCTTCCTCCTCAGGCTCGCCGATGGACCTCTACAATTAATTCTAGACATATGCCCCTGCGCCGTCCATCGCCGGTCGTCGACGGCGGCCGGTTTCCCCCGGCGCGGATCCCCCTGTCGCGAGGCCTCACGGCATCGCCTTGGGTTTCCGGTGCCCCAGGATGCGCACGCGGTCGCCCAGAAAGTCCTGGACATAGAGCATCTGGACAGCGACGGTCGCGACGATGGCGGCCGGGGTGGCCATGGTGGCGCCGAATAGCCCGGCGAGCAGGAATCCAAACGTTTGCGCCACGACAAGCCAAGCCGGCGCAAGGTCGACGGTCTCCTTCTGGATCATCGGGGTCAGCACGTAGCCCTCGAGCAGGTGGATGCCCAGGTAGAGCATGAGGACGTATAGGGCGCTCGCCGGCCCGGTGAGGAGGGCGACGAGCGCGGCCGGGATCAGGGCGATCACCATCCCGAGATAGGGGATGAAGGTGAGCGTGCCCGCGATGAATCCGAGCAGCACCGGCAGGCGGACATGCAGGATCGCCATGCCGATGCCCGAGCCTACCCCCACCAGAAGCATGGCCGCAAGGCGCCCGGCCAGCCAGAGGCGCAAGGCGTTGCCCATCGCGTCCATCACCTCCCGCACGCGGTTTCGCCGCCGGATCGGAAACAGCTTGACCAGTGTTTCCACATACCCTCGCGGCCGTATCGCGAAGTAAAGGCCGGCGACCAGAATGACCAAGAGATCGGCCGCAAGGTTCGCGGTCCCGGCGATCGTGCCCTGGATCGTGACAACGCGCGCGAGCAGCCCGGCCAGCAGATGCTCTGCGGCCGTCGGTCCGATGGTGCCCAGCCCTGCCTGGCGCAGGAGATGCTGCAGCTGCCGGACCGACTGCTGGAGATCCTGTTGCAAGGCGGGCGCCTGGGCCGCGACGCTGATCGCCCCGAGCCAAAGGACGGCGCCGACCCCCGCGGTCAGGATGACGACGGTGGCGAGGAGGCCCAGCACCCTCGGCAGGCGGCTGTATCGACATGCGAAGGCGGTGGCGCCGTCGAGCCCGACCGCGAACACGGCCGCCGTGAATACGACGAGCACGCCCTGGGCGACGAACCCGATGAAGACTGCGGCCAGGCCGATGCCCAGGATGATGGCGGCGCGGCCCCCCCATCCGCACCCGCCGGGGCTGCGGTGCGTGGCGCTCATGGCGCCTCTGCGAGGAAACCTGCGGCTGTCGTCGCACGAAGGTTCATGCACGGTCCGGGTCGGGCAATCAGGATGACTGAACCTGTTCCTAAAAAGTTGCGCATATCTGCGCATCGGATTTATCCGCAGTCGGTTGACGCACTTTCGTGCCCAACTCGACCCTCTTGACGCTCAGTTGCGCCGGAGAACGGGCAAGCAGGATTCGACGCACTTCCTTGTAGGGAGTGAAGCGAGAAATCTCGCAATCGTCTAATCGCGCCAGCACGTTCAGAGCGGCGTTGTGGTCGGCTTGGAGAACGTCCCCGTTGGCACGGTAAAACTTGTCGCCTTCGCGCCTGCCTTCCAGCAAGCCGTTGGTCGAGTCCATTTGCGACGTATAAGCCCCATTCACCAAGGT
>JAJYKK010000023.1 GCA_021788645.1 Pseudomonadota bacterium
ACGCCCGCCGGACCGCCTCCGACGGTGCCGGCGACGCCGCCGGCCGCACCGGGCATGCCGCCTGCGGCGCCTTCCGCCCCGCCGGCCGCGCCCGCCGCCCCGCCGCCGCTTCCCTGAGCCTGAACGACCAGAGCTCGTGTCCGCGCGGCGGGCGCGATGCGCCTGCCGCCAGGGCCTTCAGCGCACGCGGCCCTCGCCCTGGGCGGCAAGCCATGCCCTGAATTCCTTTTGAATCGCTTCCCCGACGCCCTGGAGCTCGGCCCGTTTTCGCGCCAAGAGGGCATTGCGGCCGTCGCCCGCCGGCTTTCCGATCACGCCCGCCATGTCGCGCGCAGCCTCGTGCAACTGCTCATGAAGGCCGGCAATCGCCTGAAAGTGGGCATTGCCCTGGTAGCGGCGCGAACCATCGCCGTGCAGCCATCGTCCCAGCACGCAAAGGTGCTGGGCGTTGAGTTCGGCAAGGAACCCCGCCTCGTCGCCAGCATGGGCCTCAGGACGGCAGGCCTCCTCCTGCATGCGCTGCGCGTGCGCCAGCGCAACAATCATCAGGCCATAGTCCTCCGGCCGCCAGGGCTGGTCCGTCCAGGTGGACCAGACCGGGCTGGCCCGGTAGGCCGAAACCCAACCGAGAACCTGGTTCCCGGGCATGGGCATCGCGATCGCATAGCCCTGCGCGCGCTGGCACCCGAGCTGAAGCAGGAGGCAGCCATGCTCGATGCTTTCGACGCCTTCGCCGATCACCGCGAGCCCGATCAGCCGCGCGGACGTGATGACGCCCGCCACGATGGCGGCATCCTTCGGATCGTGGAGAATATCGCTCACGAAGGCGCGGTCGATCTTGATGGCATCGGCGGGCAGTCGCTGCAGGTAGCTCAACGGCGCATTCCCGGTCCCGAAATCGTCCAGCGCGACCGTCACCCCCATCTCGCGCGCCGCCGCCAGAATTTCGCGGGCGGCCTCCAGATCGGCAATCGCCGTGGTCTCGGTGACCTCGATTTCCAGTCGGTCCGGGGCCCCGCCGCAATGCTTGAGGGCCTCGTCCAGATCCCGGATGAAATCATGGGCAAGCAGGTGGCGCGTGCCGATGTTGACGCATACGCGCAGGGGCAAGCCGAGCGCCGCCCAGGCAACCTGCTGTGTCAAGGCCTCCTGAAGTACAAAGCGGCCAACCTGGCGCGAGGTCTGGCCATCTTCAAGCGCCGAGAGAAAGGCGCCCGGCGCGAGCACCCCCCGGGTCGGGTGCTGCCAGCGCAGCAGGGCCTCCATACCGACCACGGCGCCGCTTGGCATGTCGACCTGCGGCTGGTAGTACAACGTCAACTCCCCCTGCGTCAGCGCGTGACGCAATTCCCGCGACAAGCGAGCCGCCCATTTCGCTTCCTCCGAGAGGGTCGTGGAATACAGCGTGCTTCTGTCTCCGCCGGCATTCTTCGACGAGTACATCGCCATGTCCGCGTGCCGGAGCAGCACATCCGCCTCGGCGTCATCCAGGGGAAACAAGGTAAAGCCGATGCTGACCGACAGCGCGTGCCGATCATGGTCCAGATCGAAGGGCAGCCGCATCGCCGTCACGAGGCGCTCTACCAGGGAGTCGAGCTGGGCCACGTTCTCCATCGCGTCCAGCAGGAGTCCGAATTCGTCGCCGCCCAGCCGGGCCAGCGTGTCCTGCGGCCGCAAGATCCCCCGGAGGCGGGCGGCCACCTGGCGCAGCACTTTGTCGCCGGCGGCATGGCCATGGCGGTCGTTGACAGCCTTGAATCCGTCCAGATCGAGCACCCCGATGGCCAGCAGCCGGTCCCTTCGTTCCGGGCCCGAAATGGCGTGGTGCATGCGGTCGGAAAAGAGCGCGCGATTGGGCAGGCCGGTGAGCGGGTCGCGCAGGCTCTGCTCGCGCAGACCGGCCAGGAGCTCCGCGAAGTGGGAAAACGCCTGGAAGGGGTCAAAACCGATGCGCCGAAAGTAATTCGCCGAATCAGAGGCAAAGATCCCTACGCCAGCATATCCGTTACGCAGCTTCCCGAAGGGGAAGAAGCCCACCTCCCGAGCCTCGAGGGGCAGGGGCTTCAACCAGCCGAGCGCCGCGGCCGCGGCCGCCGTGAGGATCACCGGCATGCCGGAGTTGGACGCGCGCGAGCAAGGATCGTCGGCATCCGGGAGAATGCACAAGGGACACAGTGCGCCGAAGGGCTCCTGCGCCCCTCGGATGGCCCAGTCCCCATCGCTCCCCCACTCCACCGCGCTCCATGCCGCGACGATGCGGGTGCCTTCGCCGACCAGCCCGCGACACGTTTTGTCGAGCAGCACCTCCCATGCGCCATTCGACTGCTCGGTCAGCATGGTGTGGATCAAGACGCGAGTTAGTGCCGTACGCGCCGCGTCATCTTCCGACTGCGCCTTGACGAAGCCTTCGAGCTGGAGGGAAATATCGGCGAAAATCGCGCGCGCCAGGACCTGCCGCAGGCGGGACCACTCGCCCGCCGGAATGTCCAAGTCATCTCCCATCCCCTCCAGGTGCTCCAGATAGAGCGCATAACCGCCCACCAGCCATGCCTGCGCGATCCCTTGTTGGTAGTGCATGCCCCCGATTCGCATGACATCTTGCTGATAGCGGCGATCGAAACGGTCGCGCAACAGCCGCTCAAAGTGGTCCATCTGCCTTTCCAGCAGCGAAGCCAAGCCGGAAGGGCTCTGTTGGTCAAGGATGGCCGCCGTATCCGCGTGATGCGACAGGTAGTCGTAAAACACAGGGGCAAACCGGCGAACGCGCTGCGCGAGCGCAGGCCGGTAACGGGCCAGCAAATCGAAGTCCTCCCGCCCCAGGCCCAGGAACTTGAGAATCGATTGGGAACTCGGCATGCCGGTTCGTCCTTTCCAAGAAGGCGGCCACTGCATGGCAGGGATGGGGGATCTCTGGCGTCCCGCGCCGAAGGGCTCCTGGCTCTCGACGGATGCCGTTGAGCGTCCATCCCCCGCATCGCGCTCGGGTCGATGCCTTGGAAATCCCATTAGGGATGTATGGTCATCCCGATCGCGGCCGTTGCATCCCCAGGCGCGTCGCGCTGCCACCCTCTCCACCTCAGACTCTAGCGGGGCAAGTGGAGCACGCCCTCGCCGGTGAAATCTAAAGGGTAGTCGATAAATCTCCGATGTGCGGAGCGGCAAGCAGCGTCGACACCCTCCTGCAAAGCAGCGTCCAGGAGCACGCGGGAGGATAGATCGGGCGAATCGTCATGGCATCACACCCCATGCCGCATGCCCCCGGAACCGGAGCGGTTCCAGAATGCGAGCAGCGGCTTTGTATTTATGTGTTATTACGCACATTCCACCACCGTGGACGCGCCGTGTCAATCATCGGGCAAGCAGCGGCCTATTGCAGGCAGTCGTGGCGCGCCCATGGAGCCGCGGGGGCCCGCGCGATCAACGCAACAGCGCGCTACGGATACCTCCGCCAACCCTCCGATCGTCCCAGGTTTGCCTTCGTCGCCTATGTTTCGCACCGCACCACGTGCAATTTCGTTCTATACGTGGGGGCTCGCCGTCGGTAATGTCACACCAAGGCGCTCGTATCCAGAGCGCGCCAATTCATTTCACTCACCCACATGGTCGACCCCTGTCGAGGAGGCCGCATGAGCCGGTTAGCCGCGAAAGTGCAGCATGCAGTGCTGCCGGCAGTCGAGCGGTAAGTCCTATGAAGACTCGCCCCAGATGAACGCGCCTTTCATACAAAGCATACCCCGTTTGTCGGTAAACGGCCTGTCGCTCGCGCTTTTTCCTGCCATCACGTGGGGAGGCGAGCGGGGAAATCCGCCGCGACGAAAAACATTGGCGATGTGGCGCCAGCGCTCCCCTAAAGAGTCGACGGTCTCATGCGAGTTGCCGTCCGACGACGAGGCAGCGGCATGGCATAGCCCTGCATTGACCGGTTCCAGTTGGTGCCACGGTCGCTGCGTCCAGGCAACTTCACACTGGGGGCCGCAACATACGGCGTTGCTCGCGAGACGTAATGTCCGCGAGAACCACCTCGCCATCCGCGAGCCGCGAAGCAAGGACCCAAGGCCATCCGAAAACCATGCGTACGGGACAACGCATAGTGCGCGGGAAAATCGGTTGCGCCCTTCGCTGCGAGTCCGGCACCGAACCTTGCGGGCAACCGGATTCGCGCCGGCGGAGCGGTTCGGCGCCACCTTGGGAGACATATCGCACAGACATGCTTTCGTTTTCCCACTTAAACTCTTAGCGCCGGTTTAGAGGTGCGGTATGCAGATCGCCACGAACTTGTTGGTTCTGGTCATCCTGTGCGTGCTCCCGGGATTACCTTCGGCTGACTGCGTCCTTTCGAAACAGGTGACATGAGATGATGAAGCCGTCGAAAATCCAATACGCTTTGATCATCGGGGTCTATGTCGCGGTCTGGATCCTTGGCTTCTCTCGCCTGGATCGAGGCCCTTACTTGCTCATCGGCCTGTTTGCCGCCGTGGGCTATGGGTCCGGGCAGGCCATTGAGGCGATGCTCCGGCAGCACATCGGCCTCAGTGCGGACCCCGGGGCGTTGCTGGGAGCGGCGTTAACGACCACAGCGGCGACTGGATGGTGCGTGACTCACGGCCTACTGCAGCCTGCTTCCGATCTTTATCTCGATATTGTTGAACGCTTTCTGGCGGCGTTTGCCTCGGGGCATGTAGTCGTCATGCTCTTCGCCGCTGCCTCAGATGCCGTCACAACGGCGTTCAGGAAGGGACGTACGCCTTGAAAGGAAACCGCCTGAAGCCGAAACCTATCCCGTTCGGAGTCAGGGTGATGATCCGCTCGCCAAGCCACAGCGTGATGAACTGCCTCAACATCAACAGCCCGCAAGCCAATGGGGTGACGCCGCTAATGAAGGCCGCAAAGACCGGCGACATCGAATCTGTGAAAACGCTCCTGGCGAATCATGTGGGCGTGAACGCACAAGACAGGGACGGAGACTGCGCTGGAATACGCCATCATGGGTGATCACCTCAACGTCGTCGATGTTCTGCTTGATCAGGCGGCTGAGGTCAACGTCAAGGACCAAAACGGCGACATGGCGTTGCATTGCGCAGTCATGGCGAATGTGCGTCCATCGTAAAAACCCTGCTCCAGGACGATATGGATCGGAACATGCAGAACAGTGACGGCGATACGCCGCTCCACATGGCCGCAAAAGGTGGCAACTTAAAGATTGAACAACTTCTCATCGAATTTGGCGCAAATCTCAACAGCAGAGACAAATCAGGACAGACAACTTCAAGCGATCATCATGGCACGACAATTGCATGAGTCTCCGATTAAGATGAATAAGAATAAACATGAGGCACCGGCTCATGCGACATTTCCGCTATTACCGTGGCAAAAATGAGGCGACGAAACCCATTGAGGCTCGCCCTCGCAGGAATCGTAGCCATGGCGCTTTCGCCATCCTCGATGGCCTCAGGGATGCTTGACTTGGTGGATCACGGCTCCGGCATAGCCGTATCCGACGCGGCCATCAACCGCGTTGATACCGCTGGGGTGTCGCCCCTCATGAAGGCGGCCCGGGCTGGGGACATCAATGCCGTTAGGGCTCTCTTGTCCGCCGGTGCCAAGGTCAACACGCGGGACAAGAATGGCGACACGGCGGTGCATTACGCCGCCATGGGTGACCATGCCCGCATCGTCGCGATCCTTCTCACCCGCGGGGCGATTGTCAATGCCCAGGATGATTTCGGTCGTACGGCGCTTCACATTGCCGCCATGCGGGGGGATCTCAAGGTTTCGAAGATTCTCATTGACCATGGCGCTGATGGCAACCTCCAGGACAAGGCTGGCAATACTCCGCTCGTCTACATCCCACCTAAGCTTCATACGCAACTTCTGGCCCTGTTCCTCGCGCGGCAATACGAGGAAAACAAATCCATTGAACAGCAGATGGAACGAGAACGGAGGGTTCTGCCAGCCCAATGATCACCTCATACAAAAGGGAATTCCTATGTCAAACGGCGTCCTGAAAACCATCGCGATCGTGGGCCTGACGTATTGGCTCGGTCTCATGGCCCCCGTCGCCCACGCGGTCGACTTCGACGGGACGGGCGACGGGGGCGACATTGAGCTTCCGCCTGCCCCTCCAACCCCCCCTGCGACATGCGTCGGGAATTGCGGCGGCGGATATGTCAACCCCGCTTACGCGGCTGCGATGCGGGCGATGGCCGCGCAGCGTGCAGAGCAGCAGCGTGAATACGAGGAAAGGATGTACCACCAGGAGGTGTCCCAAGCAAACACCATCTATCAGCAATCGCATGAGGCAGAGTTGGATCACAACTACACCTTGGCGATTCAACTCGATGAGCAGCAGCTAAATTACGAGGAAAACGCCAAGTACACGAATTTCCATCTAGGCCGGGTTCGCGCAAATATCAACATCGACAAAGCCGACCTGGCCTCGTCAGAAGGAAATTATGCAGCCGCATTGGCGTACATGAACGATATTGATGATGGCTATCTCAACGAGGCGGATCGGCAGTTCATTGTGCGCCTGAAAGAAGTGATCGAGAAACAGCGCGAAATGGCGCTGGCACAGCAGGAGTCCACCGCCTTTGTTGCGCAGGAGAACGCCGACCTGGCCAGGCAGGCGCGTGAAAACGCCGCACAGGAAGAAGCGCTGGCCACTGAAAGGGCCAATGCTCAGCTACAGGAGTTCGACTCTGTCGGGAACAAATTACCACCGAGCGTCAAGGCGCTTACGTTGTCGAGCGTTGCCATAACAACCAATGCCTTTGGCATCAAATCGAACCCTGACAAGCCCGGCCTGGAGGCAAAATCTCAGGTAACCGCCGGCGACACCGGTGCCATGGATCAAGCCAAGCGCATGCTCGGGTCATCCCAGGCTGCGGTCGGAAACGCATCGAACGAAGACGCCGCTGCGAATGCCAGCGTCACGGCAGATAGCGGAGGTGGAACCGAGGCAACTGTCGCCGCCCCCCCATCAACCCCGACGGCATTGCCAGAATCCGTACTTGAGAACAAGGATTACCAAGCCGCAGCAGCAAAACTGCAAAGCGATCAAAGCAAGCAAGACGCGATCCAGCACACCATCGACCAGTTGCAGATACAGCAGGCGGCAGCACAAAACGATGCTGACAAGTCGACCATCCAGATTCAGATCTACAAGATGTCGGGTGAACTTTCGCAGGCGAAGGGTCAGGTCAAGATCGATCAGAACGCTGTCGATGATGTGGTCAAGGTCATCGAGGGAAGTCCGATCATGAAACCAGCCCCGCAGGAATCTCATCAAGGACGGCAATGATGCGGAATCAACCAACCCGAGAGGCTTACCACATCGCGTTGAGGGGTGCGCTGGCGCTCGGACTATTTTCCCTGTGGGCGGCGGCGCAGGCTGGATGTCCGCCGAATTCCGTACAGATCGGTCAGCAGGAAGAGCGTGAGGGCAACCTTATTATCATTCATCCGGTCTGCCAGGTTCTCGCGCCACCACCGCGCACCTATACGCCCTCTGGCAATGGGTTCGTCGGGGGAACCACCTGGGCCAACATCGGCTACAACGTGCAGGGGAAGGATCCGGCGCTTGCCGCCAAGGAGCGGGCCATGCTGGAGAGGCAGATGCGGCTCGCCGGGGTCGACGTCAATAGTGTGAACCTTAAAAAGTACAACTTCATCATAGGCATGGCGGCTTCCTCAGACGCCATGACCGACCTCAAGAAGCGGGTCCTCGACGATGAATTCTCAAATGGCCAGGCATCGGCGGCCGAGCAGGCGCTGTACGACTCACTGAAGGGCCGCTCATTTGACCAGTTGGGCTGCCACAGCAATGGCGCGATGATCTGTCTCGCAGCACTCATGAACAAAGACATCGAAGCGGATCATGTCGTGCTGTATGGGCCGCAGCTTAGCGCGAGCGGGCTAGCGCAGTGGGACCAACTGGTGCAATCGGGGCAGGTCAAGTCGGTCGAGATTGATGTTGACCAGAGCGATCCCGTGCCTCCTGTTTCCTTGTTGGCAGGCAGTGGAGCGGACAACCAGTATTCCGACATCTTGTTCGACGCGAATAAGCTCTCCGAGGCGATCACATCCATTGCTCCCAATGTGGCCGTCAAGACGTTTCCTTGCGGAAACGGCAAGCCGTCTCTCGCCTGCCACGCCATGACGGCTTACCGCAGAAACACTGAAGCGGCTAGATGAGGAAAGGATCATGAACATGCGCAACGCAGTGATCGTCTTCGCAGCCGGTTTGTCCCTTCTCCTGGGCGGCTGCGCAACCCAGGTGAATCCCGGACTTCAGCCCGTAAAAGTGACGGAAACCACGGGGTGCAGTTTATGCACCGCGGCCTACCAGGGAAATCTGACGCAGGTGACCTATCTGCTGCAACATGGGGCCAATCCCAATGCCGTTTCCAACGGCAAGACACCGATCGGGTGGGCAGTATTCAGTAAAAATGGCATACGTTGGGATATCGTGCTGATGTTGCTTCAATTTCATGCCGACCCAAACATACCCATTGATAAATATGACTTCACCGCGCTGATGGGGGCGGGTCAAACCAGTACCCGTGCGCTGGAAGCACTTATAAAAGCTGGAGCAGATGTCAATGCTCAGAGAACCTTTGGCGATACGCCGCTAATCGAAACGATAGTTGACGCAAAAAAAGATAAGGCCAGTCGCGTCGCTGATTTGTTGAAGGCCAAGGCCAACCCCAATATCCGAAACAAAAAAGGGGTCAGCGCACTCGACCTCGCCGTGGACAATCTGTGGCGGGCGCAGGGTTCACAAGAAAATCTGCCGATCATCCGGATGCTCCTGGCTGCCGGAGCGGAACCGGACAGTGCGCTCAAGCAGCTTGCCTTGCTGATGCGCCATGGTCTGGCTGCGAACGGCTCAGTTCCCCATGGCACGAAGGAGACGCTTCGTTTATTGCTCGCCTATGGGGCGAAGCCGCAGGATGTGAGGGACCCTTTTCTGCTGAGCGTCATTGGAAACCGGCCGGATCTGGCGAAGATACTCATCAACGCGGGCGATCCTGTTGATCTGGATAACAAGAGTGGTGAATCGGCAGTAGATATTGCAATCAGGAATAACAATATCAAGCAGGCCGAATTGCTGCTCGGTTTCGGGGCCGGGCTGCCTGAGGTCTACGCCAACGAAGACCCCCTGGTCGATGCTTATGCTGATGGAAACATCCCGATGGTTCGCTTAATAATCCGGCATGGCCCCTTCCAATTTTTCGGCAGTCCATATGATTGGCCGCCAAAAGAGCAGTTGATCAAAGATAAGATGGTTAAAAACAAGGCGACGGAGGCGGTCTATTTGCAGGCGGCAAAACCATTCGTCGTCCTCGCAAGAATAGAAACGTCAAAAATCAACAGAAACCTTCCTGCCAGGACGTTCAATCGGGTATTGGAAAACTATGAGGAAGAGCCGTTGATATCACCGATATTCCGGGTAAACACTTTTTCTATCCTTGCGTTGAGGCCGGACCTTATGCCCCTTATTCCAGAACAGGCAATCGGGGACGCAACGCTCGGGAACGCCTTGTGGAAGAAAGCCAAGTCAAGGACCGACATGATTCAGGCGGCGGATGAATATGAGAAGGCTGCAGAGCTCGCGCCATGGGTGGCTGCGTACCAACGCAACCTGTGCATCCTGGAATACGACGCGAACGAATTCAGAAGGGCAGAAATTGACTGCGGGAGCTACAGCCATGCGTTTCCATTGGACGGGCCTATGCATAGCCTATGGGTAAAAACACAAAATGTACTTAATGGTTTATGAATTATCATGTGGGCCGTAAGGAGGGAAAGACGTATGTGTTACTGCCGTCTGTTAATTGTGGCCTGTGCTCTGCTTTTTTCCTGTGGCGCCGCGAAGGCCGACCTTGGCAATCCGCTGTCCGGGCTGAACGGACTCACACCACCAACGCTGGATCAGCCGCAGATTCCGAAGGCACCAAATCTCCTTGACCCCACGATGAAACCGGTGCTTTCGGTGAATCCTCGCGACCTCAAGCCACGCCGGGCGGCCAGGCCGCATGCTGCCCAACCCGTCTCCGTGCCGGCCGAAGGGGGCGCCCGCCAACCTCCAGGAAGACAATAGCCATGATCGCCGCGAGACAAGGGTGGGTGGTTTACAGCATGTTGCTGGTGGCTGTCCCTGGCATAGGGGTTGCGGGTACCCCGAAGCCACTGGCAATCGCTCCCGTGATCGCTGCGAAATCGGCGGCGGAACCGGACTCCGGACTTTGCCAGGCAAGCACCGGATCCACAAAGGTCCGGCCTATCGAGAATGTCGTGGCTTGGGGAGCGCCAGGAAGAAAGCCCGGAGAGTATGTCCTGCATGTTAGCGGAACCGTTCCGGCGGCGGGCTGGAAGGTTTTTCTTATACCGCTTGTGCGCCAGGACAAACACGCGCGCACGGCGCTCAAGCGAGACACATTTTCCTATGAATTCGAGGGATGCCCGCCCTCGGGCTTCGCGGCAGATGTGGTAAGCAAGGTCAAGGCCAGCACAACCGTTCTTGACGAATCTACTGACGCCAGCTTTGAAGGCATCATGGTTCATGTTTACACGGGAGGCAGGGACATTGCCGAGACAGTGATACTGCCGTATCACCATGAGCCCTTGCTTGGCCCCCTAGATCCACCCACCCACAAGTTACCGCCGTTGTTGTGAAGTCTGCCGCGCACCCGTGCAATCAACCGTTTGAAAGGAGAATAGGTTCATGCAAACCGTGAATCGATTGATGCTGATCGCCCTTGCCATCGCAGCCTGCTGCAGTGCCAATGCGGCTCGCGCGGATTCCCGGGCTGGAGCGACCAGCGGGATACCAGCGGCGAACTGCCTCACTATTGATGGAAACACCGGTCGCTGCATCAGGGATGGACAGATGCCATCACCGCCGCCTGGTGTTCACGTGGGTACGACCAGTGACCCTAGCCCGGATTGCCAGAAGACCGATCAGAACGGCAACTGCGAGAAAGCAGACGCCGGGCCTATTCCGGGAGTGACTTCGCTCGGTACCGGACAACACTCGGTGCCGGCCAACCAGACAGGGGATTAGGGGCCATGAAGCGTGAGCGCTTGGGCACGCTGTTAATTCTGGGCACGCTCACCATGGGCAGCCAACACGCCTGGGCCGGGTCCGGCCATCCTGCCCATGCGTCTGGCCAGGCGCGATCTCACCCTGACCTCATTTTCCCGGTTCAGGAGTCCACGCAGTTGAACCTGGGCGACCTACAGATCGGTGTGGGGTACGTCGGGTACGGAGCCTATATCGCCGAAAAAGGTAACCGACGGTATGGCCTGCACGCCAGCCTCTCCATCGTGATCGACGACAAGCCCTCTTTATTCCAGCAGCCCGACGTTCACAAAGGGCAGGTCGTCTCGGTGGGCGGTTACCGGATCACCATCGTGGATATCTCGACCGAAGGCCGTGGATCTGTTGCCCTTGAGGTGAACAAGGAAAACGAACAGGGTTCCCACATGGGAGCGCGCGCCCAGTAGTTGAAAAACTGTCCGATAGGCAACATCGCTCAATGTTGATCAGTTCGATGAAAAGGTGATGCAATACGCGTGGAGTGAAATGACAGCGTACAACTAAATGGCACGACCATGAAGAGACTTTATATCGCGCTACTTGTCCTCACGACCCTCTCAGCCTTACCGGCCCGGGCGGATGACTTGCTTAGCGCAACAGGGCGCTCAGACTTGGCGGCGGTGAGGTTCTTAATCGCGCAAGGGGCGGACGTCAACGCGAAGGATCGTGATGGCAGCACGGCACTGATGAATGCCGCATCGGTGGGCGATGAAGGCGTCGTGAAGACCCTTCTAGATCACGGGGCGCACGTCAATGCCAGGGACGAGGCTGGCTGGACTGCGTTGGAAAAGGCGGCCGATAGTGGCCACGATGATGTCGTGAACACCCTCATCGCTTACGGAGCAGACGTCAATGCAAAGGATAACGCTGGGTTTACGGCGCTGGCGAAGGCCGCACCTAAAGGCTACGACGTCATTGTGAATACCCTTCTTGCCCACGGCGCTGATGTCAATGCCAAGTGCAACATTGGCATAACGCCGCTGGAGGCTGCCGCCCTTTTCGGCCAGAACGACGTCGTGAAGACCCTCATCGCCCATGGGGCGGACGTCAATGACAACTACAATACCAAAGGCTCGGTTATTGGGAATATCGTTAACGGCACCGCGCTGAAGATGGCCGCAAGCAATGGCTACCAAGATGTCGTGAAGACCCTCATCACCCATAGGGCTGACGTCAACGTGAAGGATCACGACGGCAGCACGGCATTGATGGATGCCGCACGCGGAGGCTACGAAGATGTCGTGAAGACTCTTCTAAACCATGGGGCGGACGTCAACACGAAGGATCTCTATGGCGAAACCGCCCTGCAGGCGGCCGCACAGACAGAGCACGAGGACGTCATGAAGACCCTCATCGCCCACGGGGCGAACGTCCATACTGCGCTTAAGCAACTACTGGTTGACGAACGTGATCAGAAGGCCATTGCTCTACTCCTGCGCAATTGCTCGTGCGGGGGAATACCTGATCAACCCGCTCACTGACGACCGACGCATTCATGCCTGCTTTAATCGTAGCCCCCTCACCGACCTTGAAAATCAGGCATCACATGGGGGAAAGTTCCAGGGTCGCCCCGGCGGTCGCTGCGCAGGGGCTACGGAGATACTCGCCCCTGTCCAGAGGAAGAAAGTCACTTTGTGGGCGCTTGGCAGGGCGGGTAGCCTAATTCTAGGCTTGGGCATCGGCGGGGCTCAGAAGTGGCGATGGCGAATGAGGTTATATGGATATGGACGTTTCCAAGGTATTGCGTGCAGCACTTTTCGCGGCTGAGAAACACAAGAATCAACGGCGAAAAGATGCCGAGGCGTCTCCTTATATCAACCACCCCATTGCGCTGGCCAACGTCCTCGCCAACGAGGGCAATGTCAGCGACAGTGAAGTGTTGTGCGCAGCTTTGCTGCACGACACGATTGAGGATACCGACACCACGATTGAAGAATTGCGCACACACTTCGGTGAAGCCATCACGGCAATCGTCCTTGAGGTCACCGACGACAAATCACTCCCGAAGGACGAACGTAAGCGCTTGCAGGTGATACATGCACCCCACGCCTCGCTAAAGGCGAAGCAAGTTAAACTCGCGGATAAGATCTGTAATTTACGCGATATTCTGACCTCTCCGCCGGCCGACTGGTCGCTGGAACGGAAGCGGGCATATTTTGATTGGGCGGCCCAAGTCATTAATGGCGCGCGAGACGCCCATCCAGGGCTCGCCAGCATCTTCGACCAACTCTATGCGCGCAAACCATAAAGTACTGCAGAAAGCCAGCGCAACCTCGGGCTTATCGGCAGAGTACCGCAACCGATGGACATTCGGTCACGATCAATCGGAATCGTCGGTCACGATGAATCGGAATTCGCGGTCATCATGGTTCGGAATACGCAGCTGTGCACGCCACGGGCCAAGGCGGGGTGGGGCCGTGGTCATCGACAAGTGCGACAAGGAAGAAATGGGGCGGCGCGGAGCCGCACGATCATACTGAGAATATTTTCAGACAAACCCGTTCCCCCAACCCATGATGATGTCAACGGCATGCTCGTTCGGAACGCTTCTGCATATTGACGGTTGGCATTCCGCGGGAGGGCCGGTGTGTTCTGATTCGGTAACGAGGTGACTTGGGGTTCGAGCTGCAATTTACTGATTTAAGCCATTTTCGAGATTATCTCCTGGGAGGTTCAGCGTGCATAAAATTGTGAAGGTGTTGATTGGGATTTTGGTTGCACTGTCCGTTTCGACCTGCGTGGACGCCGTAATGCAAACCGCAGCGGCCTCGACGATTACGGTTCCGAATGATCATCTGATTGTCCCCGGCGTACGGATGGGACCCTTCGTGCTGGGCATGACGGAGACGCAACTGTTGGCCATGGGGCAGCCGAGCAACCGTGTCGCAAGCACCCTGGTTGATAACAGCTATACGCCGGCCCATCTCATACCGGTAACTGTTTACTGTTATTGGGATCAGGTGGTCTGTGTAGAGGTAAATCAAACCAATCATCTGGTTCAAGCAGTTTACACAGAAGGGACCTATACAAACGGGTCTTGTCCTTTTAGGACTTCGTCCGGACTGACCTGTGGATCGAGTGCAGCACACGTGTCGCAAGCATTTGAACTTGGCGAGCCAGATAATAGCGAGAGTGTATACCATCCATACCTAGGTCAGAGCAGTCTGAATGGGAGGCTGATGGAACTGGGATTCCGGAACGTCGGTGCGGGAACAGTAACGCATATCTTCTTTGTTGATGCGGGGGCCTCAATGGCGTCTCCGGTCTATACCAATGTGAGGGGAATTTCAATTACATATTATAAATACGTTGCTGAATGGTATTAGGCATTGATCGTGCGCCGGCTCTTCGTGATGTGCGACAGGACGTCCAAGTCGCTCTCGCGCAGTCGGTTTGAGCCGGCGCACACGTTGTGCCTCCGCCATGCGGCCGCGGCAAGGCCCCTCTGAGCGAGCGGCGCACACTTCCAGCGTGCACCGAACCCTCACCCGTATTGGCTTCACGGCGCTGTACCTCTCCGGTTTCGCCCGTCGAGGCGCGCCTTCCGCGACTATTCGCCTCGGTGTTTCGCGCCTTTCATGGCTCGCAGCGTCAGTCGGAATTCCGCCAAAGGCGACACAGTTATTAGTGCAGCACGGCTTGTACATATTCTTTGCCGTCGACACGATTGGCCAACGATAAATAGACCTGGATACATGAAGCGAGGATGTTTGGCGGCACTGTTGCTCCTCAGCCTGGCCCTCGTCGGCGGTCCTCCCTCATGGGCGGTCTCCGCTCCGCCTCCGGTCCGTGAAATTGCCTTCGTGGGCGAGGAATCCACGCAGTTGAATCTGGCTGAACTCAGCATCGGCGTGGGGTATGTCGGTGGCGGCCCCGCCATCGATGACAAGGGCGTCCGGCGAAACGGGCTGCACGCGAGCATCGACATATCGATCGAGGACAAACCATCTCTGTACCGGCAACTGGATGTGCACAAAGGGCAGGTCATTCGGATGGACCGCTACCTCTTGTTCCATCACCATGCTTACTGTGTACTCCTTCTAGGTTAACGGGTAAGGTTAGATCGCGAGAGCGAAGCGAGCCGCGATCTGAACCGGCCTCAGGTGGCGCGTGCGCGACTCGAGACGGACTCGGCCATCCGCGAACGAGATCTTCTGCAAAGCGCGTCCCCGCCGGGTAACGCTGGGCGCTGAAACTGGGCTTCCTCCAAGTGGTCGCGGCTCTCGCGAGGCCGCAACAGGCCGCCCGCGTGTGCACTATCGCCCACCCTATCCGCGGGCATACTCGCTCGGCGTCACCCCGATGATCTTCTTGAAATGGCGGGTGAAGTGGCTCTGGTCGCAGAACCCAACCTCGGTGGAGACCATGGCGGGCGTCATCCCCTTCCGTAACATGGCCCGTGCCCGCTCGATCCTGAGCTGGGTCTGATACGTGTGAGGTGGCACCCCGAACCGCCGTTGGAATGCGCGAAGAAGTCGGAACCGCCCGATCCCGGCGACGGTGGCCAGTTCGTCGAGAGTGACCTGAGCAAAAACATGGGTGCGCAAATACTCCCGGGCCCGTCCCACGGCGGCGGTCGGCTCGACGCCGCCTTCAGCGGCGCGCGGCGGGCACTCGGCATGGCTGAGCAGGTGGCGCAGCACCACCGCCTGTAGCGTCTGCACCTCGAGCAGGTCCACCCTACCGCGCTCGGCCAACTCCCCGAGCCGCCACACCGCCGCGGTTAACCCCGGATCGTCGGCCTGTGCCCGGCACAGATGGACGACACCCGACATGCCAAGCTCTCCTGCCGTATCCGCCACCACGGCCGGGGGAATCTGCGCCACCTTGAACTCCGCCCCATTCGGAAGCGAAAGGGTGCGGTGCAGTTCTCCGGGCTCCATCAGCATTATCCCTGGGGAAGGAAGCGTGTGGATGCGTCCGCGATAGCGCCAAGACTGACCCCATAGTCTGACGCAGGCGCAAAGGGTGTAAGTGTCATGATAAACCACCCACAGATGGCGGGATCGGTGGGCGACCAGGTATTCCCACCCGCCAAGCTGCGGCGACCGCAACCAGGCGATCTTCTCAAACGGATCGTCGAGGCTCATGTTCCTCCCCATTTTTATTTCGGGGCCAGCGACTTTTCGTGCGCGCTTCCTTTACGCTCTCAGGGGATAGGGTGCCCATCCCCCATGGAACAGATGGGACACCTCACCCATGAGCTTTTATTTTATATCAGGCCGCACGTTGGTTGAATCCCAAAACGCGCCGGATGGCGGGTAACGCGTACCCAAGGCCTGACGAGGCGCAAGGCGAGGCTTCCTTCCCCCGACCTCTAGAATAGCTGATTATCTAATTAGGCAATCGAAGTGACGGCCGCAGGCGAGAATGGCGGCGGCAGCGCCAGCATCGCCCGGCGCATAGGGAAGGACGCCGAGCATGGGTGCCGGCAGCCGGGCTTCCAGCGCGCCCACATTGTCCTCGAGCGCCGCCATATGGGGATCCAGGCTGTTAGCCACCCAACCGGCCAGCCGCAAGCCCTGCGCCGTCACCGCCTCGGCCGTGAGCAGCGCGTGGCTTAGACACCCTAAGCGCAAGCCCACAACAAGGATGACGGGTAGCCCTAAAAGGCTGGCAAGATCGGCGGTGTCCTCCTCGGCATTGAGCGGGACTCGAAATCCGCCGATGCCCTCGAC
The DNA here is from genome assembly GCA_021788645.1 of Pseudomonadota bacterium. Classification (GTDB taxonomy): domain Bacteria; phylum Pseudomonadota; class Gammaproteobacteria; order Burkholderiales; family JAKAFK01; genus JAKAFK01. Next base: position 16,780 of record JAJYKK010000023.1, read on the forward strand.
CACGGTAAGCTCCGCCATCGCCGAGAGCGTGCAAAACGCAGCGGCCAGGCGCGCGAGTTCGATGGAAGTCCCGGCGCGCGCCGCCGCAATGTGAGGCGCAAGGGGCGGCTCGAAGGCATAAGGGCTCACCAGTGAAACGGGCGCCTGCACGCTGCTCGCCGCGGCCAGCGCGTCGACGTCGTCCCAGCGCGCGATCGCGCCGGGGCCGTCCCTGCTGGCCCCGGTCACCACCGGCTTCATGCCGACCACGCTCCGCCCTCGCGCCGCGAAGGCGCGCAGCAACGCACAGGCGACATACGTCTTGCCGACGCCGGTGTCGGTCCCCGTCACAAAGACGCCGTGCGCGCTCATGTGGACCCGTCCTCGCCGGCGCGCGCCCGTCTCGCCACGGGCATGCGGATGACCGCGGAATCGCGCCCGGGGCGACCGCGCTCCCCTGCTGCCCAGGCATGACCATACACCACCTCGAAGGTCGCCGGCAGACGGCCCTCGCGGCGGAATCGCTCATACGCCGCTTCCAGGGCGCGCCAGCGTCCCTTGCCCATGAAACCCTGCGGCCTGCCCTGGGTCACATTGTGCGCGCCCATGGCCTTCAGATCCTGCAGGCACGCCTTGAGATCCGGGTAGGTCAGCGTAATCGTCTCCATCTCGACCACCGGTGTCGCGAACCCCGTGCCGACCAGAAGATCGCCGATGTCGTGCATGTCCATGAACCGATTGACATGGGTATAGCCGTCGATACCGGCGAACGCCTCACGCAACTCCCGCAACGTGTCCGGCCCGAAGGTGCTGAAAACGAGCAGCCCGGAAGGCGACAGGACGCGCCGGAACTCGGAGAACGCTTGTTCGAGGCTGTTGCACCACTGCAGTGCCAGGCTCGACCAGATCATGTCCCCGGCCGCCGCCTTGAGAGGCAGTTGCTCGATGTCCGCGCAAACGAATGCTTGGCGAGCGGGCCAAAGGCGCGGCATTCGCCGCCACCACGCCTGCCCCGCGCGGGCCGCTTCGAGCATGCGCGGGGCGAGGTCCAGGGCCACCACGGTGGCCTCCCCATAACGTGCCGCCAGGGCGCGGGTGCCGAAACCCGTTCCGGCGCCCGCATCGAGAATGAGGCGCGGCTCATGGGCCAGATAATTCAGGCGCTCCAGCAGGCGGGTCGCGACCTCCCGCTGCAGCACCGCGACCTGATCGTACCCGGCGGCCGCCGCATCGAAGGCGCGCCGAACCAGTCGCTTGTCGAGATGCAGAGCATCGCTCATGCCAAAAACCTTTCCATGCAGGCGACAACTTGGGGCAGGTGGGAAATGAAGGGGGCATGGCCGCTGCCATGCACCCACTCGAGCGTGGCGTGCGGCAACCGCCGGGCCAGCCAGCGGGCCGCATCGGCCGGAACCAGCCGATCGCGGTCGCCCTGGATCAGCAAGGCGGGCGTCGGGATGGCGCCGGCCTCGGTGCGCAGGTCGGCCTCCGCCAAGATCTTGAGGCCCGCCTCGAGCATCGCGACGGGAGGCTGCGGGAGCCCTTGCACCATCCGCCGCAGGGCGGCCACCGTCGCCCGTTGCGCATCGGTGCCTCGCGCCTGCAGCAAGAAAAAACGGGCAAGGGTCCCTTCATAGTCCTGCCGCAAGCTGGCGGCGAACGCCTCGAGCACGCCCCGTTCCACCGCACAATGCCAGTCCTCCCTCACGGTGAACGCAGGCGTGGTCGCCACCAGGACAAGGCGCCGCACGCGTTCCGGAAAAAGCCGTGCCCAGGTCAGGGCCACCTGTCCGCCGAGCGACCAGCCGCACAGGTCGACGTCCCCGGGAAACGAGGCCGCGAGCGTTCTCGCCAGATGCTCGAGATCATAGGGTTCGGGGCCCGGGATCGGCCCATAGCCCGGCAGATCGGGGGCATGAACGGCCGTCCGCCGGCCCAGTGCCGCCTGCACGCCATGCCAGACGGCGCCGTGCAAGCCCCAGCCATGAAGCAGGACAAGGGGGGCCTGTGCCGCTGTCGCCATTGCGCCGACCTCAGGAGAGCGCGCACAAGACATCGACCAGGCGCTCGATGTCTTTCAAGGTGTGGGCCGCCGACAACGAGATCCGCAGGCGTGCGCTGTCGCGCGGAACCGTGGGAGGACGAATCGCGGGCACCAGGAGTCCCTGGGCGCGCAATGCCTCGGATAGATCGAGCGCCTCCTGGTTGCCGCCCACCAGGAGCGGCTGGATCGGCGTCGTCGAAGGCGAAAGGCGCCAACGGCCCGAAGCGAGGCCCTGCCTGAGGCGCCGGATCAGGGTGGCGAGATGATCGCGCCGCCACTCGTCTTCCTGGACGATCGCGAGGCTCGCCGAGACCGCGGCGGCGAGGAGTGGCGGGAACGCCGTCGTGTAGACGTAGGGCCTCGCCCGCTGGATCAGGATCTCCACGCAGTCGGGATGACCCGCCACGAAGGCCCCCGCGACGCCGATCGCCTTGCCCAGCGTCGCCATATAGATGATGCTCGGGGAAGCCAGCGCAAAGTGACTGAGAATCCCCCGCCCGCGCGCTCCCAGCACGCCGAACCCGTGCGCGTCGTCGACCAGGAGAAAGGCACCATGGCGCTCGCACAAGGCAAGAAGCTCCTTCAGCGGGGCCACATCGCCATCCATGCTGAACACCCCGTCGGTGACGACCAGTTTGCGCGGCGCGGCGGATTCGGCGAGCAGGCGCCCCAAAATGCGCACATCCCCATGGGGATAGCGCCGCATCCGGGCACGGGAAAGCACGACGGCATCGTTGAGGGAGGCATGATTGAGTTTGTCTGCGAATACCTCGTCATGGCGACCGACCAGTGCCGAGACGACCCCCAGATTGGCCATGTAGCCCGTCGAGAACAAAAGGGCGCGTGGGAGGCCGACGAAGTCCGCGAGCTCCTGTTCCAGGGTGTCATGGGCACGCCCGTGGCCCACGATCAGATGGGAGGCCCCGGCACCCACGCCATAGCGTTGGGCCCCCTGCGCCACCGCCTCCGCAAGCGCCGGGTGGTTGGCGAGCCCCAGATAGTCATTGGACGCGAAAGCGAGATAATCGCGCCCCGCCACCCGCACATGCGGGCCCTGCGCGCCTTCCAAGGTCAGCCGCCGCCGCAGCAGACCGTCGGCGTGCCGCCGGTCGAGCTCCTCACGCAGATTCAAGGCGGGTCCCGCAACCGCAGCCTGCGCCCTCTCTCGCCGCAGGCGCCTCTTGGTGCACGGCCAGGACGTGCATGCCGAGCTTCTCGAGGAGCATGCGGTCCCGCTCGGCCTCCTGGTTGTCGGTGGTCAGCAGCCGCTCGCCATAGAAGATCGAATTGGCGCCGGCGAAGAAGCACAACGCTTGCGCGGCCTCCGGCAGCGCTGCGCGGCCCGCCGAAAGGCGAACATAGCTTTCCGGCATGACGATGCGCGCGACGGCGATCGTCCGGATGAACTCGAGGGGATCCAGCGGCTCGCTCCCGGACAAAGGCGTCCCTTCGACCTGCACCAACATGTTGATGGGCACGCTCTCGGGGGGCGGCGCCAGGTTGGCCAAGACCGCCAGAAGGCTTGCCCGGTCTGCGCGCGCCTCGCCCATGCCGACGATCCCGCCACTGCACACGCGAATCCCCGCCGCCCGAACCTTGGCCAGGGTATCGAGGCGGTCGTCGAAGCTGCGAGTCGACACCACCTCGCCATAGAATTCCGGCGAGGTGTCGAGATTGTGGTTATAGTAGTCAAGCCCGGCCTGCGCGAGCGCCTCCGCCTGCCCGTCCTGCAGCAATCCGAGGGTCACGCAGGTCTCAAGGCCCAGGGCGCGGACGGCGCGAACCATGTCAAGGACCGGTTGCAGATCGCGTGCCTTGGGCCCCCGCCACGCCGCGCCCATGCAGAAACGGGTCGCGCCGCTTGCCTTGGCCGCCTGCGCCGCCTCGACGACGCGCGCCACATCGAGAAGCGGCTCGGCTTCCAGCGCGGTGTCATGGTGCGCCGACTGCGAGCAATACTTGCAGTCCTCGGAACAGCCACCGGTTTTGATGGACAACAAGGTCGACAGCTGCATCGCGTTGGGATCGAAGTGCGCCCGATGCACGGTCTGCGCGCGATACAGCAGGTCGTTGAACGGCAATGCGAACAGCGCCTCCACCTGCTCCGCGCGCCACGCCCCCTGCTCGGTTGCTGCCTCCTGGACTGCTGTTTCGTCAGACATCGCCGTATCCTCTCCTCGCCATGACCGCCATTCTCGGCCCACGCGCCCCCCGCTTCGCGGCAGGACAAAGGACAGGATCATAGCGCTAATTCCAGCATTGTCAAATTTCACGCTAGCATTTTTGGACAATATGTCAAAAAATGACCGTCCGCCGGGAGATCCGCTCGCTGCCTGGGCCGCGCCCCACGACAGCGGCGGGCGCGGCGCCTGCATCCTGGTACAATCGCAGCCAGCGTGAAACTCCCCGCTCTTGAGGCCCCTTCCGTCCGCCAATGTTCGACATCATTCTCTTCGAGCCCGAAATTCCCCCGAACACGGGGAACATCATCCGGCTTTGCGCCAACACCGGGATGCGCCTGCATCTGGTTGAACCGTTGGGCTTCCGGCTCGACGATGCGAGGCTCAGGCGCGCGGGGCTCGATTACCATGAGTATGCCCCGGTGAAGGTACATCGCGGCTGGGCGTTTTGCCAGGAGGCTCTGCAGGGGAGACGGTGCTTCGCCGTCACCACGCGCGGGGGGATGCGATATGCTGACTGCGCCTTTCGGCCTGGAGATGCGTTCGTCTTTGGTCCGGAAACCCGCGGACTGCCCGATGACGTCCTGGCGGAATTTGCCGAGGACCGGCGTATTCGCCTGCCCATGCTCCCCGGTTCGCGAAGCCTCAACCTGGCGAACGCCGTCGCGGTCGTGGTCTACGAAGCATGGCGCCAGCAGGCGTTCTCGCAGGGGCGCTAATCCGTCCTTCGCGATTCGGGGTATTTGTTGCGGGACGAGTCGTTGCGGCCTTGTCGCGAACCCGCGGGTTCGCTCTCGCCGTTGTTTCCGGAACGCGGCACTAGTCCCGGCTCTCCGGCTTGGGCTCGCGGGCGAGGAGCTGCTCCACGGCGTCGCCGGGCGGCAGGCCATGGTAGAGCACCCGGTAGACCGCGTCCGAGATCGGCATGTCGACGCCGAGTCCGGAGGCCAACCGGCAAACCTCCTGCGCGGTGCTCACCCCCTCGGCGACATGATGAAGATCCTCGAGGATGTCCTTGAGCCGCTCCCCGCGTCCCAGCCTCAAGCCGACGGTGCGGTTGCGCGAAAGATCGCCGGTGCACGTCAGAATGAGATCGCCGATGCCGGACAGGCCAAAAAAGGTCTCCGGACGCGCCCCGGAAGCCGCGCCCAGGCGCGCAATTTCCGCCAGGCCGCGGGTAATGAGCGCCGCCCGCGCATTGTGGCCGAACCCCAGGCCGTCGGAAATGCCCGCGGCGATCGCCATGACGTTCTTCACCGCGCCCCCGATCTCGACGCCGACCACATCCTGGCTGGAGTAGATGCGGAAGCGGGCGCTGTTGAGAAGGCCCGCCATGCGCTGGGCAAAGGCGCCGTCGGCCGATGCAAGGGTCAGCGCGGTGGGCAAGCCTTGCGCCACTTCCACGGCGAAGCTCGGTCCGGACAGCACCGCAGCGGGCCATGCGGCGCCCAGCTCCTGGGCAACGACCTGATGGGGCATGGCGCTGGTGCCCCCCTCGAACCCCTTGCATACCCAGATGACGGGAAGGTCCGGCCGCGCCTGGGCAATGGCGCGCAGCACGCCCCGCAACGATGCCGTCGGCACCGCCACCACGGCCAGTTCGGCCTGCACCAGCCCCTGAGGCAGCCCATCGGGCAACCCGATGCCCTCCGGCAGGCGGAAACCCGGCAGGTAGCGCGCATTCGAACGCTCGCGGCGCAGGTTCAGCAACTGGGCCGGATCACGTGCCCAAAGCGAAACCGCGTGCTTGGCGGACAACGTGATCGCGAGCGCCGTTCCCCAGGCGCCCGCCCCCAGGACGAGAACCCTCATCGCGCCATCCGTCTGCGGGCACGGGCCATGGCCTTAACGATCAGTGCGTGGTCGCCGCGCCTTCGGCGGCCTCCTGGGCGCGCTGCTGGTAAAGCGCCTCGAAGTTCATCGGGTTGAGCAGGACCGGCGGGAAGCCCGCCCGCGTCACCATGTCGGAAATGACCTCTCGCGCATAGGGGAACAGGATGTTCGGGCAGGCGACGCCGAGAATCGGATCCAGCTCTTCGGCAGGAATGTGGCGAATCTGGAAAATGCCGGCCTGAGTGGCCTCGACGAGGAACAAGGTCTTGTCGTTCAAGGTCGCGGTGACGGTAATGGTGAGCTGGGTCTCGTAGAAGCCCTCCTGGACAGCCCCCCCCTTGGTCTCCAATTGCACATCGATCTTGGGGTTCTCCCGTTCCAGGAAGATCTGCGGGGCATTTGGAATTTCCAGCGATAGATCCTTGACGTAGACTTTTTCGATCGAAAAAACGGGCTGCTGTTCGCTCATGAGGGGAAGATCCTGATAGGGTTATTGATTCGGTCGAGAAATTCGGCGCCCCGGGGCGCCGGACTAGACATGCGCGCGCAGCCAATCGGTCAGACGGCCTGCATCCAGCGCACCGGCGATGCGCTGGACCTCCCGGCCTTCCTTGAACAGAATCAAGGTCGGGATCGAACGTACCTGGTAGCGGCTCGCCAACGCGGGCTCCTGTTCCGTGTTCACCTTGGCGAAGCGCACGCGCGTCTTGAGCCGTGCGCCCACCTGCGCGAACACGGGGGCCATCATCTTGCACGGCCCGCACCAGGATGCCCAGAAATCGACCACCACGGGCAGGTCCTGCCTTTCGATATAGCGCAGGAAATCATCCTGGGTCAACTCGCGCGGGACGCCGTCGAACAGGGGCGCGCCGCACTTCCCGCATTTCGGCGCCTCATCGACGCGCTCCGCAGGCACCCGATTGACGGACAGGCACCGAGGACATAATACGTTCATTTTTCCCGCTTCCCGCAAGGGTCGTGGGCGGCCTACTGCTGCGCCAGCAGGCCCGCCAGCTTGCCCTCGCGATCCAGGGCCGACAGGTCATCGAATCCGCCGACATGATGCTCGCCGATATAGATCTGCGGAACGGTGCGCCGTCCGGTCCTTTCCATCATCTCGGCGCGCCGCCCGGGTTCGAGATCCACACGGATTTTGTCGATGTGCGTGACCCCCTTGGCGAGAAGCAGGCGCTCCGCCCGCTCGCAATAGGGACACACTCCGGTGCAATACATGGTGATTTTCGCCATCGCTCGTGATCCGCGCCCCGACCCGCGCATGGCCGACGCGCCACCTCCCTTGGAAACGTTGACCTTCCTTATCGGGCCACCGGCAGGTTGGCCTGTTCCCAGGCCATCATCCCGCCGGTCAAGACATAGACCTCGCCGAAGCCCTGCTTGCCGAGGACCCCGCAGGCGCGGGAAGAGCGCGCGCCGCTGCGACAGTTTACAACAATTGGCCGCGCCTTGTACTTCGCGAGCTCGGTCAGCCGGGTGCCCAGCTGGCCGAGCGGAATATGCTTGGAATTGGGGATGTGGCCCATCGCGAATTCCTTGTCCTCTCGCACGTCCAACACCAGGGCATCGCGCTGGTTGATGAGCTGGGTGGCCTGCAGGACGCCCACATGCCTGACGCCGGAGAGCCTGCGCTCAATCTCCGGCCACAGCAGCATCACGCCGCTGACCACGGCCAGGGTGACCAGCCAAATGTTTTGTTGAATGAAATGCAATGCTTGCCGCCTCTGGATAAAGTAAGTGAAAGTACATTGTCGGCCCCGCCCTGCGGGCTTCGACGCCGTTCTCGCCCAGCGAGTTCCCTGGGGGGCCGGGAAGGGTATCCGAAAGGGGATCGCGCCGCTTCAGCGCGTGCCCCCGAACAGGTCCGCTAGCAGGGCTTGACGCCGAATTTCTTCAACACCGTATCGAGCGGACAAAACCGCGTGAAGCCGCTTTGCAGCAGGTTGAGCCCGACAAAGGCCGTGAACCAAAGCCACGCCTGGCTCACGAACAGAGGACTTGCCTTGACCCCCAGGGCAAGCGACAGCAGCACGAAAAATCCCGCGACAATTCTGACGATCCGATTGGCACTCATGTAGCTCACGTCTCCTGGCTCACAAAAAAAAACGCCGCCGGCGCCCCGGAATTATGGGGGCGTCAGGCTCACAATTCAAGTCGCGCCGGGCCCGCCCTCGGGCTCGAGCCGCCGTTGCCACAGGTAGTAGAGGAGCGGGATCACCAGCAGCGTGAGGACCGTCGATGCGAATGTGCCGAAGATCAGCGACACCGCGAGCCCGCCAAACACCGGATCGGTGATCATGATCGCCGATCCCAGAATGATCGCCAGCGCGGTCAGCAGGATCGGCCGGAAGCGCACCGCCCCCGCCTGCACCACCGCTTCTTTCAGGGGAAAGCCCTGCGCCCGGTAATCCAGGATGAAGTCGATGAGCAGCAGCGAATTCCGGACCACGATACCCGCCAACGCGATCACGCCGATCATCGACGTGGCCGTGAAGGCCTGGTGCGTGATCCAATGGCCGGGAAAGACCCCGATCAGCGTCAGCGGTATCGCCCCCATCACGATGACCGGCAGGACAAACGACTTGTAGTAGGCCACCAGCATGAGATAAATGAAGACGAGCGCGACGATGAAGGCGCTGCCCAGATCGCGGAACACGTCCAGCGTCAGGCGCATCTCGCCGCCCCAGAGCAGACTGTAGGACTTGATGTCGTGCGGCTGGGCCGGGGTGAAGCCCAGGTTGCCGGTGGCAAAGCGCACGCCGCCGGGATCCGTCCTCACGCCGTCCAGCATCTTGTCGAGCGCCAGCACGGCATACACCGGGCTCGAGTGAATCAGTTCCCCGCCCACCATGACGACCGGATGTTCGTCCCGGTCATAGATGGGCTTGGCGACTCGGACGCGCCGCACGGTCGCAATCGCCGAGAGAGGAATCTGCGCGCCGGTCGCATTCGTGATGCGCAGCGACAGGATCTGGGCGGGAGTCTGGCGAAGCGCGCGCGGCAGTCTTACCCATATGTTGATGGGCGTGCGCGCATCGTCGACGTGCAAGGTCCCGGCCGAGAAACCCGACACGTACTCGTGGAGGAATTGCGCCACCTGGGCGGGCGCCACGCCGGCGAGCATCGCCTTCTCGCGGTCGACGTGGATCGCGAAGCTGTCGGCATTGGCGGTGACGCTGTCGTCGACGTTGATCATGCCGTAAATTCGGCGGAAATCCCGGTCTACGGCCGCCGCCGCGGTCCGCAGCCGATCGTAGTTCGGCCCATAGAGCTCGGCCAGCACCTGGGCCTGCACCGGCGGCCCGGGGGGCGTCTCGTAGAGCTTGATCCGTGTTCCGGGGTAGCCGGCCGCGACCTTCGCGAGCGTCTGGCTCAGCCGGGCCACGATCGCGTGGGAGGTTTCGGCCCGGTCCTCCTTCGGTACCAGATTCACGCGAATCTGGGCCAGATTGGACCCGCGCTTCAGTTCATCGCCCCGCACCACGGCCGCGAAGTCGACCGGCGCGGTCATGCCGAGGAAGGTCTGATAATTCGTCACGAAGGGGGTGCGCGCCAGCACCTCGCCCACCCGGCGCGCCACCTCGTCCGTCTTGGCGAGCGCGGAGCCGGCCGGGGTGTCGACCTCGACCAGGAAGGTGGTCGTGTTGTCGTTGGGCAGCATCTTGAGTTCAACCCCCAGGGGACTCAGGGGGCCGTTCAGGCCCTGCGGCCGGATGAACTGCCAGGCCGGCTGCAGGCAGGCCAGCCCCAGCAGCACGACGACGGCACCGAAGAATAGACGCCGCCGCCCGGGCTTTTCAATGAGCGGCAGGAGGGCGGCGGTATAGGCGCGATGGAGGGGGTCGCGCGCGCGCGCATCCTGCTCTTCGAGCGTCGGCGTCTTGGCAAGTTCGGCGAGCGCCTTGCCCTTCAGCCACCGGAAGCTCGCCCAGGGAACCACCATGTAGGCGATGAGCAAGGAGGCGATCATGGCCACCGGCACGTTGAACGGGATCGGCCGCATGAAGGGCCCCATCATCCCGGTCACGAAGGCCATCGGAATGAAGGCCAGGATCACGGCGACGGTGGCGACGTTGGTCGGGTTCCCGATCTCGTTGGTCGCCTCCACCAGGATCTCGCGGAAAGCGTGGCCGCGCCGGTGATGCAGGTGGCGATGGATGTTCTCGATCACCACGATGGCGGCATCCACCAGGAGCCCCAGCGAGAGGATGAGCGCGAACAGCGTGATGCGGTTGATCGTTTGGCCGGCGACCAGTCCCACGGTGAGCACGACGAAGAGGATGAGCGGCACGGTGAGCGTGACGATCGCCGCCTCGCGCCACCCCAGGAAGACGACGAGAATGAGCACCACGGAGCCGATGGCGACCCCCAGGTGCTCCACCAGGGTGTTGACCGCGTCGTTGGCCTTCGCGCCGTCGTCGCGGGTCACCGTGACATGGATCCCTTGCGGGATCGCGTCGCGCTCGAGCGCGGCCATCTGGGCGAGCACCGCGCGGGCGACCACCACGGCGTTGGTGCCGGCCTTCTTGGCCACCGTGATGGTCACCGCCGGCGATTCGCCGCGGTATGGCGGATGGGCCGCCGCGGGCCCGAACCCGAGTCGGCTGGAGGCCCCGACCTGCTGCGGGCCGTCCACCACGCGCGCCACGTCCTTGAGGAACACGGGCTTGCCGTTCGGCGCCCCCACCAGGATGTTGCCGACCGCCTTGGCCGTTCCCAGCAAGCTGTCCAGGCGCAACGGGTAAGCCCGGTTGTTGTCGACCAGGTGTCCTGCCGGCAGCGCGACATTGGCGCTCTTCAGCATGGCGGCGACGCGGTCCAGCGACAGTCCATAGGCCGCCACCTTCTGCGGGTCGATCCATACGTTCACCGCGCGGGGTCGCCCGCCCACCACGTCGGTGAAGGACACCCCGGGGACGGCGCGCAGCTGCTCGATCACCCGGTCCGCCACGTAGCGCAGCTGATAGTCGCTGAAGCGCGCCGAACTCAAGGTGAGCGTCATGATCGGCACGTCATCGACGTTGATCGGCTTGACGAGCGGCTGGCTCGCTCCCGGGGGAATGCGGTCCAGGTTCTGCATCAGCTGGTTGTACAGCTTGACCAGGCTTCTTTCCTGGTCCTGGCCCACGTCGAACTGGACGGTCACCACGCCCATGTCGTTGGTGGCATAGCCGTAGGTGTGCTTGACGCCCGAAAGCGCATGCATGATCGCCTCCAACGGCTTGACGACCATGTTCTCGACTTCCTCGGGCGAGGCGCCGGGCTTGGTCACGATGATATTGGCGGCCGGCACGACGATTTCCGGGTTGTATTCGCGCGGCGTGATCGCCAGGGCCAGCCCCCCTGCCAGGAGCACGGCCAGCATGATCATGGCGGTGATCTTCGACTCGAGAAACCCTGTGGCGAGCTTGCCCGCCAGGTTGAGCCTCGCCGGGCCGGGGACGTGCTCAGCCATGATGGCCTCCCTGCACGATCCGGTCGTCGTTGTCCAGCGCGTCGAGGTTGGACACCGCGATGCGCTCGCCCGGGCTCAGCCCCGCGGCGATTTCGATCCGGCTGCCCACGGCTTCGCCGGTGCGCACCATGCGATAATGCGCGACCCCCGCGCGATCCACCACGAACACGCCGGTGATGCCGGCACGCTCCAGCACCGCTTGCGCCGGAATCGCCACCGCCTCGCGGCTGCCGATCGGAAAGGCCAGGCGCGCGAAGGTTCCGGCCGCAGGCACCACCTGAGCCGGAAGACGAACCTTGACGGTATAGGTATGGGTGATCGGATCGGCCGCGGGCACCGTGCGCCACACCGTGCCGGCGACCGGCGTCCGCCACCCGTCCAGGCCCACGCTGACCGCCTCGCCCAACCGCACGTGGGCGAACGTCGGGGCCGAGACCTGGGTGCGAATGTCGATGCGGCCCGGGTTCTCGACCACGACCACCGGACGCCCGGGTGCGGCGAGATCGCCCACGGAGGCGAGCTTCTGCACCACGACCCCGTCCATCGGCGCGGTCACCGCGGCATAGCGCAGATTCGCGCGGGCGGTCGCGAGGCCCGCATGGGCCGCGCGCACCTGCGCCTGCGCCATCTGGTATTGCATGCGCACGCTCTCGAACTGCTGCCTCGGGATCGATTCGTCCTGATAGAGATTGCGGAAGCGCACGTAATTGGCCTTGGCATTGGCCATCGCCGCATCCGCCTGCGCAAGGCCCGCTTGCGCCTGCTGGACGGCCCCTTCGATGTCGGTCGGGTCGATGCGGAACAAGAGCTGCCCGGCATGCACGCGCTCTCCCTCATGCACGTCCATGCTCTGGATATATCCCATGATCCGGGAGGCGACCTCGACCTGGTCCTCCGACTCTGCGGTCCCCGGCACCACGTCGGCAACCGGCACGGCCTGCGCGCTCACAACCAGCGTGCGCGCAACGACCGTGCGCCCGCCGGGCGTGCCGGCGGGCGCGCGGTGCGAGCAAGCGGTGAGAAAGACGGCCGCGAGCACGGTGGCCGAGGCTGCGATCCTAGGGCGATGAATGATCATGATTGGACCTGACTGTTCATTGGACTGCTTTCAGAAGGAAGCCGCACTCAACCGGCCTACCACCAGATCGAGCGCCGCCTCGGACACCACCTCCCGGTAGCGCGCAGCCACCAGCGCGGCGCGGGCGCCATCGAGTTGCGCCTCGCCCGTCTCGACCTCCACCATGGTGGTCACCCCGTTCGCGTAGCGCCGGGCGATGAGGCGTTGCGCCTCCTCGGCCTGCGCGACGGCCGTGGCCCGGGCATTCACCTCGGCGCGGGCCTCGCGCGCCTTGCGCCACGCATCATCGACCTGGAAGCGCACCCCCGCCTGCGCCTTGGCGAGCTCGGTCTGCGCCACGAGGCGCGCCGCCTCGGCGCGATCCTCGGCGGCGCGCGTCACCCCGCCGTCGAACAGCGTCATCGAGGCCACTGCGGCGATGGTGTAGGACGGCGCAGACAAGCCAAGCGTCTGGTCATTCCAGTCCTGGCGCGCCATGAGGTTGACGTGCGGCTTGTTGGCGGCCGCGGCGATCGCCACGCCGGCACGGGCCGCCGCCACCTTCGCCTGCAGCGCGTGGATGCCCGGATTATTGGCCAGGGCCGCCTGCTCGAGCGCTTGGCGCGTGCCGGACAACGGCCGGGGCGTCACATCCGGACCCACGTCGAGCGGGCGGCCCAGGTCAAGCCCGATGGCCAGGTGCAGCTGGTCGAGGGCGGCGGCGGCACCATCTTGGGCCTGTTCAAGCGAAACCTGGGCGTTTTGCAGGTTGACTTCGGCGGAAAGCAGGTCGCTCTTCACCACGACGCCCTGGGCCAGCAGGTTGCGGGTGGTCCTGACGTAGCGTTGCGCCGCGCGCTCGGCCTCGCGGGCCACCTTGACATAGCGGCGTGCCGCGTGCACGCCCTCATAGGCCTCGAGCACCTGGAACACCACGTTCTGGCGAGCCGCCGCGTCGCCCTGCCGCGCCGCGCGCGCATAGGCGCGCGCCTGAGCGACGTAACCGCCGATGCTCCCGCCGTTGTAGACCGGGATCTGGAGCTCGAGGCGCGTGTTGAAGTTGTTGACGGCTCCCGGATAATTGAGCGCGCCCGGCGCGACCCCGAGGGCCGACGGGCCGGTGAACTGGCCGGCGCCGAAGTCGTTGAAGGTCGCGCGGCGCTGCGAAAGCTTGAGGCCGAAGGCGTTGAGCGCATCGTCCGTGCGCATGCCGGTCAGCGACGCCGTCAGCTTGGGGAAGCGCTGCCTTTGGGCCGCCTGCAGGCCGGCCCGCGCCGCCGCGATCTGGGCGTGCGCGATCCTCGCGTCGGGATTCTCGCGCAAGGCCACGGCCACGCACTGCCGAAAATCGAGGGTAGCGGCGGACGCCATGCCGCCGGCCCCAAGGATCAACAGGGGGATCCAGTACACCGCCGCATACGGCAAGAGGCGCTTGCGTGAGCCTCCGCGCAAGGTCATGGCCATCTCCAGAAGGTTTCGGAACGTGCTTGCAGATGTCACCCTGGAACGTCCGTCCCATTCCAGGCAGGACTGTATATTAGCATATCATTATATGATGATTTGATACAACACAGCCCCACCACCTACTGGACGTATTATACATCCCGCAGGCACCGAGGAGCTTAGGATCAAAGACTTGCGGATGGGGTACCCGACGTGCCGCCGGGGGGAATTCGCCGCCCGCGCGCGCCGGCGCAGGCACGGGGGGGATTGACACAGCCCCCGCACAGCCGGATGATTAGAGGATTTTTTGATGGCCCCAGCGCACCGGGGGGTGCGCGGTCGCGGGGAAGGGTGCCCTTACTTGGCGAACCCGCAGAAGACATCGCGCATCATGCTGATGAGCTTCAGGGTGCGCGTATCGCCGACCCGGTAATAGACGCGGTTGGCGTCCTTGCGGGTCCGCAGCACCCCCTTGTCGCGCAGGATGGCCAGATGCTGCGAGATGTTGCTTTGCGAAGTGCCGACACTGTCGACGATATCCTGGACGCTGACCTCGCGATCGCCCAGCACGCACAGGATCTTCAGGCGCAAGGGATGGGACATCGCCTTCATCGCGCGCGACGCCTGTTCGATATGTTCATCCTTGTCGATCAGTTCAACGTGGTCGAAATTCATGTTCAACACGGGTCCTCTTGAAGGGCTTAAACTCAGTACAACATTTAGCCGCGGTAAATGCATTTATTATTAACCTGTAATAAAATAAAGCAACCTCCGGCATATTGCAAAGTTTAGACTAAGAAATGAAAGTAATGCCCGTCCTACTGCTCATTCTGGATGGTTTCGGCTGCCGCGACGAACGGAATGACAACGCCATATCCATCGCGCACAAACCGAATTGGGACAAGCTTTGGCACGAGTTTCCCCACACCACCATCCGTGCTTCGGGGGCCTCGGTCGGGCTGCCCTCGGACCAGATGGGGAATTCCGAGGTCGGCCACCTCAACATCGGGGCGGGCCGGGTGGTCTACCAGGAATTCACCCGCATCGACCGCGCCATCCAGAGCGGGCACTTCTTCAGCAACCGGGTGCTCCAGGGCGCCATCGACAGCGCCCGCGAGCGGGGGAAGGCGCTCCACATCCTGGGGCTCTTGTCGGACGGCGGCGTCCACAGCCACGAGTCGCACATTCACGCCATGCTCGACATGGCGGCGCAAGGCGGCCTGGAAAAGATCTACCTGCACATGTTTCTCGACGGACGCGATACCCCCCCGAAGAGCGCCGCCACCTTCCTCTCGCGGCTGGAAGAACGCTGCCGGCGCCTGGGCAGCGGCCGCATCGCCTCCATCATCGGCCGCTACTACGCGATGGACCGCGACCGCCGCTGGGCCCGCGTCAAGGCCGCCTATGACCTGATTACGCAGGGCAAGTCCGACTTCCAGGCGGACAGCGCCAGCGCCGGACTCGAAAAGGCTTACGCCCGCGGCGAGACGGACGAGTTCGTCAAGGCCACCGCCATCGTGCCGGCGGGCGATGCGCCCGTGCGCATGGAAGACGGCGACTCGGTGGTGTTCATGAACTTCCGTTCCGATCGCGCACGGCAAATCTCCCGGCCTTTCATCGAAGGCGATTTCGACGGGTTCGCGCGCGAGGCGCGGCCCGTGCTCGGCTGCTTCTGCACGCTGACCGGCTACAGCGACGAATTCCAGGTGCCCGTCGCCTTTCCGCCGGAACGCATCCGCAACAGCTTCGGCGAATACCTCTCGAACCTGGGCTGCAAGCAACTGCGCATCGCCGAGACCGAGAAGTACCCTCACGTCACCTTCTTCTTCAACGGGGGCGAAGAAACGCCTTTTCCCGGGGAGGACCGCATCCTGGTCCCCTCTCCGGATGTCGCCACCTACGATCTCAAGCCCGAGATGAGCGCTTTCGAGGTGACCGATCAGCTGGTGGCCGCCATCGCGGCTCGCAAATACGACGCCCTGATCTGCAATTACGCCAACGCCGACATGGTCGGCCACACCGGCAGCCTGGCGGCGGCGGTGCGCGCCATCGAGGCGCTCGACGCGTGCATCGGGCGCGTGGTCGAAGCCATGCAGGCGGCCGGCGGCGAAGTCCTCATCACGGCGGACCACGGCAATGCCGAGATGATGCGCGACCATGCGACCGCCCAGGCACACACCGCCCACACCCTCAACGTCGTCCCCTTTCTCTACATCGGCCGCAAGGCACGGCTCGCGCCGACCGGCGCGCTCGAGGACGTGGCACCCACCCTGCTCAGGATCATGGGGCTCAAGCAGCCCGCCGAAATGACCGGCCGCCCCTTGATCGAGTTCGAGACCTGAGGATATGAACGCCGCGCGGGCCCACCCTCGCGCCGGACGCCTTGGCGTCCTCGCCGTCTGGCTGTGCCTTCTCGCGCCGGGGGCGTTGGCCGCCAACGCCCCCCAGCAGCTCCACACGCTGCGGCTGCACATCGAAGCCCTCCAGAAAACCTATCGCCAGACCCAAAGCCGGCACGCGCAAGCGATGGATGCGCTGCATCGCTCCGAACAGGCCATTTCCCGCATCACCCAGCACCTGAGGGCGCTCACCCTGCGCACCCAAGCCACACAGGCCTCGCTCGCCGCGACCGCCCAGGCCGAAGCGCGGCTGCGCACGCGAATCGCACGCAACCAGGCCCTGTTGAGCCGTCTGCTATACCAGGAATATACCCAGGGTCGACGCGATCCTCTGCTCGACATCCTCAACCAGCGCAACCCCAATCAGGCGGAACGCGAAGCCGTCTACCAGCAGTACCTGGCCCGCGCCTGGGACTCGACTATCGGCACGCTGTCCCAGGAACTCGCGCGCGCACAGGCCCTTGAGCGCGAGACGCAGGCGCAAAACCGGCAATTGACCCGCCTGGCCGCGACCCAGGCGGCCGAGCAGGCGCGCCTCGCCCTCGAGGAGCGCACCCGCCGCCGCTCGGCCGCGGCACTGGGCCGCAAACTCGGTTCCGAGCATCAGGAACTCAGCCACCTCCAGGCCAACGAGAGGCGCCTGACGCAGCTCATCGAACGCCTGCGGACCCTCCAGCGCGAGCGGCGCCTCGCCGCGCGCCGACGCCGGGCGGCTGGCATCGCCGCCGGCCTTCCCAATCCCGCGCT
This sequence comes from Pseudomonadota bacterium, assembly GCA_021788645.1. GTDB lineage: Bacteria > Pseudomonadota > Gammaproteobacteria > Burkholderiales > JAKAFK01 > JAKAFK01. The sequence continues at coordinate 33,932 of JAJYKK010000023.1, forward strand.
GGCCGGCCTCCGCTTCGCCCGCCTCAAGGGGCGATTGCATCTGCCGGTGGTCGGGGAACTAACCCACCGCTTCGGCAGTCCACGGGGGGATGGCGGCACGACATGGCAGGGCCTGTTCATTTCGGCGCCCGCCGGCACCCCCGTCCATGCCATCGCCAGCGGCGAAGTGGTTTTCGCCAGCCGGTTGCGCGGCTTCGGCAACTTGATCATCATCGACCACGGGTCGGGCTATATGAGTCTATACGCCGATAACGAGTCGCTTTATAAGCGCACGGGCGAGCGCGTGCGCCCCGGCGACACCATCGCCGCGGTGGGAAACAGCGGCGGCATTCCCGAAACCGGGTTATACTTCGAGCTTCGTTATGAGAGCAAACCCTTTGATCCGCTGCGTTGGATGGTCCGCAAATGAGGCGTGAGATCCGCCCCCGCCGACCCCAAATGGGCCTGCCCGGGTCCCTTCAGCCCCTCTCGCGCGATGCCCACCCGCGCATCCGCTTCGACTTCAAGGAGACAGTGACAATGCGCGTCAAGTTTCAAGGATTCGGCCGGCTGGCGACGGTCGCGGCGCTCGGCCTAATGCTGAGCCTCAGCGGGGCCGCCGTGGCCGATCAGGCACCTACCGCCCCCTTGCCGATCGATGAGCTGCGCGCCTTCACTGAAGTCTTCGCCCGGATCAAGGCGGACTATGTCAAACCGGTCAGCGACCAGAAATTGCTCGACAATGCCATCAGGGGCATGGTCGCCGGGCTGGATCCCCATTCGGAATACCTGAACGCGGACGCATACAAGGATCTTCAGATCGACACCCAGGGCGAATTCGGCGGCCTGGGCATCGAAGTCACCATGGAGAACGGGTTCCTCAAGGTGATCTCCCCGATCGACGGGACCCCGGCCGCCCATGCCGGCATCAAGCCGGGCGATATCATCGTCCGGCTCGATGACGCGCCGGTCAGCGGCATGACGCTCAACGGCGCGGTCAAGCGCATGCGCGGCAAGCCCGGCACCCCGATCACCCTGACCATTCTGCGCAAAGGCGCCGCGAAGCCGCTGATCATCACGCTCGACCGGGCCATCATCCAGGTCAAGAGCGTCAAGTACCGGATGCTCCAGCCGGGCTACGGCTACGTCCGTATCATCCAGTTCCAGGAACGCACCGGCCAGGAGCTGGCGCACGCCCTCGAGTCGCTCTACCGCACCAACAAGGCGCCCCTGAAGGGACTCGTGCTGGATCTGCGCAACGATCCGGGAGGCCTGCTCAACAGCGCGGTGGCCGTTTCCACCGCATTCCTCAAACCCAACGCGCTCGTGGTCTATACCGACGGCCGCACCCCCGACGCCAAGATGCGCTTCCTGGCCAACCCCAGCAACTTCGCCGACGGCGACGACGCCAGCTACCTCAAGGCCCTGCCGCCGCAGGTCAAAACAGTGCCGATGGTGGTTCTCATCAACGGCGGCACCGCCTCGGCGTCCGAAATCGTCTCCGGCGCGCTGCAAGACCATCGGCGTGCGCTGATCATGGGCACCCAAAGCTTCGGCAAGGGGTCCGTCCAGACCATCCTGCCGCTCGGCGACAACACGGCGCTGCGCCTGACCACCGCGCTGTACTATACGCCCAACGGTCGGTCCATTCAGGCCGAGGGGATCACGCCCAACATCGTCGTGCCGGAAGCAAAGGTGACCCCGCTCAACGGCAACGAGTCGCTGGTGCTGCGCGAGTCCGACCTCGCACACCACTTCGCGCACCGGTTCGCCAACCGCGAGCTCAAGCAGGCCCCGGCGCCAGCCCCCTCGCCGGAAGCCGCCCCGGCGCCGACGACCCAGGCGGCCCTGCCACCCGCCGATGACGTGGCAAAGAACGATTACCAGCTCGCCCAGGCGCTCACCGTTCTCGAGGGCATCCAGGCGTTCGAGCACACGGGCCATTAAGGCCCCCCGGGGCGGCTGCGCGAGGGCCTGCGTTATACTGCTAAAGGAGGTGGCCCGGGCCTTCGCGTCCGGGGCCATGCTTCGGGGAGACGCACATGTCGGCAGCCGACTTGAACAAAGTGCGCGAGATTTGCTTTAGCGCCGTGCCCAAAGACCAGGCCGCCCGCGCCGCACAGGTGCTCCAGGGCCTGGCCGCACTTTCCGTGCACCGCCCCCCGGATCGCCCCTGCTGCCTCATCGTCGCCTACGACCTCAGGACGTACACCTTGTCCGGCCTGGAAGAGGCCCTGGCGGGACTCGGATTCCACCTCGACAATGCCCTGCTGCACAAGCTCAAGCGGGCGCTCGTCTACTACTGCGAAGGCATTCAGCGCGAGAACCTGGACCTGCCCGGCCGCGACGAGCAGACCCGGCAGATCTTCGTCCAGGCCTATGACCACCACCCCCACGGCGACCATGACGACACGCCCCTGGAATGGCGTGAATATCACTGACCAAGTATGAGCGCAAGCCCCTGGCTTCAGACATGGGGTGAGCGAATGGCTTTGGTTGATATACGGATACCGCTGGAAGTGATTAAACAGCACATCGAACAACAGAAACAGGTCTAATGCCTAACGCGCAATCGCCATCCTTCATCCTTGAACTGCCGCTGGTGGTGCAACCGACGGCGGATCGGATCATGCTGGGCCGGTTCGAGGCCGGACGGCGGCTCTATAACGCCGTGCTCGATGAGGCGTTGAAACGGCTTGATCTCATGCGTCAATCAAAAGCATGGCAGGCGGCCCGTGGCATTTGCAAGGGCAAGGCGCGCAATCAGGCATTCACGGACTGCAACACCTGCTTCGGCTTCAGCGAGTACGCCCTGCACTCGGTCGCTACGACGCACAAGAACGCTGCCGGGTTTGCCCATCGTCTCGGCGCCCACGAAACCCAGAAGATCGGAACACGCGTCTGGAAAGCCGTCTCCGAGTACGTCTTTGGCGCTCGCGGCCGGCCGCGCTTCAAAGGCCGGAACCGCCCATTGCATTCGCTCGAAGGCAAGAACAATGTGGCCAACATCCGCTGGAATGCCGATACCGGCTGCGTCACCTGGGGCACGCTCGCGTTGCCGGTCAAGCTGCCGACGCGGGATCAGGATCCCTATGTCCATGCTGCGCTGAAATCCGAGACGAAGTATTGCCGCATTGTCTGGCGCATGGAGAACGGTCGGCAACGCGGGCTTGTGCAACTCGTGCAGGACGGCATCGCCAAGAAGGGCCGTCACACAGGGATCAGGTCGAAGCACTACCTCGACCTTCAGCGCCAGATCGCCGAAGTCGAGCGCCAGTTGGCGGCCACCCGCAAGAAGGAACACGGCGCGCTCGCCAACAAGATTTTCGGGCTGGGCAATCTGATCCAGACCGAAGCACTGTCCTATAAGGCGTTCCAGAAGAACTACGGCCGGAGCGTCAAGGTTCGTGCGCCGGGGATGTTCATCGAACTGCTAACCCGCAAGGCTGAGAGCGCCGGCGGGAAGCTCGTGGAATTGAACACCCGACGCCTGCGTATGAGCCCGTACGACCATGTGTCTGGTACCTACGCCAAGAAGCCGCTGTCGCAGCGTTGGCACCGCATCGGTGGGGACGACGTCATCGTGCAGCGGGATTGCTATAGCGCCTTCCTGGCGAAGCACGCCACGGAAGACGGGCACAGTTCGTCCCGGCTCGAAGAGGGCTGGGCGGTTGCGGAACCGCTACTAGAACGCGCGGGAGCGTGCCGGCATCATGAATCGGCAAGCGGATTGCCCAAGGGCAACCCCACGGGGGCTATGCCGTCAGAGTCGATCGCGCGTAAGAAAAGGTTGGTGCGAGGCCTCCACCGGGATGCTGTAGGGATAAACCCCGAGAGCCCGGATGCCCCTCGCATGCCTGCCTTTAGAACCCCCTGGCTTTAGCCATGGGGAGGTTCAGGGAACGGGCCGGACACTTGGACAAGGATCAGCGCCTTCGGTACAGCCGGCACATTCTTCTGCCGAACATCGGGCTGGAAGGACAGGAACGCCTGGCGAACGCCCACGCGCTCATCGTCGGCGCCGGCGGACTGGGCTCTCCGGTCGCCTTGTATCTTGCGGCGAGCGGGGTCGGACACCTTACGGTATGCGACGGCGATACGGTCGAGGTCTCCAACCTCCAGCGCCAAATCCTTCATGGGGAGGCGGCCCTGGGCCGCAACAAGGCGGCATCCGCGAAAGAGTCCCTGGCGCGCCTCAACGCGTCGGTCGAGGTCACGGCGGTCCCGCGCGCCGTTGGAAAGCCAGAGCTGCGGGGGCTGTGCGCGCAAGCCGACGTGGTCGTCGACTGCTCGGACAACTTCGCCACCCGCCATGCGGTCAACGACGCCTGCGTGGCGGCCCGCCGGCCACTCGTCTCAGGCGCGGCCATCGGCTTCGATGGCCAGGTGGCGGTGTTCGACCTGCGCGCACCGGAAAGTCCGTGTTACCACTGTCTCTTCCCTGATACGGGCCTTGCGGACGAAGTGCGCTGCGCCGACAACGGCATCTTCTCCCCCCTGGTCGGCATCATCGGCAGCATCCAGGCGGCCGAGGCGGTGGCGCTGCTTGCCGGCATCGTGCCAGGGCTTACCGGACACCTCCTCCTCGTCGAGGCCCTCACGATGAACTGCCGGCGCATCGCGCTCACCAAGGATACCGCTTGTCCGGTGTGCCGCCTTGCCTGTAACGCACCCGCCTAGAGCCGCGCCACCGCGCGGGGAAGGGCGAGAACCGAGGGAAGCCCGACATCGACGTAGGCGGGATGCCGCAGCGCGGAAGGCGGCCGCACCCAAACCGTCGACATTCCCAGCGCCTTCGCCGTTTTGAGATTCTCCAGCGAATCTTCCACCATGACGCACCGGGAAGGCCGCACGCGCTCGCGCGCAAAGAGACGGTAGAAGCCATAACGGGCAGGCTTCGGGTGAAATCGCGTGTGCTCCACGGTGAGCACCGCATCGAACAGCGCCCGAATGCCCAGCGCGTCGAGCACCGCCGCGCAGTAGTGCTGCGGCGAATTGGAGAAAATGATCTTGCGGCCCGGCAGCCGCCAGAGCGCCTCGCGCAGCCCTCGCTCGGCCGTCACCAAGGTCTCCAGGGCCGGGAACTGGTGGGTATGCCACAAGAAATGATGGGGGTCGACGGCATGGTGCTTCATGAGTCCCGTCAGGGTCGTGCCGTAGCGATGCCAATACCGGACCCGCAAGGCATCCGCGGCCTCGCGATCGAGACCCAGGTAACGCTCGAGGTACGCCGTCATGGCACCGCTGATGTGCGGAAAGATGTACCGATTCGCATCATGCAGCGTGTTGTCCAGATCGAAGACCCAGGTGAGCGAAGCCTTCATGCCGCAGGTCCGCGCCTCAGAGGATCTCGAGGCGGGTCACCGCGCCCGCGCCGTTCAGCTCGGCCCGCACGAGCCCGAAGCATGCCTTGCGGCCGGCCACGCACCCCGCCCCCTCCATGACCACCTCCTCGAATTGCACGGCGGCCCGAACCCAGCCGCCGCCTTGCGCGAGCACCTTGATGCGCAAGGTCGCGTTGTCGATCCAGCCGTTTTGCGAGGTGAGCCGGGCAAGTTCCGGACACGCCGCCAAATAGGTCTCGAGTCCCATCACGCGCCCTGAATCAGCGTGCCCACGCCTTTGTCCGTGAGGACCTCGAGCAGCAGCGCATGGGCCACGCGCCCGTCGATGATATGGCAGGATTTGACGCCGTTTGTCACCGCCTCCAGGGCGCAGCGGATCTTGGGCAGCATCCCGCCGAATATCGTGCCATCGCGGATGTAGGCCTCGACCCGTTCGGCCGTCAGCCCGGTCAGGAGCCCCCCCTCCTTGTCGAGGACGCCTGTCGTATTGGTGAGCAGCACCAGTTTTTCTGCGCGCAGGGTTTCAGCGAGCTTGCCGGCCACAAGATCCGCATTGATGTTGTAGGCCTCGCCTTGCGTTCCGACGCCGACGGGCGCAATCACCGGAATGAAGTCGTGGCCGTCGAGCAAGGCCACGAGCTCGGGGTCGATTTCGAGCACCTCGCCCACCTGCCCGATATCAAGCCATTCATCCGCCTTCTCGGCATGCTTCATCAGAAGCTTCTTCGCGCGGATCAAGCGGCCGTCCTTGCCGGTCAGCCCAACGGCGCGGCCGCCCTGCTGGTTGATCAGGTTGACGATCTCCTTGTTGACGAGTCCCCCGAGCACCATCTCCACGATGTCCATGGTCTCCCGGTCGGTCACGCGCATGCCCTGGATGAACTCGCTCTGCTTGCCGACGCGTTTGAGCATCTCGCCGATCTGAGGCCCACCGCCGTGCACGACGACGGGATTCATGCCGACGAGCTTCAGGAGCACCACATCGCGCGCGAAGCCCTGCTTGAGGGCCTCGTCGGTCATCGCATTGCCCCCGTATTTGATGACGATGGTCTTGCCGAAGAAGCGTTGGATGTAAGGAAGCGCCTCGGACAGCACCTGGGCTTTTTCCTGGGCGGTCGAGGAAGGCAAATCAAGTGACATGGAGATGACCTCGCTGCATGGATGACGCCGAACGTCCGGCAGGGCATCCGCGCATTTTAGCAAATTGCGCCGAACGCCTCCCAATTTAGCGTGAAAGAGACCATGCCCAGGGCGAGCGAGGGCCTGACCAGCAAAGATCATGTTTTTGCGCGAGCTGCCGCTTAGAGCGCTGCGGCAATGAAGCCGAACTTGGTCAGGGCCTTAATCCAGCGTGGCGCGTTGCGTTGAACGGAAAGGGCTTCATAGTCGGTGGTGCTATCCCGGTAATGTTCGCGCCGCTTGAGCATGAAGAAGATCGTT
>JAJYKK010000024.1 GCA_021788645.1 Pseudomonadota bacterium
CTCGCATCATTATGATTGCCCAGCGACGTTATACAACAGCGCGCGGCTTTTGTCCAGCCCCCTACGTCATCGACCGACCGAAATCCCAGCCGCGCGGGTCAGCGTGGTCACATTGAGAATTGCTGGGGGATTCCGGCGCGCCCACCCCTTGGTCTATACTCAAGACAGCCCGGAATTGCCTTTCCCCAATGCCGCTCGGCCAAGGGTGCGAGGTGCCGCAACGGAACGGAAGCCAGCGGTGCGCCACGGATGCGTTCGCGGCCCGCGAAAAACTGGAAATAATGCAAATGCCAGATGCCGTTCACGAGGACCGCCTCCTGTATCTCTTCTGGCTCTATGTCTGGCCGTTGACCATCTTCGAGGACGCCACCCGGGGCACCGTCGAGGAGCGCTGGAGCAAGCTCAGACACAACCGCGAGAAGTCCCGCCATCTGCCGCATTATGCCAAGGTTTGGCTCCTGATTGCCTTGTTGTTGTTCGCGTTTAGTTCACTGATCGTTGAATGGCATCCATTTTCGATGCCTGCGCTCATCACCGGCGCGATCGCCGGGATGCTCTTCACTTGCGCCGTGGTGGTGCTCACCGTCATCCTGGTCGCTTATGCCTGGTTTCACGCCATGAGGCCCTGAGCGCCGGGGCCGTGATCGCGCTCGGCGGTCCGCCCGGGCTCCGACTCCCAGTGCTCCAGCACGAGCTGCAGGGCGCGTGCGCCACGGTACTCGTTGACGGCGAGGCGGTAGGCGGCATGCACCGTCGCAGGCAGAGGCTCGGCGGTGAAGAACGCGATGGCGTCGAAGGACCGTCCCTCGCGCTCGAGCACGAGCTTCCGGTGATGGCCGCCCACGACGCGCTGGGCCGCGACGGTGAAGGTGTCCTGAAAGCAGGTGGGCGGGAAACCCTGCCCCCAGACCAGCGGCTCGAGGAGATCGGCGAGATCGAGGTTGGCGTCGTCCACGGCGAGCGAGCCATCGGTAGGGATGACCCGTTCGAGATCGGCAGGGGAGAGCCCCTGCTGTGCGACGGCCTCGAAGGCTTCGGTAAAACGCGCAAAGTCCACCTGCCGCACGGTCAATCCCGCCGCCATGGCATGGCCGCCGAATTTCAGGATCAGATCGGGGTGTTGCTTGGCGATCCGGTCGAGGGCATCGCGCAGATGGAATCCTGGAATGGATCGCCCGGACCCCTTGAGCTCCCCGGAGTCCCCCGGCGCAAAGGCGATGACCGGGCGGTGGTGGCGGTCTTTGACCCGGGCGGCGAGAATGCCGATGACGCCGGGATGCCATCCCGGATCGAACAGGCTCAAGCTCGCGCGCGCGGCCACATCGATGGCGTCGAGCCGCAGCTTGGCTTCGTCTTGCATGGTGTGCTCGATGCCGCGACGCTCCCGGTTGAGCTGATCGAGCCTCTGTGCGAGTGCCGTGGCTCGGTCCGGGTCGTCCGTGATCAGGCATTCGATCCCGAGCGACATGTCATCGAGGCGACCGGCCGCGTTGAGGCGCGGCCCGACAGCGAAAGCCAGGTCGGCCGTCGAGGCGCGCCGGGCCTGCCTGCCGGCGACCGCGAGCAGGGCCTGGATGCCGGGACAGGCGAGGCCTGCGCGGATGCGGGCGAGTCCCCGATGCACCAGGGTGCGGTTGTTGGCGTCCAAGGTCACCACGTCTGCGATGGTTCCGAGCGCGACGAGGTCCAGGTGGCGCGCGAGATGAGGCTCGCGGCCGGCGGAGAACTCCCCCCTGTCGCGCAACGCCGCCCGCAAGGCGGCCATCACGTAGAAGATGACGCCCACGCCCGCCAGGTGTTTGCTCGGGAATTCGCAGCCGGGCTGGTTCGGATTGACGATGGCCGCCGCCGGCGGCAGCGAGGGGCCCGGCAGATGGTGATCGGTGACCAGCACCCGGATGCCTTTGGCATTGGCGGCATCAACCCCGGCCACACTGGCGATGCCATTGTCGACCGTGACGATGATGTCGGGCCGCTTATGCGCCGCCCATTCGACGATCTCCGGCGTCAGGCCGTATCCATACTCGAAGCGGTTGGGCACGATGTAGTCGACATCGGCGCCGAATTCGCGCAACGCGCGGATGGCGAGCGCGCAAGCCGTGGCGCCGTCGGAATCGTAGTCGGCCACCACAAGTAGGCGCTGCCGTGCTGCGATGGCCTCAGCCAGGATCTCCGCCATCTCCCGGATGCCGCTCAGGCGTCCGTAGGGGAGAAGACCGGAAAGCGTGTGGGCGAGCTCGCTGCGGTCGCAAATACCGCGGGCGGCGGCGGCCCTCGCCAGTACGGGGTGCAGGCCCTGTGCGGCAAGCCTTTGCGCGGCTTCCGGGGGGTACGGACGGGGCGTCAGTAAGGACATGGGGAGGGCCCCTTCGCCGAGAGGGCCCGCGAGGGCGCGAGGCGTGCGAGCGGGCTTGGGCGGCGCCACCAGCGGAATAGATCCCGGCGCCGGACCTGCACGTGCAAGACGCCGGAGTCGCCCGGCAGGGTCAGCGCGAGGCTGGTCAGCCTGCCTTGGCGGAGCTCGCGCAGCAACGCCGCCCCCCACGCGCGGTCGAGGTGCGCGGCGGCGGACCGCGCCGCGGCCAGGTCATGGCGGCGCAGGTGCGCTTCCACTTGATCGAGCACGATGAGGTGAAACCTTCCGTCGGCGTTCGCGAACTCGAGCCAGCCGGCGGCATCGGGCGGCAGTTCCCGGGTATCGGCGAGGCAGCGTTTGGCGATCGCGCGCGCCCGCCGGTGGTTGGCCCACAGTGTGCCGGCATAAGGGCGGCCCTCCGGAGGCAGGCCGCCGCCCCAGGGCCACAGACTGTTGATGGCGGGTTGCCCGCGGGTTTCGCGCGCCTGGTTCACCGGGTGGCTGTGCAGCAGCATCTGGAGCTCGTTCAGCAGGGCAGCCCAACGCAAAGCCCCCGGCCCGCGCGGCAGCCACGCCTGGATGTCGTGCTCGAGGGCGTCGGCGAGCGGTGTCGTGGAGATCCCCGGGTCGGCGGGAAGGACCAGGTACCAATGCGCGGGATGGGCCGCCACCAGCCGCAGGTCGGCGGGGCTGAAATGGACATTGACGGCGTCGATCAGGGCATCGGCCTCGGACTGGGTGAGATCGGCGGGATGAAGTTCGCTGAGCATCAGGGCATTGCCTTGCAAGGACAGATGCACGGGATCGGCACACAGCCAATACCGTTTCTCGAGGGCCAACCCGTCGGCCGCGGCGGCGAGAGGGGCGATGGGCCAATCCCGCTGCTTGGCGATGCCGAAGTGCGCGCACAGCCATGCCTCGGTGCCTTCACCCGGCAAGCCCTCGCGGCGCCCGCGCGCCGCGAGCGCCTCGAAGGCGGGCAGCCGTGGCGCCCCGTCGAGGGCATCGAGCAAGTGGGGAATCACCAGATGGCAATGCATGGGGAAGGGGATCTCCTGGCAGCAGGCGGCAGACGAGTGTACCATAGGGCCGATGGCCTCCGACGCCGCACTTGAGGATGCGCGATGCCCTTGAGACAGATGACCTCGCAGGTGAGCGTCGAGACGACAGGCCGGCGCCTTTATCCGGTCACCGATGCCATGGTGGCGTGGATCGCCAGCAGCGGGATCAAGACCGGGCTGCTGACGCTTTTCGTTCCCCACACGTCGGCGAGCCTCCTGATCCAGGAGAATTACGATCCCGATGTGCAAAGCGATCTCGAGCGTTTCTTCTCGCGCCTGGTGCCGGAGGGGGATCCGCTTTTCGCCCATGTGCTTGAGGGACCGGACGATATGCCCGCGCATGTGCGCGCGGCCTTGACGCAGACGCATCTGGGCGTGCCGGTGGTGAATGGGCGCCTGGCGCTGGGCACGTGGCAGGGGATCTATCTCTACGAGCATCGTGCGCGGGGGCGGCGCCGGCATATCCTGCTGCACTTGCTCGGAGACGACTAGGGCCAAGGCGCCGGATGCGGCTCGTGTATTTGGCGATGTGTCGCGGATTGTGGCACACTTGCGCTTTCTCGGAGCTGGTCCTTCCGTGCGACCCTTTGAATTGTTCGTCGGATTGCGGTACACCCGCGCGAAGCGGCGCAATCACTTCATTTCCTTCATCTCGCTCATTTCCATCGCCGGCATGGCGTTGGGCGTGGCTGCGCTGATCATCGTGCTGTCGGTGATGAACGGCTTCCAGCATACGCTGCGCGCCCGCATTCTCGGGGTGGCCGCCCACGTCGAGATCACTGGCCTGGACAATACGCTCTCCCACTGGCCCACGCTCGCGGCGGTCGCCAACCGGAATCGGGAGGTGGTGGCGAGCGCCCCGTACGTGTCCGCGGAGGGCATGCTGTCCTACGACGGAAGTGTCCAAGGCGTGGCGGTGCGCGGCGTGATGCCGAAAGAGGAGGATCGCGTCGAGGACGTGAGCGCCCACATGAAGGCCGGCACCCTCAACGACTTGCGCCCGGGCGCCTTCGGGATCGTCCTGGGTTCCGAGCTCGCGCGCAACCTTGGGGTGGGGCTGGGCGACAAGGTCGTATTGATCACCCCGCAGGGGCAGATCACGCCGGCGGGCATCCTGCCTCGGCTCAAGGAATTTCAGGTTGTCGGCATCTTCGAGGTGGGCATGTACCAGTACGACTCGGGGCTGGCGCTCATCAACCTGCAGGACGCACAGAAGCTCTATCGGTTGGGGAGCCGGGTGTCCGGCGTGCGGCTGCGGCTCAAGGATCTCTATCAGGCCCCCGAGGTCGCATCGAAGCTGGCCACGCTGTTGGGTCCCCAATATTACGTGACGGATTGGACCCAACAGAACGCGAACTTCTTCCGCGCCGTGAAGATCGAGAAAAATGTCATGTTCATCATCCTGTTGCTCATTGTCGCGGTGGCCTCCTTCAACATTGTCTCGACGCTGGTCATGGCGGTCACCGACAAGCAGGCCGACATCGCCATTCTGCGGACTTTGGGCGCCTCGCCGGGGAGCATCATGAAGATCTTCATGATCCAGGGGGCGGTGATCGGCATCGTCGGGACGGCGCTCGGCATTCTCGGCGGCGTGGTGATCGCGCTCAACATCGATGTCATCGTCCCGGCCATCGAACACACGTTCGGCGTGCATTTCCTGGCCAAGAGCGTGTATTACATCAGCGAGCTGCCTTCCAAGCTGGAAGCGCACGACGTGATCGTCATCGGGATCGTCTCCTTGATCCTGAGCTTCGTGGCGACGCTGTACCCGAGCTACCGCGCCGCACGCGTGAACCCTGCCGAGGCCTTGCGCTATGAATGAGCAACCGGCCTTGACGGCATCGCCCGTGGTGGCGGCCCGAGATCTGCACAAGGTCTACCGGCAGGGGCGCCTCAACGTGCCCGTGTTGCTGGGCGTGAACCTGACCGTCCAGCGGGGAGAGCGGGTTGCGATCGTGGGAGCCTCGGGCTCGGGCAAGAGTACCCTCCTGCATCTGCTCGGAGGCCTGGATCAGGCGACCAGCGGATCCGTCACGATCATGGGCGAGGACATCGCGCGCCTCAGTGAGGCGCAGCGCGGACAGCTTCGCAACCGCGCCATCGGATTCGTCTATCAGTTCCATCATTTGCTGGCCGAATTCAGCGCGCTCGAGAATGTGGCCATGCCCCTACTTATCCGGCGCATGCCCAAGGACGAGGCCTACGAGCGGGCGGCGAAGCGGCTGCACGACGTGCGGCTGGGCAAGCGCCTTTCGCATCACCCGGGGGAATTGTCCGGGGGGGAGCGCCAGCGCACGGCCATTGCGCGCGCCCTGGTCACGGAGCCTGCGTGCCTGTTCGCCGATGAGCCGACCGGCAATCTCGATCGCCACACCGCGGACGGCATCCAGGATCTCATGCTGGAGCTCAACCAGTCGCTCGGCACGAGCTTCCTCGTCGTGAGCCATGACGCGTCGCTGGCCGGAAAAATGGAGCGGGTGCTGAAGCTCGAGGACGGCACCCTGGCCCCCGCCGACGCACCGTTCCACGCCTCCCGGCATTTCGCCTAGCGGGGGGCTTCCCGCCGGCGCGCCGGCCTTGGCGCTGGCGGCGAAATAATCCGCAGGAGGCCGAGGCATTGTCTATCCTAGGGAAATCGAACCCTCGGGCGATGCGGGAGACTGCGCGCCGAGCCTAGGTCATTTCGTTCCTATGAGGACGGTCGTCGTGAACGCTAACGATCCCGCCGTTGCCTCGCTCCTGCAGGCGATCCGCGTGTTGCCCGGCAAGAAGATCGTGACGCTTGCGTGTGCGGGCGCGGATGATCTGACGCAGGTGGACGTGTCCGCGAGCGGTGTCATCGGGCACGCCGACGGCCACGACCTCCTGTTGAAGGCCAAGCTTCATCGGGCGCTGGTGAGCGGAGGCGGGATGATCATCCGCCAGTTCACCCAGATCAAGATGCAGACGGTTTCCGCGAACGGCAAGCCGCTTTGGATTCCCATCAAGAACTTGTACGGTGTCCGCATGGAGCGGGGGCGCTGGCGCGGGTTGTCGGCGCTGGATGTGCGGCGGGCCTGCGAAGCCGACGTTGTGGCAAAGGGGGGCGCCGATCGCGAGCAGTGGGTCCGCTATCGCGCGTTCGGAGACTGCGCCTTATCCCCGTCGCGCGCGGGCGCGCGTGAGTGAACGCCGCCGGCCAGCGCGGCGGCGCGCGTTTGAAGCAATCCGTACGACTGGTGTATGCTCCCTGGTGTTTGAGTCCTGCCGATGCCTTTCCTGCCGCGGCGAGGGCTGTCCCGAGACTGTTCCGCGACGCGAGCCATGGTGTCCGTTTCCTCCCCGCATTGGGCTTCCTCTTCCCTGGATGTGCCAGACATCGAGGCGTGGCTCGCGTCGATCGCCTCGAATTATTCCGCCGCGGAGCGTGATACGCTGCGCCGAGCCTATGCCTTTGCGCAAGAAGCCTCTGGCGATCGCCGTGCAAAAGGCGCGACCGCCCTCGTGCAGCACGCGCTCGGGGTGGCGGTGATTCTCGCGGACATGCGCATGGACTGCGACACGGTCGCGGCCGGACTCCTGCACGCGACGCCCGATTGGCCGAGCCACCGCGAGGGCGTCGCCGCGCAATTCGGTACGCCCGTGGCCCGGCTGGTGGAGGGCATGGCGCGCATGTCGCTCATCCATGAGTACGGGGAGCGGCATGGTTATGCCCAGGCCACGGAGACGCACGACATGTCGCAGACGGAGGGGCTGCGCAAGATGCTGCTCGCCATGGTCGAGGACATCCGCGTCGTGGTGATCAAGCTGGCCGAGCGGGTGCAGACCATGCGTGCGCTGGGGCGCGAGGACGAGGCCAAGAGGCGGCTGACGGCGAAGGAGACGCTCAGCATCTTCGCGCCGCTCGCCAATCGCCTGGGGGTGTGGCAGCTCAAGTGGGAACTCGAGGATCTGTCCTTGCGTTACCTCGAGCCGGATCTTTACCGGAAGGTGGCGAAGCTGCTGGACGAGCGCCGGGCGTCGCGGGAACAGTATATCGCCCGCGTCGTCGAGACCCTGGCGGGCGCGTTGCGCGAGGCCGGCCTCGCGGCCGAGGTGACCGGCCGACCCAAGCACATCTACAGCATCATCAACAAGATGAAGCGCAAGCATCTGGATTTCAGCGAATTGTACGATGTCCGCGCAGTCCGCGTGCTGGTCGATGAAATCAAGGATTGCTACACGGTGCTTGGGCTTGTCCACAACCTATGGGTGCCGATTCCCGGCGAGTTCGACGACTACATCTCCCACCCCAAGAGCAACGACTACCGGTCGTTGCACACGGCGGTGATCGGGCCCGACGGCAAGGCGGTTGAAGTGCAGATCCGGACCCGCGAGATGCACCAGCACGCCGAACTGGGTGTCGCGGCACACTGGCGTTATAAGGAAGGGGCGCCGGGGAACGCCAAATACGACGAAAAGATCGCTTGGCTGCGGCGGTTGCTGGACTGGAAGGAAGACCTCGCCGAAGGTGGGGACCTGATGGAGCAATTCCGCAACGAGTTGTTCCAGGATCAGGTCTATGTCCTGACCCCGCAAGGAAAGGTGATCGACCTGCCCAAGGGGGCGACCCCGGTCGACTTCGCCTACCACGTGCACACCGACCTCGGCCATCGCTGCCGCGGGGCGAAGGTCGACGGGACGATCGTTCCCTTGAGCTACGCGTTGCAAAACGGGCAGCGCATCGAGATCCTGACGACGCGCCTAGGGGGGCCCAGCCGGGATTGGCTCAATCCGGCGCTGGGCTATCTCAAGAGTGCGCGTGCCCGGGCCAAGGTCCGGCACTGGTTCAAGTATCAGAATTTCGAGGAGAACGTCTCGCAAGGGCGGGTGCAGCTCGACCGCGAGCTCAGGCGCCTGGGGTTGGACGCGCTCAATCAGGAAAGGCTTGCCCAGAAGCTCGGGTTTGCTCGTCTGGAGGAGTTCCTGGCGGCCCTCGGGCGCGGTGACGTCAGCAACCGTCAGGTCGTGTCCGCGATCCAGGAAGACGTGGCCCCCCGCCTCGAGGGGCCGAAGGCGCCGGCCGTCACGCGGCCGGCGGCGTCGCGGCAGGATGCCGGCGTGCTGGTCGAGGGCGTGGGCAATCTGCTGACGAACCTCGCCAAGTGCTGCAAGCCCGCGCCCCCGGATCCCGTGGTCGGCTACGTCACGCGCGGGCGCGGCGTGACGATCCACCGAAAGGATTGTCCCAACATGCTGCGCCTGTCCGATGAACGCCGCGCGCGGTTGGTGGCTGCCCAATGGGGAAGTCGGCAAACCGCGGCATTCGCGGTCGATATCGAGGTGCTTGCCTACGACCGGCAAGGCCTGCTCCGCGATGTCTCGGACGTCTTCGTGCGTGAACGCATCAACGCGATCAAGGCCGAGACGCTGACCAAGGACGATCGGGCAACCATGCGTTTCACGCTCGAAGTCGGCGATCTTGAGCAGTTGAGCCGCCTGCTCGCCCTGCTGCAGCAGCTTCCCAATGTGATCAGCGCGCGTCGTCGCGTCTAAGCCGCGGCCGCGCGACGCGGTTGGGGCGTGGCTCGCATCGGTCGGTCGTCTCGTCGAAAACGATTTTCCGCCCAGGAAGGGTTATTCCGCCGTACCTTACATATAACTTACAATTTGCTTGCGGATGTGCGCGTGCGCACATTACAATCTTCCGAAACACGGGACGCCGAAGCCCTCGGGGTGGAATGCAGGAAAACGAGGAGCCGCCTGACATCAGGCAAGGCTCGCGTAGGAGAGGGCTAACGCGTGGAAGAGATTCGGAGCCTATGTCCTCGTTGTCTCGAGGAGTTTCAAGCGCGCGTGCGTTGCCAGCCGAGCGGGCAGGTGAAATATCTGTGCGCGAACAAGGGCGTCGCGGTGACGGCCTATGTCGAAAACGGCGTGGTGATGAACTGGGTGCTGTCCCCGGGCCCGGCCCCGACGTGCGCGGCACACCCGGCAAAGCCGCACGGCGCGAAAGAGGGGGCCGCGCCGGAAGTCAAAGGGGAGGCGCACTCGGACAAGAAGAGCCATTAGCGGCGGGCAGGGCGGGTTTGCGACCCGCGAGGGCGCGCGGCAAACATGGCGCACGGGCGGCCGGGGTTCACTGCGGTGCGGCGGGATCAGGCCGGGTGCCCGAGGAGGGCGCGGGTCGGTGCGCCGCAAAAGCAGCTTGCACGCCGATCGTGCCGCTGCTAGAATCTCACGATTTAGGCGGTTAGCTCAGCTGGTTAGAGCGTTGCCTTGACATGGCAAAGGTCGTAGGTTCGAGTCCTATACCGCCTACCAAGCATTTCCTGGTCATGCGCGCGGATGCGCGGCATGGTCGATCGAGGCTAGGTGTCAGGGGCCGTGGCAGGTTTGCACTTTTGCGCGGGCCTTCACGACACCCGGTCTTCGGTCGCGCCCCGGCCTCCCCATTTTGAACTTCTCGGCATCCGCAGGGGTGCCGGTTTTGCGAACGATTATGCCTGTCATTCACCTGCCGGATGGCTCCCAGCGGGCATTTGGCCACGCCGTGACGGTGGCGGAGCTCGCCCAGAGCATTGGAGCGGGTTTGGGCCGGGCCGCCCTTGCAGGGAAGGTCGATGGCCGGCTGGTGGACACCTCCTTTCTGATTCGCGACGATGCGCGCGTGTCGATTGTCACCGATCGCGATGCCGAAGGGCTCGCGGTGCTCCGCCACTCCTGCGCCCATCTGCTCGCGCAGGCGGTGAAGGCACTTTTCCCCGACGCTCAGGTCACGATCGGCCCGGTCATCGAAGACGGGTTCTACTACGATTTCTCCTTCAAACGCCCCTTTACGCCCGAGGATCTGGCCCTCATCGAGGCCAAGATGCAGGAGTTGGTCCGGCGCGACCTGCCCGTGACCCGCAAAGTGGTCGGGCGCAGCGAGGCCATCCAGTACTTTGCGGGCATCGGCGAGCATTACAAGGCGCAGATCATCGAATCCATCCCGGATGGCGACGACGTCTCGCTCTATACGCAGGGAGAGTTCACCGACCTTTGCCGGGGGCCGCACGTGCCCTCGACCGGCAAGCTCAAGGTCTTCAAGCTGACGAAGGTGGCCGGAGCCTACTGGCGGGGCGATTCGCGCAACGAGATGCTGCAGCGCATCTATGGCACCGCGTGGTCGAAGAAGGACGAGCAAGACGCCTATCTCCATCGCATCGAGGAGGCCGAAAGGCGCGATCACCGGCGCCTTGGGCGCCAGCTCGACCTTTTTCATACGCAGGACGAGGCGCCGGGGATGGTCTTCTGGCACCCGCAGGGATGGACCATCTGGCAAGTCATCGAACAGTACCTGCGCGGGGTGCTGGGCGAACACGGCTACCACGAGGTGCGTACCCCGATGGTGATGGATCGCGTGCTGTGGGAGAGGTCGGGCCATTGGGACAACTACCGCGAGAACATGTTCACGACGCACGCGGAGTCGCGCGACTTCGCCGTGAAGCCGATGAATTGCCCGGGCCACATCCAGATCTTCAATCAGGGACTGAAGAGCTACCGCGATTTGCCCCTGCGGCTCGCGGAGTTCGGTTCATGCCACCGCTTCGAGCCTTCCGGCGCGCTGCATGGCCTGATGCGGGTGCGGGGTTTCACGCAGGATGATGCCCATATCTTTTGCACCGAGGGCCAGATCGAAGGCGAAGTGACTGCCTTCATCGAGCTCCTGCAAAGGGTCTATGCGGACTTTGGCTTCGACGAGATTATCGTTCGCCTGTCGACCCGCCCCGAGAAGCGGGTGGGTACGGACGAGACCTGGGACAAGGCGGAACGTGCCCTGGCCCTCGCCCTGGACCACAAGGGGTTGACGTGGCAGGAGCAGCCCGGGGAGGGGGCCTTCTATGGGCCGAAGATCGAGTTCTCCTTGAAGGATTGCTTGGGTCGCGTGTGGCAATGCGGCACCATTCAGGTGGACTTCTCGCTGCCCGCCCGCCTGGACGCCACGTTTGTCGCCGAGGACAATTCGCGCCAGGTGCCGGTCATGCTTCATCGCGCCATCCTCGGCTCCATGGAGCGCTTCATCGGGATCCTGATTGAGCACTATGCGGGCGCGATGCCGGTATGGCTGGCGCCTGTCCAGGTCGTCGTGATGAATATCTCCGATGCCCAGGCGGCCTATGTCCGCACAGTGGCCGAAACCTTGTCCCGGGAGGGCGTGCGCGTCGAGACGGACTTGAGAAATGAGAAGATAACCTATAAAATTCGAGAACATAGTATGCGGAGGCTGCCCTACCAGCTGATCCTGGGGGACAAGGAGGTGGCCGCTGCCCAGGTTGCCGTGCGGACCCGCAAGGGAGAGGATCTCGGGCAGATGTCTTTGGAAGCGTTCATTGAACGGGTGCGGGCCGAGGCGATGCAGAAGGGTCGCGCGGCCTAAACGGTATTCTGGGACGTGGGGTGTTCGTGTGCTCCGCGTTTTTTATTTCATGTGACTTGGAGGTTTTGCGATCGCTCAGAGCAAAGATCTGCGACTTAACGGTGAAATCACGGTGCCGGAGGTGCGCTTAATTGGGGTCGAGGGGGAGCAGATCGGCATTGTGAACACGGTGCAAGCCCTCAAGATGGCGGAGGAGGCGGAGGTGGACCTGGTGGAGATTGCGCCGACCGCCGAGCCGCCCGTATGCCGCCTGATGGATTACGGCAAATACAAATACCGTGAGAGCAAGAAGCAGCACGAAGCGAAGCTGAAGCAGAAGCAGATTCAAGTCAAAGAGGTCAAATTCCGCCCTGGCACCGACGAGGGCGACTATCAGGTGAAGTTGCGCAACCTGAAGCGCTTTCTGGAAGAAGGCGACAAGACCAAGATCACTTTGCGCTTCCGCGGACGCGAGTTGGCCCACCAGGAGCTGGGGTATAACCTGCTCAAGCGCGTTGAGGCCGACTTGATGGAACAAGGGATCGTCGAGCAGTTTCCCAAGATGGAAGGGCGCCAGATGGTGATGGTGCTGGCCCCCAAGAAGCGATAGGGAGCGGCTCGGCCTCGGCGCGCCATGGGCGCGCAGGATCGATTCGCCCCGGGCATGGCGTATGATCGGGGCGGTTCGTGCGGGGCATGGCGCAGATTTTTGCCTGCCCCCGATAAGTGATGTCAGGTCGGTCAAAGCCCTCACCGGGGCACCTGGCGTCAGGCTATAAATAAGGAGGTTGAAATGCCGAAGATGAAGACCAAGAGTGGTGCGGCGAAGCGGTTCCGCGCCCTGGGCGGCGGTGGGGTCAAGCGGACGCATGCGTTCCTGCGGCACATCCTGACCAAGAAGTCCACGAAGCGGAAGCGTAATCTGCGCGGCACCGCGATGCTCGATGCGACCGACAAGCGCCGCGTCCGTGCCATGTTGCCGTACGCGTAAGGGGGAGCCAGCATGCCACGAGTCAAACGCGGGGTGACGGCGCACGCCCGCCACAAGAAGGTGCTCGACCAGGCCAAGGGGTTCCGCGGTCGTCGCGGCAATGTCTATCGCATCGCCAAAGAGGCGGTCATGAAGGCGGGGCAATATGCCTATCGCGATCGCCGGCAAAGGAAGCGTCAGTTTCGCGCCCTCTGGATTGCCCGGATCAACGCGGCGGCGCGCGAGTGCGGCCTGACCTACAGCGCCTTCATGAACGGCCTTAAGAAGGGGATGATCGACATCGACCGCAAGGTCCTGGCCGATCTTGCCGTATTCGACAAGGATGCCTTCGCGAAGATCGCCGAAAGGGCGAAGGCCAGTCTCCAGGCCTGACGCGCGCAGAGGGAACGAAAGGAGGCTTCTCGGCCTCCTTTTTTTGCTTCCGCATGCTGCGCCGGCGGGGAACCTCGGGGGGCGCCAGTCGGCCTCCCGGCACTCCCTCGCGCCGTGTCGCAGTTGAGCCGTCTGTTGCTCCCCCGGCGATCGGATTGGGGAGCGCCGGGGACAACCGGCTAGCATTGTCGCACGGACACCGATGCAAGACCTTGAACAAATCCAGCAAGACGCGAACGCGTTATTCCAGAGCATAGACAACCTGGCCGAGCTTGATCAGGCCAAGGCGCGCTTCCTCGGCAAGCAAGGCGTCCTGGCGGCGGCGATGAGAACGCTTGGGAGCGTCCCCGCCGAGGAACGGCCCGCGCTCGGGGTGCGCATCAACCAGGCCAAGGACGCGGTGGAGCAAGCCTTGCGGGCGCGGCGCGAGGCCATCCAGGCGGCGCAGCTGGAAAGCCAGCTGCGCGCGGAGGCGTTGGACGTCACCTTGCCTGGCCGCGGCCTGGGACGCGGCGGAGAGCACCCGGTGACGCGGACCCTGGAACGCATCGAGGGGCTGTTTCACTCGCTCGGATTCGATGTGGCCGAAGGGCCGGAGATCGAGACCGATTTTTATAACTTCACCGCGCTCAACATTCCCCAGGACCACCCGGCGCGCGCGATGCACGATACGTTCTATGTGGATGCGGCCCATCTGCTGCGCACCCATACCTCGCCCGTGCAGATTCGCTACATGCAGGCCCATGAGCCGCCGCTCAAGGTGATCGCGCCAGGGCGTGTCTACCGGTGCGACTCGGACGTGACCCATACGCCCATGTTTCACCAGGTGGAAGGCCTGTGGGTCGACGAGCAAGTCGATTTCTCGGCGCTGAAGGGCTTGTTGGCGGAATTCATGCAGCGCTTCTTCGAGCAGGACGACCTGAAGGTCCGCTTCCGTCCGTCGTTCTTTCCCTTTACCGAACCCTCGGCGGAGATGGATATCGCGTGCGTCATCTGCCGCGGTGCGGGTTGCCGCGTCTGCAGCCACACCGGGTGGCTCGAGGTGCTCGGGTGCGGCATGGTGCACCCGGAAGTCTTCCGGCATGTCGGTGTGGACAGCGAGAGATACCTGGGCTTTGCCTTCGGCCTGGGCGTGGAACGGCTTGCCATGCTGCGCTACGGGGTCAACGACCTGCGGCTGTTTTTCGAGAACGACCTGCGCTTTCTGGCGCAGTTCAACTAAACCCGGGCCCGGACCTTCCTCGGGCAGGGTGGGGGCCGTCATCGGACACCGGCCAGACCTGACCCGGCCGGCGGTGGCGATGATTCGCCCGTCCCTGCGCCTTGTAAGGGGACGGCGTTCGCTTGGGCGTGGACCGCGCAGCCGATCGGGGGTCCACTGTGACGTCGAATGTTCTCTTGACATGGCCGGGATGCCTTGCTTCGCGGGCCCGCAATTCGTCTCCTGCCGCCTCGGCAGGTTTTTGTGTGAGAGCGTATGAAATTCTCCGAAAACTGGCTACGGACTTTCGTCAATCCACCCCTGACGAGCGGCGAGTTGGCCCAGCGGCTCACCCTGGGCGGCGTGGAGGTGGAGGCGCTTGAGCCCGCCGCACCCGCTTTCGATGGCGTGGTCGTGGGCGAGGTGCTGGGCTTGGCCCCGCATCCGAACGCGGATCGCCTTCAGGTCTGCCAGGTGGCCGCCGGCGCCGATGCGCCCCTCACCATCGTGTGCGGCGCCAAGAATGTCCACGTCGGGGCGAAAGTGCCGTGCGCCCGGGTCGGGGCGCATCTGCCGGGCATCACCATCAAGGAGGCCAAGGTGCGCGGCGTGACCTCGTCCGGCATGCTTTGCTCCGCGCAGGAACTGGGCATGGCGGAGAGCTCCGAGGGGCTGTGGCTGCTTGCCGCGGAAGCCCCTGTGGGGGAGGATCTGCGGCGCTATCTCGATCTCGACGACACCCTGTTCACGCTCAAGCTCACGCCCAACCGCAGCGACTGCTTGAGCGTCGTCGGTGTGGCGCGGGAGGTGGCGGCGCTCACCGGCGCCGCCCTGTCGTTGCCGGAGCGCCCCCCGGTCCGGGTCGATGGGGAAGCGGCCATGCCGGTTGTCGTGGCGGCGCCGCAGGCGTGTCCGCGCTATTGCGGACGGGTCGTCCGGGGCGTCGACCCGCAGGCCGCGACGCCGGCATGGATGGCCCGCCGGTTGGAGCGCGGCGGGCTGCGCGCCGTCAGCCTGATTGTCGATGTGACGAACTATGTCATGCTCGAATGGGGGCAGCCGTTGCACGCCTTCGACCTGACGAAGATCGAAGGGGCGATCACGGTGCGCTTCGCGCGCGCGGCCGAGAAGCTGACGCTGCTCAATGGCCAAACGGTGTCGCTGGATGCGGACATGCTGGTGATTGCGGACGATCGGCAGGCGCTGGCCCTTGCCGGGATCATGGGGGGCGAGGACAGTGCCGTGGGAAGCGCGACCACCGACATCTTCCTGGAAAGCGCCTTCTTCACGCCGAATGCGCTGGCCGGGCGCGCCCGTCGCCTGGGACTGGCTTCGGACGCCGCATACCGTTTCGAGCGGGGCGTCGACTT
This sequence comes from Pseudomonadota bacterium, assembly GCA_021788645.1. GTDB lineage: Bacteria > Pseudomonadota > Gammaproteobacteria > Burkholderiales > JAKAFK01 > JAKAFK01. The sequence continues at coordinate 15,708 of JAJYKK010000024.1, forward strand.
CGAGGGTCCGCGTGCCGCGCTGGAGCATGCCACCCGCCTCCTCGTGCGCCTGGGCGGGGCGGACGCGCGCTGCGGCGCGGTCACCGAATGGGTGGGCACGCTGCCCGCCCGTGACCCGATCCGGCTGCGGCCCGAGCGCGTGCGGCGCGTCCTGGGGGTGAGCTTGGGCGATGCGGACATGGCCGCGCTGCTGGCGCGCGAGGGTTTGGAGTTCGACGTGCGGGACGGGGCGTTCTTCGTTTCGCCGCCGAGCGCTCGCTTCGATCTCGCGCTGGAGGTCGATCTGATCGAGGAGATCGCGCGACTCCATGGCTATGACCGGTTGCCGAGCGGCGCCGCCCGTGGCGCATCGCACATGCGGCCCATGCCCGAATCGGTGCGGCGGACCGCGGAACTGCGAGGTCTGCTCGTCGCCCGCGACTACCAGGAAGTGATCAACTACAGCTTCGTGCCCCCGGAGTGGGAAGCCGATTTCGCCGGCCAGCCCGACCCCGTGCGGCTGCGCAACCCCATCGCGAGCCATTTGGCCGTGATGCGCTCCAATTTGATGGGCGGCCTGATCGAGACCCTGCGCGGCAACCTCAACCGCTCGCAGGAGCGCGTGCGGATCTTCGAGGTGGGGCGCTGCTTCCTGAGAAGGCGGGAGGGCGAAGAGGGCGGCGAGGGGATTTTCTCGCAGCCGGTCCGGATCGCGGGCTTGTGCTATGGTTCAGCCAAGGCGGAACAGTGGGGGGTGCCAGGCCGTGATGTGGACTTCTACGACGTCAAGGGCGACGTCGAGGCCCTGTTCTGGCCGCACCGCCCGCGCTTCGCGGCCGCGCCACACCCTGCGCTTCATCCCGGGCAATCGGCGCAGGTGTTCATGGGACAGGCGCTCGTCGGCTGGGTTGGGCAGATCCACCCCCAGTGGCAACAAAAGTACGCGCTGCCGCGGCCCGCGGTGGCATTCGAGCTTTCGCTCGAGGCCTTGAAGGGCCGCACCTTGCCGGCCTTTGCCGAGATTTCGCGGATGCCCCAGGTCAGGCGGGACCTGGCGGTGACGGTCGATGAGCGAATCTCTGTGGGAGCCTTGCTGGAGTGCCTGCGGGACGCTCGGCCCGAAATCGTCACGGCGGTCGACGTTTTCGACGTGTACCGTGGGAAAGGCATTGATTCAGATAAAAAAAGCCTTGCATTCCGCGTGTTGATGCAAGATACTCATAAGACGCTGACGGATCGCCAGATGGACGAAGCGATGGCTTTGCTTACGGATGTGCTGTGCACGCGTTTTGATGCGAAATTGCGGACTTAGGGGAGAGGGCATGACACTAACAAAAGCCGAGCTGGCCGATCTGTTGTTCGAGACGGTGGGCCTCAACAAGCGTGAAGCGAAGGACATGGTGGAATCGTTTTTCGAAGAAATCCGCGCCGCATTGGAGAACGGGGACAGCGTGAAGCTCTCCGGATTCGGCAACTTCCAATTGCGCAACAAGCCCCAGCGACCGGGACGCAATCCGAAGACGGGCGAGGAGATCCCCATTACGGCACGGCGCGTCGTGACGTTCCATGCCAGCCAGAAGTTGAAAGCCTTGGTGGAAGTCAATTATGCCGGACATCGCTCCGAAGGATGATCTGCCGCCCATCCCGGCGAAACGCTACTTCGCCATCGGCGAGGTCAGCGAGCTGTGCGGCGTGAAGCCGCATGTGCTGCGCTATTGGGAACAGGAGTTCACACAGCTCAAGCCCGTCAAGCGGCGGGGCAACCGCCGCTACTATCAGCATCACGAAGTCCTTCTGATTCGCAGAATCCGGGAACTCCTGTACGAGCAAGGGTTCACCATCAACGGCGCGCGCAATCGCCTGGGAGAGACGATTGCCCCCGCCGCCCCTCGGCTGGCATCGGTTCCGTCGGCGCCGGATCGGGTCGACGTCGGGTCTTTGCGTGCCGAAATAGAAGACCTGTTGGAGATCCTTCAGGCGGATCCGTTGCCGAGCCCGACGGTGCTGGGTGGGAGGGCCACGGGGTGAGCAGGGTGCCGGTTTCGCGCGACGGCCGGCACGCGGGAGATGACGCTGTCAGAAGGGTTCTGCTATAATGCACGTTTTCGGGGCGTAGCGCAGCCTGGTAGCGTACTTGCATGGGGTGCAAGTGGTCGGAGGTTCAAATCCTCTCGCCCCGACCAACAACGACGCGGGTTTTGGAGAAATCCTGAACCCGCGTTTTCTTTCGCGGCATGCGACATCGCCCCTGCGGGATCCTGCCCGCCAGCCCCGGCGCCTGTTACGATCCTCTCACGCCTGGCCGTTATTGTTTCCCCTCGTTCACGCGCGCTGCATCGCCCAACGGGACACCGTGGCATGTCGGTGCGCGATGCAGCGTGTCCGGAGAGGGATTCCTCTGGGGCAAAGGGCGGGAAGGGTGTGCCGCGCCGTGGGCGGCGTCTCTGGAAGTGGGGCGTTTGCGTGGAGCCGAAAAGTTACCAAGACGTTTTTAATGAGCTGGTCCACCTGGCGACTGGGGATCCGGCGGCCTTCGAGCAGCGGCGGCGGAAAATCCTCGCGCCGTTCATGAGCCGACCGACGGCAGGGGCGCTGCCGGCCGTTGCGCTTCAGTGCGCGATCGACGTCGAAAGAGTGCGTGCCGGTAACCCGGCAGCCGGCTACCAATCGATCACAAGCATTCTGCGCGGATCCCTCATGGCCCTCGCGGCAGCCCTGGGTGACTTGGGTACGGCGCTCGATGCCATGGAGCGCGAGGCGAACTCTGCCGGCAAGCGCGCATCGTGAGTGTCGGGGCGCGCGTTTGCGGCTGTCGGATGCGCCCGCCGCCTCGACCTGCTAAAATGCCCTGTCGCCCCGGACGTGATGTGACCGCTCGACACCGATGGGGTCTTTAGCGGGTGCCCGTTCGGTTGCAACGCACCGCGCCCTACCTCCCTCCATCATGCTGACGCCGGGCCTGTGTGGCCCAGGCGAGGACTGAAACCGAAATCCCATGAACACCCTGCACCTGTATCTCCTTGCGATCATGCAAGGCGTGACCGAGCTTTTTCCCGTCAGTAGCCTGGGACATAGCGTCCTCGTCCCGGCGCTGCTGCAATGGCCCATCAACCGGGATGCGTTCTGGTTCCTTCCCTTCGTCGTGGTCTTGCACTTAGGCACCGCCAGCGCGATGCTGCTTTATTTCTGGCGGGATTGGGCACGCATCATCGGGGCGACCGTGCGCTCGCGCGGGAGCCTCGCCGACCCCCAGGCGCGCCTGCTGTGGCTGCTCGTCGCCGGTTCCATTCCGGCGGGCCTTCTCGGATTGATGTTCGAACACGCCCTGAAGCGCTTGTTCGGCGGATTCATGATCGTTGCCGTCTTCCTCATCCTGAACGGCGTGATGCTGATCTGGGGCGATCGCCTGAAGAAGAGAGCGGCGCAGCATGGGCTGGAACGTCTGAGCTTCAGGCGGGCGCTGGCCATCGGGCTGGCGCAATCGATGGCGCTCATCCCCGGCATGTCCCGGTCAGGGGCGACGGTGGTGGCGGGGCTGTCGGTCGGACTCGACTACGAAGCGGCGGCGCGCTTCTCGTTCCTGCTCGCCACGCCCATCATCGGTGCGGCGGGGATCCTCGAAGTGCCGAAGCTGCTGTTCCACCATGCGGCGGCCGGACACGCCGCCCCGTTGGGGACGATTCTCGCGGCGGGCGGCCTTGCCGGCGTGTTTGCCTTCCTCAGCACGTGGTTCCTCATGCACTATTTCAAGGACCACGAAGTGGCCGCCCTGCGGCCGTTCGGCCTATACTGCGTGCTGGCCGGCGTGGGCGCCACCGTGCTTCACTTTGTGGCTTGATGCGGGCGCCTTGCCCTTGCCTAAGTCACCGTATCTGGCAGATAATCCCATCCAGCCGAGCATTGCGGCCCAAGACCTGGAACCTCACCGCGAGATCCGATGAAACGGAGCTCGCCGTGTGCTGCGCGCGACTTGACATTGGCATTTCGCGCGCGTGCTGCGGGGGCGGGAGGCCCCCGTGGACACCGTTCCGTTGCGCATCTTGAGGGCCGCCCGACGTTAATGAGCCTATTTGGACCATCCGATGCGAATCCTGTTAAGCAATGACGACGGATACTTCGCGCCGGGATTGGCCATTCTGGCTGAGACGCTCTCCGAGCGGGCCGAGGTCGTGGTGGTGGCCCCGGAGCGCGACCGCAGCGGGGCGAGCAACTCCCTGACCCTGGACCGGCCGCTGTTGTTGCGGCAATCCGCCACCGGCTTCCACTTCGTGAATGGCACACCGACCGACTGCGTGCATCTGGCCCTTACCGGCATGCTCGACGCGTTGCCGGATATGGTGATCTCCGGCATCAACCACGGCGCGAACATGGGAGACGACACCATCTATTCCGGAACCGTCGCGGCGGCGATGGAGGGGTTTCTGTTCGGGATCCCTGCCCTCGCGGTCTCCCTGGCGGGCGGGACCGGGGAGCATTTCGCGACCGCCGCCCGTGTCGCTGCCCAGTTCGTGGAGCGCTTCCGAAAGGCCCCTTTGTCGCCCCCCGCCTTGCTCAACATCAATGTTCCCGACGTGCCGTTCGATCAGCTTGCCGGGGTCGAGGTGACGCGGCTTGGGCGCAGGCACAAGGCGGAACCGGTGGTGAAATCGCAAAATCCCCGGGGGCAAACCGTCTACTGGGTGGGCGCGGCGGGGCGCGCGCAGGACGCGGGCGAGGGGACCGATTTTCACGCCGTGTCGCGGCATGCCGTGTCGGTGACGCCGCTGCACGTCGACCTCACCCACTACGCGACTCTGGGTGCTTTGACGACATGGTTGCAAGCATGAGCATTCGACACACCGGCATCGGCATGACTTCGCAGCGCACGCGTGTTCGCATGGTCGACCGCGTGCGGCAACAAGGGGTGCAGGACGAGGCCGTGCTGGCGGCTTTGAACGCGGTGCCCCGGCATATCTTCGTCGATGAGGCGCTGGCGAGCCGCGCCTACGAAGACATCGCCTTGCCCATCGGCTATGGGCAGACGATCTCGAACCCGTACATCGTCGCGCGGATGCTGGAAGTGCTGCGGGCGGGAGGCGGTCTCGACAAGGTTCTCGAGATCGGCACCGGGTGCGGCTATCAGGCGGCGATCCTCGCCCGCGTCGCGCGCGAGGTGTACTCCGTGGAGCGGATCGCGCCGCTACTCAGCCGTGCCCGCAAATCGCTGCGCGAAATTCGTGCGCTGAACGTGCGGCTCAAGCATGCCGACGGAAGCCTGGGGTGGGCCGAGTTTGGCCCCTTCGATGGCATCGTGGTGGCGGCCGCCGCGACCATGATTGCTCCCGAATTAACGGATCAACTGGCGATTGGCGGCCGCATGGTGGTGCCCTTCGGGGCCGGTGAGCAACGGTTGCGGCTCATCGAGCGGACGGCGCATGGGTTCAAGGAAAGCGATCTGGAAGCGGTGAAGTTCGTTCCGCTGATCCCGGGGGTCTCGTGAACCCCGCGCGCGGGGTGTCGTGGTATGGCAGGGTCCGCGGCTTGCGCAGGGCGTTTTTACTGATCGGATGGGCCGGGCTCCTGGCGGGCTGTGCCGCCTCCTTGCCCGCGCCGGTGACGAACAGCATGGGCATACGGCCGCTGCACCTGGGGGAGCCCGCGTATGAGGCGGCCGGCGGGCGCGTCTACGTGGTCAAGGCGGGGGACACGCTGTACGGGATCGCCCTGGATCACGGACTCGATTACAAGGACCTCGCGCGCTGGAACGGAATCGGTCCCGGGTACATGATCCGGGTCGGCCAACGCCTGCGGCTGGGACCGCAGCGCAGGCGTGGCGCTTCCGGCCGCGCAATGCCGCAGAAAACGGCGCAGGGCGCTGCGAAGACAGGGGCGTCCCATCGGCCGTCGGGCCCGGCTCAGGCGCCGGCGGCGGGGGCCGATGCGGCGCTCGGCTGGCAATGGCCGGCCCAGGGCAAGATCATTGGCAGTTTCGATGCGGCGCAGGGGCACAAGGGCATCGACATCGCCGGCACCACCGGCGAGCCCGTCTACGCCGCTGCCGCAGGCTACGTCGTCTACTGCGGGGACGGGCTGCATGGCTATGGGAACCTGGTCATCATCAAGCACAACAACGCCTATCTGAGCGCATACGCCCATAACAGCAAGCTCCTCGTCGCCGAGGGGCAGCGTGTGGCCAGGGGGCAGGAAATTGCCGAGATGGGCGAGTCCGGGGCCCAGCACGTCGAACTGCATTTCGAGATCCGCCGGTTCGGACAGCCGGTGAATCCACTCGACTATCTGCCCAAGCCACCCCTTGCGCTCAATCAATGACGGCGAAGCATCCCCGGCCTGCCCAGGCGTCGGCGATAGCCCGGCTTGCTCCCGCGTCTGGCCATCTGCTATAAAACAAAGTAGGGTTCGCCCCGCGCGAGCGGGGATGCCCACACAGTCGTCGCGCGCCGGGGACGATGTTCCCTCATGTTGCAGCGTGCAGCAGGCGTACGGCGAGAATCACCGACGCCAAGAGCGTCCGCCGAAAGAACGATTCCGAACGAGGCGACTGGCCACTAGGACGGTTCTGCGCGAGGCTTTCGCGAATGGATGGCTGATCGGGATGCGCGGCGAACCTTCCGCTTCCGCGGGATGTCGGCTCCCGACGTCTAAAGGGGTTCCTTCCGGACATGGCGCGAGTGCCGCAGCGCCTACGCTGTCGATTTGCGCCGTGCTCGAAGATCATGGGCAATCTAATCCGGCTCGACGACGACTGCGCCCGTTGCACGGGATTGTGACATGCGCATGAGCACCGCCGCAGGCGGTGATCGGCCTCGTCCATCGGGGCGGGCGGTGGTCGCGAGCAGGTCTGGAGGACGGGACTATGACTCGAGAACACTCTCCCGATGAGTTTGAGCGGTTGTTCGATGAGGAACGCACCTCCCCGCCGTGGGCGCTTCAAGCGGAGCAGCCGGCGCGGGAAGATGAGGATGCGGCCGATTTCCATGTCGATGTCACCCAAACGTACCTGGCGGAAATCGGCCATAACCGGCTCTTGACCGCGAGCGAGGAACTGGCGCTGGCGCGGCGCGTGCGCCAGGGCGATTTCCCCTCGCGGCAGAAGATGATCGAGCGCAATCTGCGCTTGGTTGTGAACATCGCGAAACATTACACGAATCGAGGCATGCCTTTGCTCGACTTGGTCGAAGAGGGGAACCTCGGTCTCATCCACGCGCTGGAGAAGTTCGATCCGGAGCGCGGCTTTCGCTTCTCAACCTACGCGACCTGGTGGATCCGCCAAAACATCGAGCGGGCCATCATGAATCAGTCGCGCACCATCCGGCTGCCGGTGCATGTCATCAAGGAGCTCAACAGCTGCTTGCGCGCCTTGCGCCATCTGGAGGGGCAAGGCGAGACCGATCCCACGGCCGAGGATGTCGCCCATCTGCTGCAAAAGCCTGTTGACGAGGTGCGAAGGCTCCTGAGCTTCAACGAACGGATGGCTTCGCTTGACGCCCCCCTGGACGTCGATCCCATGTTGTCGGTCGGCGAGGCGATTCCGGACGAGGCGTCCTTGATGCCGGAAGAGGTGTTTCAGGAGGACGAGCGCAGGCACCGGGTGCAGGCATGGCTGCGCGAGCTGAGCGAAAAGCAGCGCTGGATCATCGAGCGCCGCTTTGGCCTCAACGGTCAGGAAATCGCGACCTTGGAGGAACTGGCGGACCAGTTGGCCCTCACCAGGGAGCGCGTGCGCCAGATCCAGGTCGAAGCCTTGCAAAGCCTCAGGCGCGTCCTGAAACGGGTGGGCGTCTACAAGGATGTGCTCCTGTGAGGGGCTCGCGCATGCTCTCGGGCGAGGCGCTTGGTCACTTGCCCGATGGAAGGCGCGGTCGCATCGCCCGCGGCCACGAAGCCCAGACGCTCGGCTCAGTGAGAGCGGGCGGCGATTGGCGGCGAGCGCCTCGGCTTCCATCACCTTGCGTCGGCGTTCCCGAGGCGTCTGCAAGAGGGCGGTCATCCGCCGGTGGCCGACCCCTTCGCGCTGCCGGGCGTCGGTGTCGGTGACCGTGGACTCGCCACGCTTTCCGTCCGGATTTATGGCGTACCGCGCCACGCCCAACGCGACCTCTCGAGCGACCGCGGTCGGCTGCGTCATGGCCTGTGGCGTCAGAATCACCCGCCATCCACGCCGGCGTCCCTGCTCTTGGCGACGATTGCCCGCCCTTTTCCGGTCGGCCGGCTGGCGCATTGCCGTGCCGCCGCAGCATGCGAGCCATACCTGTGCGCGCTGCGGTGACGCCGTTGCGGCCCCATCGGGCACCGCAACGGCGTCACCTTTCAGCCTAACTCTGATCCGAGTGCGCGCGGGCGCGCCTTGGGGCGCTGCAGTTTTGCTATAGTGGCGTTTTCCTGTGCGACTGGATCGAGAAATCTTGCAGACGGCATTCATTTCCCATCCCGCCTGTGCGACGCATGATATGGGCGCCGGGCATCCGGAGCGTCCGGAACGGCTGGGCGCCATCCAGGATCAGTTGATCGCGGCCGGTCTTTTCGAGCACCTGAAGCGCTTCGAGGCGCCGCTGGCGAGCCCCGCGCAGCTGCTGCGGGTGCACACGGCTGCTTACCTGGCGCAGATCCGGCGGGCGGCCCCCTCGCAGGGCTTGACCTATCTCGATCCGGACACCGCCATGAATCCCGGTACGCTGGAGGCCGCCTTGCGGGCGGCCGGAAGCGTGGTCCTGGGCACAGACCTGGTCATGGCGCGCGAGGTGGAAAATGCCTTCTGCAGCGTGCGTCCCCCAGGACATCACGCCACGCGCTCGCACGCCATGGGCTTTTGCATTTTCAACAACGTCGCGGTCGGCGCGGCGCACGCGATTCACGCGCACGGGCTGCAGCGCGTGGCGATCGCCGATTTCGACGTGCATCACGGCAACGGGACCGAGGACATATTCCGGGACGAGGCGCGGGTCATGCTGCTGTCCACCTTCCAGCATCCCTTCTATCCCTACTCGGGGGCACAGACGGGCAACGAGCACCTCATCCCCGTCCCCCTGCCGGCGGGAACGGCAGGGACGGAATTTCGCGAGGCCGTCGCCGACCGTTGGCTGCCCGCCCTGGAAGCTTTCCGGCCCGAGATGCTGTTCATCTGCGCGGGCTTCGATGGGCACCGCGAGGACGACATGGCATCCTTCGGACTGGTCGAGGCGGACTATGCCTGGGTGACCGAGCGACTCAAGGATATCGCCCTGCGGCATGCGCAAGGCCGCATCGTATCGTCGCTTGAGGGGGGCTATGCGCTGGGCGCGTTGGGGCGGAGCGCGGCCGCGCACATCAAGGTGCTTGCGGGACTCTGAGAATTTTCCAATGAGAAACGCCGCGCTTGACGGCGCGGCGCATGGGGGAAACCATGGCGATGGTCGAGTGGGAGGGGATTGAAAGCGTGTTCCTCGATATGGATGGAACGCTCCTTGATCTGCATTTTGACAACCACTTCTGGCTGGCTCACGTGCCGGTCCGCTACGCCGAGCGCCATGGCCTGCCGCTGGAGGCGGCGCAGGCGGAGCTCAAGGTGCGCTATGCGCGCGTCGCCGGGACCATGCAGTGGTATTGCGTCGACTACTGGAGCGAGCAGTTGGAACTGGACATCGCGGCGCTTAAGGCGGAACTCCGTCACCTCATCGCCGTCCATCCCCATGTCCATGAGTTCCTGGCGTTCCTGCGCCGAGCCGGCAAGCGCATCGTGCTGGTCACCAATGCGCATGCGAAAAGTCTTTCCCTCAAGATGGCCTGCACCGGGCTCACTCCCCACTTCGACGCGCTGATCTGCGCGCACGCGTTCGGCGTGCCGAAGGAGCACCCCGCCTTCTGGGAGCGCTTGCAGGTGGCGGAGCCGTTTGTGCCCGAGCGCACCTTGCTCATCGACGACAGCCTTCCGGTGTTGCGCTCGGCACGGCATTACGGTATCGCCCACCTGCGGGCGGTGCGCCGGCCGGATTCGCGGCAGCCCCCGAACGCGCAGGAAGAGTTTGCCGCCCTGGCGGATTTCCGCGAGGTTCTTCCACCGCCGACCGCCCCGAGGGTGGCGTGTCTCGATCATTGCGTCCTGACCGTGGCCGACATCGAGGCGAGCATCGCCTTCTATGGACGGGTCCTGGGGCTCGAGGTGCGGCGCCTGGAGGGCGGCCGCACGACGCTGTGCGTCGGCCGACAGCGGATCAACCTGCATCCATTCGGGCGCGAATACGAGCCCAAGGCCGGGCGGCCCACGCCCGGCGCGGCTGACCTGTGCTTCCTGACGCAGACGCCGGTGACCGCGTGGTTTGACCACTTGGCCGCCTGCCGGGTCGAGGTGATCGAGGGGCCGGTCGAGCGCAACGGGGCGGCGGGACGGCTCCTGTCGGTCTATTTCCGCGACCCGGATGGCAATCTGATCGAGGTGGCCAACCTGCTCGCAGAACATCCCTGAGCGCGAGGCTTCGGGTTTCCCCTATTCCAGCAGCAAGGCCGCCGCCACGGCGCGGCCTTCCGATGCCAGGATGTTGTAGGTCCGGCAGGCGGCGAAGAGGTCCATGACCTCCAGGCCGACGTGCGCCCGCGCGAGCGATTCGGTAAGGCTCGGGTGAGGGAAGCGCAGGCGCCGTCCCGTCCCCAGCAGCACGATTTCCGCGCCGAGCCTCGCCAAGGGTTCGAAGTCGGCGCGGGTGAGCGCCTCGAAGGTGCTTACCCGCCAGTCCTCCACACGGTCGGACCATACGACGAGGCTTCGATCGTAGCGCTGATGATTGATCGTGACGTAGCCCTCGCCGTATCCCGTGAAAAGATGCTTGCCTGCGCCGCCCACGAGATCCAGCTTCATCAATCGCTCCAAAAATTGCGGGGCATTCCGGGGTCAGGTAAGATTATACATTTTTTGGGATTTTCCTTGACTGCGCGGGGTGCGCAGGCGAGTGGACGTCCAGACCCTTTGATCGTTACCCCCATGGAAGAGTTTCCTCGAATCCAGCGTCTGCCTCCCTACGTTTTCAACATCACCGGTGAATTGAAGGCCGCCGCGCGCAAGCGCGGCGAGGACATCATCGACTTCGGCATGGGCAATCCCGACCAGCCGACGCCCCGCCATATCGTCGACAAACTGGTGGAAACCGCTCAGCGGGGGGATACGCACCGGTATTCGGTCTCCAAGGGCATTCCGCGGTTGCGCAAGGCGATCTGCAACTGGTACAAGACGCGCTACGACGTCGACCTCGATCCGGATCGCGAGGCGATCGTGACGATCGGCTCCAAGGAGGGCATCGCCCACCTGTGCCTGGCCACCCTGGATCGCGGCGACATCGTGTTGGTGCCGAACCCGAGCTATCCGATCCATATCTATGGCCCGGTGATCGCCGGCGCCGATATTCGGCATGTTCCCATGCGCGCGGGGTCGGATTTCTTCGAGGAACTGGAAGCGGCGTTGCGGGACCTCTATCCCAAGCCCAAGATGCTGATCCTGAATTTCCCGAGCAACCCGACCACGCAGTGCGTGGAGCTGCCGTTCTTCGAGCGGATCGTCGCCTTCGCGCGGGAATTCGGCATCCTTCTGGTGCACGACATCGCCTATGCCGATATCGTCTTCGACGGCTATAAGGCGCCGTCCATCATGCAGGTGCCGGGGGCAAAGGACGTGGCGGTCGAGTTCTTCACCTTGTCGAAGAGCTACAACATGCCCGGCTGGCGAGTCGGCTTCATGGTCGGCAACCCGCGGCTCGTCGCGGCGCTCGCGCGCATGAAGAGCTACCATGACTACGGGACGTTCACGCCCATTCAGGTGGCGTCGATCCTGGCGCTGGAAGGCCCGCAGGAGTGCGTGGAACAGGTTCGCCGCATGTACCAGACACGGAGAAACGCGCTGTGCAAGGGCTTGCACAGCGCGGGGTGGCAAGTCGAAGTGCCGAAGGCCACCATGTTCGTCTGGGCGCCGATACCTGAGCCTTATGCGGGATTGGGGTCGCTGGAATTCTCCAAGCGCCTGCTCGCCGATGCCAAGGTCGCGGTTTCTCCGGGCGTCGGCTTCGGCGAGCATGGCGATGACCATGTGCGCTTTTCCTTGATCGAGAACGAAGCGCGGACCCGGCAAGCGATCAAAGGGCTGAAGGAGATGTTTCGAAAGGATGGCGTGCTCTGATGGTTTGAGCGCATGGGAGATCCGGGACTCAAGATGAAACCAATTCATGTAGGTTTGCTGGGCTTAGGTACGGTGGGCGGCGGAGCGCTGACGGTCTTGCGCCGCAATCGGGCGGAGATTGCGCGTCGCGCAGGGCGCGAAATCGTCGTCAAGCATGCCGTCGTGCGCAGCCTCGAAAAGGCCCAGAAGCACGCCGGGGACGGGCTGACGATCACCAACGACCCGCTCGACGTGGTGGATAACCCGGACATCGACATCGTCGTGGAGTTGATCGGCGGCCTGGATCCGGCCAAGGAACTCGTGCTCGCGGCGATCGAGAACGGCAAGCACGTGGTGACCGCGAACAAGGCGCTGGTGGCGCTCCATGGCAATGAGATCTTCGCCGCCGCACAGAAGCGGGGCGTCATGGTGGCATTCGAGGCGGCCGTGGCGGGTGGCATTCCGATCATCAAGGCATTGCGCGAAGGATTGACCGCCAACCGCATCGAATGGATCGCCGGCATCATCAACGGCACCAGCAACTTCATCCTCACCGAAATGCGCGACAAGGGCGCGGGTTTTGACGCCGTCCTGGGCGAGGCGCAGCGCCTCGGCTATGCGGAAGCCGACCCGACCTTCGATGTCGAGGGCATCGATGCCGCCCACAAATTGACGATCATGTCGGCGATCGGCTTCGGTATCCCGATGCAGTTCGACAAGGCTTACACCGAGGGGATCGGGGCGCTCACGCGCGAAGACATCCGCTATGCGGAGGAGTTGGGCTACCGGATCAAGCTGCTTGGAATCACCCGGCGCACGGCGAACGGCATTGAACTTCGCGTGCACCCGACGCTGATTCCTGCGCGCCGTCTCATCGCGAACGTCGACGGCGTGATGAACGCCATCCTCGTGAAAGGGGATGCGGTCGGCGCGACCTTGTATTACGGCGCCGGCGCCGGCGCCGAACCGACGGCTTCGGCGGTGGTCGCCGATTTGGTCGACGTGACCCGCATGCACACCGCGGATCCGGGGAATCGCGTGCCCCATCTTGCCTTCCAGCCGGACGCCTTGTCCAGCGAACCGATTCTGCCGATGAGCGAGGTGCGGACCGCGTATTATCTCCGGCTCAAGGCCTTCGACAAGCCCGGCGTGCTGGCGGACGTGACCCGCATCCTGGCGGACCTGGATATTTCCATCGATGCCATGATCCAGAAGGAACCGCAGGCCGCTGAGGAGCAGGTGGACGTCATCATGCTCACCCACGTCACGCTCGAGAAGCACATCGACGCGGCCATCCGCCGCATCGAAGCGCTTTCGTCGGTTTCGGGGGCCGTGACCCGCATCCGCCTGGAAGAGCTAAACAGCCATTAGAGCGGCGGCCGCCTGACCTGTCACGGGCGGGCGCCTCCGCGCAAACGTTAGGAAGAGCAATGACAACACACTACACAGGATTGATCGAGCGCTACCGGAGCCGTCTTCCGGTGGGCGAGAAAACGCCCATCATTTCTCTGGGAGAGGGTGCGACCCCTTTGATTGAACTTGTGAATTTGCCCAAGCGCATCGGCAAGAACGTGCGCCTTCTGGTCAAGTTCGAGGGGCTCAATCCGACCGGCTCGTTCAAGGATCGCGGGATGACCATGGCGGTCACCAAGGCCGTGGAGGCGGGCTCCAAGGCGATCATCTGTGCCTCGACCGGCAACACCTCGGCGGCGGCCGCCGCCTATGCGGCGCGGGCCGGCATCACCTCCTTCGTGCTGATTCCCGAAGGCAAGATCGCCCTTGGCAAGCTCTCGCAGGCGATGATGCATGGGTCCGTGGTGATCCAGATCAAGGGAAACTTCGATGCCGGCATGCGTCTTGTGCAGGAGGTGGCGGAAAGTATGCCGGTCACCATTGTCAATTCCATCAATCCCTTCCGGCTGCAGGGGCAGAAGACGGCGGCCTTCGAGATCGTCGAAGAACTGGGGCGGGCCCCGGACTTCCATGCGCTGCCGGTGGGCAATGCGGGCAACATCACGGCCCACTGGATCGGCTACAGCGAGTATGCCGGTCAGAATACCAAGGCTTGTGTGTTCTGCCAGGGGGCGTGCGCTTACCAGCAGGGCGGGGGAAGCGCCAAGCGTCCGGTGATGCTCGGCTACCAAGCCGCCGGCGCGGCTCCGTTCCTTCGCGGCGCCATGGTGGACAACCCGGAAACCGTTGCAACCGCCATTCGCATCGGACATCCCATGTCGTGGAAGCAGGCCTGGACTGTGAAGGAAGAGTCAGGGGGCTGGTTCGACGAGTGCAGCGATGAAGAGATCCTCGCCGCGCAGGCGCTGCTCGCACGCACGGAAGGCGTCTTTTGCGAGCCGGCGTCGGCCACCTCGGTGGCGGGCGTGCTGAAGAGTCTCGCCCAAGGTCGCATCCCGGAGGGCGCGACGATCGTGTGCACGCTTACCGGGCATGGGCTGAAGGATCCCGATACGGCCATCGCGCAGAGTACCCGCCCGGTCACCGTGGAGGCGAGCCGGGAGGCCATCGAGCAGGTGATTACCCGCAACATGGCGGGCTAGCGGCCCAAGGGCAGCCGCTATACGAAGCGCAGCGAAAGATCGATGGCCTTGACGTCCTTGGTCAGGCTTCCGATCGAAATGCGATCGACGCCGGTTTCGGCGATGGCACGGACGTTGTCCAGCGTGATGCCGCCCGAAGCTTCCAGCAGCGCCCGTTGTCCGGTCATGTCCACGGCCTCGCGCAAGGCCGTGAGCTCGAAGTTGTCGAGCAGGATAAGCCTGGCGCCGCCCTTGAGCGCGTCTTCGAGTTCGGCCAGGCTTTCGACTTCGATCTGAATCGGGGTGCCGGCCGGAGCCAAGCGTCGGGCGGCGGCCAGCGCAGGCGCGATGCCGCCTGCGGAAAGGATGTGATTTTCCTTGATCAGGACGCCGTCGAACAACCCAATGCGCTGATTCTCTCCTCCCCCCATGCGGACCGCATATTTCTGCGCCCGGCGCAGTCCCGGCAAGGTCTTGCGGGTGTCGTAAATCCGCGCCCGCGTGCCCTGGATGGCCTGCACATAGCGATGCGTGTTCGTGGCGGTCGCGGACAGGCACTGCAAGAAATTGAGGGCAGGCCGCTCGGCGGAGAGCATCGCCCGGGCGCGTCCTTCGATCGCGCACAGCGGCTGCATCGGGGCCATGGCGTCGCCGTCGCCTACCAGCCAAGTCACGCGGGTCCCGGGATCGAGCCTTCTAAAACACGATTCGAACCACGCGGTGCCGCACAGGATGCCGGCTTCGCGGCTGATCACCTGCGCGTGCGCGAAGGCCTCGGCGGCGATCAGTTGAGCGGTCAGATCGCCTGTCCCGAGGTCTTCGGCCAGGGCCGCGGAGACATTCTGTTCAATGACGGAATTATCCAAGATTGTCCTGCCTATGCGTCGCCCAGACCCCACTCGGTGAACCGGCGGCGGCCGACTCAGGCGGAGACCGCCATGATCCGGTTCTTCCCTGCGTGCTTCCCGGCCCGCAGGGCATCGTCGACGCGCCCGAGTGCGTGGTGGAAACTGCCCTGGGGGGGGGAATTCCATGACAGCCGCGGTAAACGTGATAACCAGCGTCTGGCCATTGTGAACGAGCGTGGCGCTCGATACGGCCGCCCGCAACTTCTCGGCCAGCGATTTTGCGCCTTCGAGAGGCGTGTCGGGCATGAGCAGGAGAAATTCCTCTCCGCCCCATCGGGCCACCAGATCCTGCGCGCGCACCGTCGCGCGCAGGCAGTTCGCGATCGCCTGCAATGCCTGGTCCCCATAGTCATGCCCGAAAGTATCGTTGATGCGCTTGAAATTGTCGACATCGGCCAACAGCAGCGAGAGGGGCTTGCCGCTTCGCTCGCACTTGGTGAGCTCCTGCTCGAGGTGTTCGAGCAGCCCACGGCGATTATACAGCCCCGTGAGGGTGTCGGAGGTGGCGAGGCGGCCGAGTTCGGTTTGGACGCGGTTGGCGAGCGCCGCGTGATAGTGGGCAAGATAGGCGACGAAGCTGAAGGTGGTGACGATATTGAACGACCGGAGGACGCGCAGGAGATCAGGCCCAAGCGGCGTGGCGGGCGCGTGGGTGAACCCCCATTCGCTCAGCGCGAGGTATGCGGCACAAATGAAGGTGAGGTGTCCGATCTTGGCGCCGACCGCCCACCCATCGTGAAGAAAGGAGAGCAGGGTCAGGGCGAAAATATAGTACTGGAAGTCCGCCTGCGCGCCGAAGAACAAGACGGCCAGTGCCGCATGGGTGATGACCTCGGCCGTCGCCAGGAGGAGCGCTGTCGTCACCCAGCCCTGGCGGACTATCGGCAGCAGCGAAAAGTACAAGGCGACGCTGCCCACATTGAAGACGGCCAGGGTCTGCGCGCCGATGGCGAGAAAGAAGACGGCCAAGGCCGCATGGACGCCAAGCGCCGCCCACGCCGTGTTGACCATCAGGGCCCCATGGGGATCGTCGAGCGGTCTGTCGGGTCTTGAGCCATCGGTGAGCGGGTGTGCGGCTGGGCGAGCGGCCGCGCGTTTCCGGCCGAGCAGGCACGCGCCTACCCTGCTCTGCCGGGCGCTGGTACGCATGAGCGGTGAAGACAACAGGGCACCCCCCTTGTTTGGCTTGCTGCTTCTTATGGGATCCGGCGATGGCCTGGTGAGCGTCTTCGGCCGTCGGCGCCGCATCCGGGCCACGCATACGGCCGACGTGGTTGGGCTCGAAATGCGCGGATACCACTTAGTATGTTAATACCATATTAAATAATTCGTATTAGCATCCGCAACATTTATTTGATGTGCCTGGGGGGGGCGTCGAATCTTGCCGGTGCCCGCGCGTCCATGGCCCGGCATGCCATGCGTATGGCATGCCGAGAATTTCAGTGATAGTTCACCCCTGGTCGGCTGTCAAGGCGCCCAGAGTGCACCACGCGCCGGGTCCATCCATGGGTCCCGGGGCGGCACAACCGGGGTTGTTTGGGCGGGCGCCCGGTTGAAATCGCCGCCGGCCCCCCCATTTAGGGGATAACGACCTCTTTTGAGACGAGCGGGGAAAACCATGCGCTTCGACAAACTGACGACCAAATTCCAGCAGGCCTTGAGCGATGCCCAAAGCATCGCGGTGGGGAACGACAACCAATTCATCGAGCCGCAGCACGCCTTGCTTGCCCTGCTCGACCAACAAGACGGCGGCACGGCATCGTTGCTCGGTCGGGCCGGGGCGAATGTGCAGCGGCTTCGCAAGGATCTGGCCGCGAGCATCGACCGCCTGCCGAAGGTCGAGGGGCACGGCGGAGAAGTCTCGCTGTCGCGGGATCTCAACAGTCTCCTTAACCTGGCCGACAGGGAGGCGCAGAAGCGGGGCGACCAGTTCATCGCGTCGGAGACGCTGCTGCTTGCCTTGATTGACGACAAGGGCGAGACCGGGAGGCTCCTGCGGGAGAGCGGCGCGGCGCGGCAGCCCCTGGAGCAAGCCATCGCGGCCGTGCGCGGGGGAGAGGCGGTGCAAAGCGCCGAGGCGGAGGGCAGCCGCGAGGCGCTCAAGAAGTACACCTTGGACCTGACGGATCGGGCGCGCGCGGGCAAGCTCGACCCGGTCATCGGGCGCGACGATGAGATCCGCCGCGCGATCCAGATCCTTCAGCGCCGCACGAAGAATAATCCGGTGCTGATCGGCGAACCGGGCGTCGGCAAGACCGCGATCGTCGAAGGACTGGCGCAGCGGATCGTCAACGCGGAAGTCCCGGAATCCTTGAAGAACAAGCGCGTTCTGGTGCTCGATCTGGCGGCGCTGCTGGCCGGAGCCAAGTACCGCGGCGAATTCGAGGAGCGGCTGAAGGCCGTGCTCAAGGAGCTCGCTCAGGACGAGGGGCAGACGATCGTCTTCATCGACGAAATCCACACGCTGGTCGGCGCGGGCAAGGCGGAAGGGGCGATCGACGCAGGCAATATGCTGAAGCCTGCGCTCGCCCGCGGCGAGTTGCATTGCATTGGGGCGACCACGCTGGACGAGTACCGCAAGCATATTGAAAAGGACGCCGCGCTGGAGCGGCGTTTCCAGAAGGTCCTGGTCAACGAGCCTTCGGTCGAAGACACGATCGCGATCCTGCGCGGTCTGCAGGAGAAGTATGAGGTGCACCATGGGGTTGAAATCACCGATCCGGCCATCGTGGCGGCGGCGGAACTCTCGCATCGCTATATCACCGACCGCTTCCTGCCGGACAAGGCGATCGACCTGATCGACGAGGCTGCCGCGCGCATCAAGATGGAGATCGACTCCAAGCCCGAGGCGATGGACAAGCTCGAGCGGCGCCTTATTCAGCTCAAGATCGAGCGCGAGGCGGTGAAGAAGGAAAGGGACGAGGCGTCGCAGAAGCGGCTGGCCTTGCTGGAGGACGAAATTCGCAAGCTGGAACGCGAATACGCCGATCTCGAGGAGGTGTGGAAGGCGGAGAAGGCGCAGGTGCACGGCGCGCAGCACATCAAGGAAGAGCTCGACCGGTTGCGGGTCGAGATGGAGGACGCGCGGCGCAAGGGGGATTGGCAAAAAATGTCCGAGCTCCAGTATGGACGCATCCCCCAGCTGGAAGAGCAGTTGAAGGCGGCCGCCGCACACTCGGACACCGAGCCTGCACACAAGTTGCTGCGCACCCAGGTGGGGGCCGAAGAGATCGCCGAGGTGGTGTCCCGGGCCACCGGGATCCCGATCTCGAAGATGATGGAAGGCGAGCGCGACAAGCTGGTGCACATGGAGTCGCGCCTGCACGAGCGGGTCGTCGGACAGGACGAAGCCGTGCGCCTGGTCTCGGACGCCATTCGGCGCTCGCGGGCGGGCCTGGGCGATCCCAACAGACCGTATGGATCCTTCCTCTTCCTCGGTCCGACCGGCGTCGGCAAGACCGAGCTGTGCAAGGCGCTGGCCGCCTTCCTGTTCGATTCGGAGGAGCATCTCCTGCGCATCGACATGTCGGAATTCATGGAAAAGCACTCGGTGGCCCGCCTTATCGGGGCGCCGCCCGGCTATGTCGGCTACGAGGAGGGCGGTTACCTGACCGAGGCCGTGCGGCGCAAGCCTTATGCCGTGATCCTGTTCGACGAAGTGGAGAAAGCCCATCCCGATGTGTTCAACGTTCTCCTTCAGGTCTTGGACGACGGGCGCCTGACCGATGGGCAAGGGCGCACCGTGGACTTCAAGAATACGGTCGTGGTGATGACCTCCAATCTGGGATCCCAGAATATCCAGGCGATGGCGCATGAGGCGTACGATGTGATCAAGGCCGCCGTCATGGAGGACGTCAAGACGTATTTCCGCCCGGAATTCATCAACCGTATCGACGAAGTGGTGGTCTTCCATGCCCTGGGCGAGGCGCAGATCAGGTCGATCGCCAAGATCCAGCTGGAACTGCTGGGCCGTCGCCTGGCGAAGATGGACATCGGCCTTGAGGTGAGCGATACGGCCCTGTCCGCGCTCGCAACGGTGGGCTTCGATCCGGTCTATGGCGCGCGGCCGCTCAAGCGGGCGATCCAGTCGCAGATCGAGAACGGCTTGGCCCGGGAGATTCTGCAGGGGCGTTTCGGTGCCAAGGATACGGTCGAAGTGGACTTCCAAAACGGTGCCATGGCATTCAACAAACGCGGCTAATGGGGCGCGCCTCGGCGGTGCCGCGCTTGGGCAGGGCCGCGGTCTGAACGCCGGGGGCTGCCGCCCACCGGAGCAGCAATTCGAGGCCCACCGGTCGACGGGCGCACGTGACGGGGACGGCGTCGTGCGTGCTGTGGCATAGGGGCGCCAGGAAGGGCGCGGATGCCTCGAACTGGTCCGGTTTGCGCGCCCTTTGCGCCTCGCATGTTAGCCGACCGATGGCTTCGGCGCGGGGTGCGCGCCTGGAAAGACGTGCAATGGGGTGTCCGCAGCCGGGCCCTCCGTGACCGCCTGTGGGCGCATGGCATGTTGAAGGCGCCTGCGTACTTCCGCCTTCTGGACCAGCTCCACGAGCTGGATGGCAAGCTGCCGCGCTTCCTCCGGGGAAAGGCGGAGGGGCCGGCGGTGAGGCAAGGAAAACGAAATCAGGACGCGATCCAGGCCGTCTTCGGTTGTCTGGAGAGAAGTGTGCACCCTGTCCGTATCTACTTCAGGCATCTGCAGTTCTCCTGTGTTGTGATGCGTGACGACGCGTCCGCTCCGAGGCCGGCCGAGATGTTCGCGGGGAACGAAATGTCGAGGTGAGGCGAACCCTTGTCCTGGAAGGAGCGGCGGTCTTGTCTGTTCTCGTCAGGTTGCGCCGATCGGAGATCGGCATGAGAGTTCCATCGTTCCCCCCTATTGCACCAGTGCTCACACGATCAGCGCGTTGTCCGGCCCGAGGGCAGGATTACATCGCCGTAACCTCGTTATAGCATCGGTCTTGCGCTTGCGAAACCGCGTGGCCGATTGTGTCTGCCCAGTCCCGTTCCGGGAGGAACACAAGGTCCGCATTGCGTTTAAGCAGGGGGCAAGGGGCCGTTACCTGCCACGCACCTCTCCGGCGCGCGGCCACCCCCGTGGCCGACGAAGCGATGCCGGAACAGCGGCTTGCGGCAAGGCGAGGCGAAGGCGTCGAGGGAACGCTCGCACCCTCTTCGGGCGCCCGCCGTCTCGGAGGTGCCGATCGACGCCGAGACATCGAGCGGGGGGATGTGCGAACACGCGGGCGTTTCGCGGGCCGTGGGGCTTGCCCAGGCCGCGCGCTGGCAGGAAGGGCATGTGCGCGCCCTGGCATCCCCTTCGGGTCATGCCGGCCCGAGCGGTCTCGCCGCCGGGCAAAAGCCTAGAGCGTCTCCAGCGAAGCGCCTGAATCCGGCGTGGCGGCCTGATCGCCCGCCGGGGCGGGGGGGGCGCATTCGTGGGCACGGGCGACGGCCGCGCGGAGAATCGCCTGGGCGGTCGCAATTTCTGGCCAGTCCTCGGCCTTGGCAGCGTGTTCCAGGGCGCGTGCGCTCTCGGCGCACGCCGACGCGCCGATGTAAAGCGATGCGCCCTTGATCTCATGCGCGATGGCCGCCACCCGTCGGGCATCCTTGGCCTCGAGGCTGGCGTGCAATCGGCCCAAGGCCTCGTCGGTACTGGAGAGGAAAAGTGCGATCATCTCCTCGACGACTTTGGCATCACGGCGAAATAGGCGATCCAGATGGTCCCGGTCGATCGGCGGCGTCTCCGGCGGCAGGTCCGCTTGACGTTGCGGCAGCCACTGCGCCACCAGCGCCGCGAGTTCCTGCAGCTTGACGGGTTTTTGCAGATAGCCGTCCATACCCGCAGCCAGGCATTTCTCGCGGTCGCCAGGCATGGCATTGGCGGTCATGGCGATCACCGGCGTGCGTTGCCGTGAGCGTGCCTGTTCCTCCGCACGGAGGTGGCGGGTCGCCTCGAAGCCGTCCATTTCCGGCATTTGGCAATCCATGAGAATCAGGGCGTATTGACCGCGGGCTGCGGCCTGTATGGCTTCCAGTCCGGTGAGCGCGAGATCGCAGGGGAGACCCAGGCGCTCCAGCATATGAACCATCACTTTCTGGTTGACGGCGTTGTCTTCCACCAGCAAGACACGATCCGACTCGGCGCCCGCGACTCTCATGGGAGCGGCGTCAAGGGGCGTCCCGGGCGGAATGTCCTCGCGCGTGAGCTCGGTCAAGGTCTGCCACAGGCGCCGGGAGCGCACGGGCCGATTGAGGCAGGCGGCAACGCCGGCCGGGACCGCGCTGGCGGTGCGCCGGTCTGCCGTCATGGCCCGCAGAAGGATGGTCCGCCGCGCGCCGGCGGCCGCTTCGGGGAGGGATCGATCGAGCGCGCGGGAGCCGCGGACGGGCAGTTCGCTCATCACCAACAGGAAATCGAAGGGCGCCCCCTCGGCGGCCGCAGCCCGCAAAAGATCGCGCGCTTGCTCGATGCGCCCTGCCAGCACCGGGCGCAGGCCCCAGTAGGTCAGCCGTTCCCCAAGGATGCGCCCCGCCTCGGGGTCGTCGCCGAGGAGCAATGCCCGATGGCCGGCGAGGGCATTCTCCTCTGGCGCGCCCGGGGCGGCGGAAAGGGGATTCCTTTCCAGGGTGAGGCCGAAGGAAAAGGTCGTGCCACGACCGGGTGTGCTGTCGACTGTCATGGCGCCGCCCATCGCTTCGATAATCTCCTTGGAGATCACGAGACCAAGGCCGGTGCCGCCATACTTGCGGGTGGTGGAACCGTCCGCCTGGGAGAAGGATTTGAAAAGGCGCGAACGGCCCTCGGGCGGAATCCCGATCCCGGTGTCGCTCACCTCGAACAAGAGTTCCGCGGTTGAGGCGCTCGCCCGGCGTGGGGTGATGCGCAGGCGCACGCGTCCGTGTTCGGTGAATTTGATCGCGTTGTCGACCAGATTGATCAAAACCTGCCGCAACCGCGTCGGGTCTCCCTTGAGTTGGCAAGGCAGGTGCGGGTCGACTTCGCACAGCAGGGTGAGCCCTTTGAGCTGCGCCGGACGGCCGAGCAACTCGGCCACTTCTTCCGCCGTCTCGCACAGATCGAAAGGAATCGCCTCGAGCTCGAGCTTGCCGGCCTCGATCTTGGAGAAATCGAGGATGCGGTTGATGATCGCGAGCAAGGATTCCGCGGACGTGCGTACGGTCTGCGCATAGTCGCGTTGCTGGGCGGTGAGCGGGGTCGTCGCCAGCAGTTCGATCATGCCGATGATGCCGTTCATCGGGGTGCGCAATTCGTGGCTTACGTTGGCGACGAACTCGGACTTGACCCGCGAGGCCTCCAGCGCGGCATCGTAGGCCGTCTTGAGGTCTTGTTCCGCCCGCTTGCGCTCGGTGATGTCGCGCACGATGGCCTGGACGACGATGCGGCCATCCAGGGGCATGGCGTGAAGGGCGATTTCGGTGGGAAAGGCGCTGCCATCGGTACGTAGGCCCATCCATTCGAAGAAGGCATGTCCCCTGTGGACGGCTTCTTCCATCCGCTCGGCGGCGTAGCGGGTGGAGGGAGCGCCGTCGGGCTGGACGGGCGGCCCCAGTTCTCCAGGTTTCTTGCCGACGAAGGCTGCGACGTTTTCCATGCCGAACATCCTGAGCGCGGCGCGGTTGCAGTCGACGAAGCCGGTTTCGTCGAAAATGACGATGCCGTCGGAGTTGGTCTCGAACAGCGTCTTGTATTTGAGCTTCTCCTTCTCGATCTCGTGGGTTTGGGCGGATGTCCGGCGGATGACGATGCTGGCGATGGCGACGCCGATGACGGCCGCGGCGCCGCCGAGGATGACGAGCAGGAGGCGGGTCTCGCGATAGGCTGCGCGCGCCTGTTGCGCGGCGGTGCGCGTGGCCGCCTGCTGAAGGGCGACCAGGACATTCAGTTTGGCCATGGCTTTTCGTTGCATGGGCATGGTATTTTGGAGCAGAAGCTTGAGCGCCTGGCGGTCATGGCCATTCATGGCGAGCGAGATCGTGCGCAGCACTATGGGCTCGGTGACGACCGTGATGGCATCGACCTGCCGCAGCAGCGTCTTTTCCGCAGGAGAGCTGACCATGCCGGCGAGCTGGTTATGCGCCTCGGCGTAGGTTTCGCCGAGCGCATAGAAGTGCATGCGCTCGGCATCCTTGGCGAAGGGGTTCTGCAGGATCAGGATGTTGTAGGTGGTAATGACGCGGTCGCGCAGGGTGTCGCGCATCACCGTGGCAAGACGGGTCTTGACGTTGTTCTGATTGACGATGCCTTCGAGACGCGTGTCCATGGCGGCCATCTGCTTCAGGGTTACCCCGGTCAGGGCGACCATGAGGACAAGGACTACCGCGAAGCCCATGCCCACCGTGAGCTTCATGTCGCTGGCGAAGGCCTCAGGGTTGCGTGCTCCGCCGGAATGCCACGTAGGCCAATGAGAGTTGTGCAAAGCCATCCACTCATTTAATACTGCGCGCCGATAAACCGCAATAGCCGGCGACGGGTGGGCATCGTCGTCGTGGGCTCCCGCCCGACGGGCGACGGTCTCGCCCCAAGGGGCTCCCGGGCGGGCCTGGGGGCATCCGCCCAATGGCGTATCGGCCGGCGGGCAAATGGGGCGGGGCGAGAAGCGCCGTTGTCGCCCTGGGACAGGGGGCCCTTTAGTCCCGATCGGAAAACTCGTGCTCGATCATGAGCCACGTCGACCAACCGGTCTGCCCTGTTCCCTGCTGGCGCGAAGCCTGTTCGCCGAGGGCCACCAGCCAGTGGGGCGCGGGGCGGTAGCCGATCTGCGGCATGAGGCTGCCTTCGATCAGCAATTCTCAATGTGACCACGCTGACCCGCGCGGCTGGGATTTCGGTCGGTCGATGACGTAGGGGGCTGGACAAAAGCCGCGCGCTGTTGTATAACG